>CAZAYB010000188.1:1980-6334 GCA_964489215.1 uncultured Pirellulales bacterium
CAAGCGCCACCTCTTTATAATACACTCGTCTAGTCGTCGGCAGCGTCAGTTGTGTATAAGAGACATTCTCAGCTCTTTTGCATAAAGTTTTGAGAGATTTTAGCCTTTCGTTAACATCTTTAACATAATTTTCAAAGAGTGCACCTGGCGCCAGGTCTCTTAATCTGCCTCGCAGCCAGATTCCGTTAAAGCCGGCATCACTGACAGCCTTTAGTCTCTGGTTTGTATGGGTTTCAGGGGCATCAAGTATTTCATCGCCGTAAAAATCACTTTCTCCTACACGGAATATTCTCGTCTTAACTGCCATTTAAACCTCAAGCTCATATATATCCATATGTTTATTGCTCATCAGTTCACAGCCGTCTTTTGTGACCCTCATTCCGTTTTCCCAGCGAAGACCGAAACTACCCCTTTCATAAAGGAATGTATCTACCTGAAAAGTCATATTCTCGGCAAGCGGATATTCGCTTATAGTTTCCATCCAGGGCTTTTCGACCTCTATCATACCAAGGCCGTGACAAGGACCGTAAAGATAATTCGATTCATAACCTTTATCCTTGAAAAACTGTATATATTTTTTCGCGACATTGGCCGCTATCTCACCTGCCTTTATCCACTCGACTGTTTTATAATGCGCCTCTTTGCCGAACTGGACCAGTTCCCGCTGCCTGTCGGTCATCTTTCCCAGGCAAACGGGCCTGCCTATACATGGTGAATAACCGTCAATTCTCGCACCGTAATTCAACTGTATCATATCGCCCTTTTGCATTACATTGTGAGTTGGCCTTGAAATAGCGTGAGTCGTGCTTTTACCTGCAAATACATAGCTCGGCAGCGATTCGCATTCCGCTCCCCTTTCGTACATCAGAGCGTTTACCATACCAACCGCCTGAAGCTCGGTCATGCCGGGCTTTAAGTTTTCCAACACCTCAGGGAAAATCTCCTCGGCTATCCGCAATCCCTCTCGCAGACAGGACAGTTCAGCCTCTGACTTAATAACACGCAAATCGGTCATTATCTGGTCAGCGTTAATAATTTGAGCATCAGGGAAAGCTGCCTTAAGCCCTTCATAGACGGGCATCGTCGTTATAAGCCAACCGGCCACTCCGATTTTCTTAGGATTGGTCACACCAATAGACTCAAAAACATCCTTGAAGGTACTGACCGGAACATCAGGATAAGCAGGGTCCGCAGACTCACGGTACTCGGTCATCAAATGGATGTTGTCAATTTTAGAACGATCCTCGGCAAATGTGCCGGATTCCGGACCGATTATCAAAGACGATTTGCCAGTTGGTGCTATCGCGACACCAGCTATCTCAAACAACGGCCAGTAATACGAAAAGTACCTGACATTTGCAAAATCAGCCTCGTTCGAATTAGCGATAAATACATCGTAGCCGGCCTTTTCAACAAGCCCGGCCGCTTTTTCAACTCTTTTTGCGTATTCCGCTTGCGGTATCATAACATGCTTCATCTTTTTCTCCTGTAAATTTTAATCACAACAATAACCCATTACCGTATAATAAGCCAGATTCGGCTGGCGAACATCCATCCTGCCAATCTGGGCAACTACCGGCAATTCACTTTTTACAACCAAAGCATACTGGCCCATCGGAACCTTATATCCCTTTTCGGTCAAAGGCTCATCCATCCTGAAACAGCGGACTCTCTCTGCCTTGACCACATCCTTTAGCCCTTTGACAGGCTCTTTATCATCAAAGTATATATCGAACTCTATCTTCGCATCCTGCTCATTAAGATTGAGAATAAGAAGCGACTCATGGCCGTGCGGTTCACTTCCACCGTGAGGCGGCAGATCACCATCAGGAAAAACCCAAACTTTTTTGCCTTTATTCATATTGGTTAACCTTTCAAAATCTCTCTTATATCTTTTAATATCTCCTCTTTCGCTCGATTTGCGTATTCCATATCCGCTTGTTTTGCTGATTGAGCGTACCACCCGTCAGTTGAATGCCTGTCCATATCCACCCCCTCCGGACAAAACGCCATCATCAGGGATGTTTCCTGCTTGCCTGCGTGGTCAATCGGAAATTCCTTCTGCACCCTCTCGGACATAAATGGATGAACCTGTATCCAGTTAAAAGGATTCTCGCCCTCGGCATGAGCGGAATAGTAATCCTTCATAGCATCATCGCCCCACCAGCCCTCGCCTTTCTGGTCTTTTAGAACATCAAAAGTAACCTGTTTTGCGGCAAGTC
This sequence comes from uncultured Pirellulales bacterium, assembly GCA_964489215.1. Taxonomy (GTDB): domain Bacteria; phylum Planctomycetota; class Phycisphaerae; order Sedimentisphaerales; family Anaerohalosphaeraceae; genus CAZAYB01. The sequence continues at coordinate 4,203 of CAZAYB010000188.1, forward strand.
TAAGAGCAAGATCATTGGGCATACCTGCATGGAAATTTTCACTTTGATGGTGAATAAAAACGTGGACGTTCTTAAAACCTATCCGCAAAAGCGACCTGAACAAATCTCGAGCAAAGGGTAATATCACCTCGGAATCCACATGAACAGTACCTTTTCGTTCAGGAGAGGCGACAACATAACTGCCCGCACCGTAATAATAAGGAGGCAATACTACCATATCCATTTCCTTTTCAAGCTGCTCAATACCTTTAACAACCAAAAGCGTATCTACCCCCAGACAACAATGCCTTGCATGATATTCAAGCACGCCGAAAGGCAGCACCACCGGCCAGTTTTCATCAATCGCCTTTTCCAGTTCATCCGCAAACATCATCTCATATTTCATTATAACCTCCTGTATCTATTTACTTGACTCACGTATAATAAGTTTTGTCTTAGCTACCCTGTTAATATTGATAGAATCTGCACTGCCGTTTATCATCTCATTTAGCATTTCAACTGCCGCAGCACCGAGAGAACGTTTATCAATAGAAACACTTGTCAGCTGTGGAACAATTAGCCTGCAAAAAGGTATATCATCAAAACCAACAACCTTAACATCCTGCGGACATTTTATACCCGCTTCTGCAAGGCCACGTAAAACCCCCATAGCCACTTCATCATTGGAAAATACTCCGTCGAAATCAAAACCTCGTGAAATCCTTTTTTTTATAATATCAATCCCGTCAAAGCCGGTATAGTCCGATTCAATTATTTCGAGGGTTTCAAATTCGTCCTTTATCGTATCTGCTGCCGCTTTTATACTGCGGGAAAAGTAATGCTCAGCCGGTCCGGTAATGACAAGCACCCTCCGGCATGCCGAATGCGCCAGATGCTCCAAAGCCGACCTCGCACCGCCTTGATAATCCACTGCCGCCGAAGCTGCCTCAACTCCATCCGGAACAGGGCCGTCTAAAACGACCACCTTATCTGTTTGACGCAGTATAAACTCTATATCAGCTTTGCCGAACTGCCCTACCAGCAGGCACCCGCTAAGATTTGCTACATTGAAAGCTGATTTTAACCGTGACCAGGACCGCTCGAAATTGTCGTCGATATGAATTTGCAGCGGGCAAAATCCATACTCTGCGGCTTTGTGCTCCACTCCTCTGGTAACACTGCAAAAAAAAGAATCGGCAAACTGCGTATCAGCGCCGAAAACCAAACCCAGACACGGTGTACCGTTTATAACGGCTGATGAGCCGCTTCTTAGGGCACGGGCCTCAACAGATGGCACATACCCGATACGACCTGCGACGTCCAAAATTGTCCTGCGAGTATCCTCATTTACCCCGTCCAGGCCTCGCAAAGCCCGCGAAACGGTCATAACACTGAAACCAGCCACATCCGCAACCTCTTTTATTGTTCTTTTTTGCATAACAAAAACCTAAAACGTTATATTTAACGTTATCATAACAATTTATTATGATATGTCAAGAAACAGGTAAAGCAATTTTAAATTGTTCGATATGAAAGAATAAAGCTGGATAGCCTTACAATATAAAAATTTAAAACGGCAAAGTAAAATTGTCCCGTCCAGGCAGATATTAAAAACAAAACAAGCTGGATAAATTGAAGCTTTTTATAAAAAACGCTTTAGTTGCCGTCAATTTCTTCAAGCCAGTGCTTCAACGGTCCCTGGTATAGACCGAGCATTTCTCCGGCCACTACTCCGCCTTTTTCATTTATATGAGGCCCTCTGACATTTTCAGGGGCACTTAGAAGTATTTCAGAAGTTTCTATGTTTGCTGCAATAGATTTTTTTAACAATGCTTTCATATATAACTTATCTGCATCACAAGCATCTTCTTGCAAAACAGCATTGATACCTTCTCCTATCAAAAGACCTCTGTAAACATTTCTGGTTTGCAGTCTTGCAACTTCAAACAAAATTTTCTGTTCACTGACCCGGCTCTTATAAGGCTCATCTGCCTTTTCAATCAGGTCTGAAATGAAAGCGTCTATTTCGTCAAGGTTATATTCTGTCACCAAAGGACTCAGTTCGTAAATATGTCTTGAAGTATATTCCTGCTGCGGCGGGACCCTTAGATCTATAAAAGGCTCATAACCGCAGGTCTGCATTGCTGTTCCTA
>CAZAYB010000189.1:0-6277 GCA_964489215.1 uncultured Pirellulales bacterium
AATGAAATAGGACAGGCTGTAATTCTTGTCGTTACCGCCTCTACTTTCCTCGTACAGATAATTGGACCGGGCTTCGTAAAGCTGGGTGTAAAAAAGGCCGGCGAAGTAGGAAAAAACATTACAGAACAGGACCTCATAAATTCTTTTACCGTAAAAGATGTAATGGACTCCGAAGTAGTTACAATGCCCCAGGGTATGCCTCTAAACGACATATTAAAAACTTTCTGCAATACCGATTTGCCGTATTATCCGGTGGTTTCAAACGACCTTACACTCACAGGGACTATTACCATTAAAGCTATAAAGGATTCACTTGCCAACCAGGTTGATGCCCACTGGCTGGTAGCACTGGATGTCATGGAGCCTGTAATGGACAAAACAACAGATCAGACACCGCTATCTGAAGCTTTGAAATACATGAACAGATATGAGCTGGATTACATGCCTGTAGTGGATAACAATGAAAACAATAGGCTAAAAGGACTGATGGATTTACGTTCTATTAGAAGAAAGATATCCGCAGAAGTCCTCACCCGTCGAGAATCCGACCAATAGCAGTATCTGATATCGAAAATTCCCTCATAACCGTATCCGCCACAGCAAGCGCTTTTTCTGTAAGAAAAAGATAATCTTCAGAAAACTCCAGCAGTCCCTGACCTGTAAGTTTTTCAATCTCCCTAAAAAACAATTCCCTGACATCCCTGCCGACTTTTGCTCGGTATCCGCTTAAATTTATACCTTCCCTTTTTCTAAGATTAAGCACTGCCGTTTCACATGCGTATTCTTCCCTGCTGATTACTCGAGATGCCGAAATTGCATTCTCACCATTGTCGATTAACCGTATATATTTTTCTATATCGCTTACATTCTCACTTCTTCTATTACCGATAAACGAATGAGCCCCCGGCCCGACTCCGTAAAAGTTCTGATTGTTCCAGTATTTCAAGTTGTGAAGGCACTGGCAGTTTTCCCTCGCGAAATTGGAAATCTCATAATGCAAAAAACCGAAATCAGTTAATCTTCTTATCACCTCTTTATACATATCAGCATCCGCCTTACTGCTGACAGCTTTTAACCTTCCTGCATTAACTTCCTCTGTGATATCACTTAATGGCTCAAGGGACAGGCTGTACGCGCAAATATGCTCAACATTAAGCTCTGCTGCCTTTTGTATATTCTTTCTGACAGAAGCGATATTAGAGCCGGGTATGGCAAATATAAGGTCGATGTTAATATTGTCAAACCCCATTGCCTTGGCATTTTCCACAGCTTTTTGTGCCTCAAAAGGAGAGTGTATTCTGCCAAGTGTCTTTAGCTGACGAGCATTGAAAGACTGAACCCCTATCGAAAGCCTTGTAACTTTACTGTCCGCAAGAGCCTTAAAAAGATCAAAACTGGCCTGGGCAGGATTTATTTCAACGGTAAATTCCATTATATTTGGAAACTTTGACCTGACCAATGACAAAACCTCTCCCAAAAGTCCCGCACAAAGAACACTCGGCGAACCTCCCCCCACATAGACAGTATCTACCGATTTATCATCTATACGGAGTATCTCCTTTTTTAGCGCATCGATAAACTCCCTGGCATCATACTTCTCTATCGGCTCAGAATAAAAAACACAGTATGAGCATTTCTTCTGACAAAAAGGGATATGAATATAAAGACCTGGACAATCACTCCCGGTATGCACGGTCATTGTCCGCTGGAAAATGATGTGGAGGTTGTCAAAGTCGGTTCACTGTTATCATTGCGCCTCAGTTTTCTTACTGCAGACAGATAAATCCATCTTATCAGACCCCAAAGCATATATCCGCAGAATATCAAAACAACTGATGTCTCTACCGACCACCAAATCAGCCCTGCGATAAGCAATGTACTAAGCAAATAACTTATTGGTTTTCTGCCGCGCAAATACAGATTCACCAAATGCGGATAACGAACCCTGCTTATCATAAGCAAAGAACACATAATAGCGGCAAACGGCAAAACATAAATGGTCACACGAGGCGCAAATTCAAAAAATGAAGATTTGCTTACCGCCGGCTCAATATACTGCTGGAAGATAACTATGGATGTTACCGCACCGGCCGCTGCCGGAGATGGAAGACCGGAAAAGAACATATGGCTCGTTTCATCTTCTTCATTTTCAACATTGAACCTCGCAAGACGTATCGCGGTACAGGTTAAAAAAAGACCCGAACTTATCCAGATAAACTTGATTAAAAAAGGCTCCGCCATATCCGTCGGATCAAGAAACTCACCCATATAATAACGCATTATCTTAAGCATCAAAAACGAAGGGGCTACTCCAAAGCTTATCATGTCACAAAGACTGTCAAGCTGACCCCCAAAACTGCTCGTCGTATGGCTCATCCTTGCGACCCTGCCGTCAAGAACATCTGCGATCATCGCTATGAAAATCATATAACCTGCCCAGGCAAAGTTTGTATGGTCAAGATTGTGAATACTCGTATGGGCCCATCCTATTCTGCTCGCAAAAACAATTGAAGCAAAGCCGAACAAACCGTTAAGAAGAGTAATAAGTGAGGGCAAAACGGTGATATACTTAAGCCTTTGTTTCCTTACCCGCTTTAAAAGCCTCCCTTTGCGCCTGTTTGAGCCTGTTGACATTATTCATACCTCAATATAACGGATTCACCAGCTTTTACTTTATCGCCGACCTTCACCATTATCTTTAGATTATCTCGCTGGGGAAGAATAACTTCAGTCCGGGAACCAAATTTTATCATGCCAAATTGCTCACCAATCCTGTAAACCTTGCCTCTGCAGCCTTTGCAGACTATATGCCTTGCTATCGCTCCTGATATCTGACGAATTAAAACCTTATCGTAAGGCTTATCAGTCTGAACCGCGAAAATACTGTTCGATTCATTCAATTTGCTGGACTGGGGATTACGGGCATCCTTGAATTTGCCTTTTTTATATTCAACCTTTTCGACTTTGAGATTGCACGGAATACGGTTTATATGAACATTGAAAATGCTCAGAAATATGCCGATTTTTATACAGTTTTCACCGATATTATTGGCGGATACCCGGTCTATGTCCATTATCCTCCCGTCAGCGGGCGAGACAATAATACCTGACCCGTCAGGGATTATCCTCTCCGGGTCCCTGAAAAAAGCCAATAACCAGATAAAAACTGCAAAAAGGGTCAACTCCGCTGGTACCCAAAATAACCTTGAAACCTCGAAAAAGGCGCAAATAATCCCCGTAACAGCCATCAAAAGAAGAACTCCAAGGGGGTAAAAAACCACCTGCCACAATCCGTATTTTGTTAGTTTTATCATTAATAGCCCCGGTAACAGTCAAAAAAAAAGCCATTTCCAATCAGTCGGTGAATAAATTCGGCCGTTCAGGTATATGATTATAAATATGTTTATTTAATAATCAAGCCTTGACGCAGGACCTATTAAAGGTTAATCTCTTGCACTGAATATAAACCTATGCCCGGGAACGTAAAAAGCTTCTGTCGAGTCTCGGAATCGAACGAAGTTAAGGGTTTTAACTGGTTTGTAATACTTATTAAAAAACTTATGCAGTATTAGAAAGGAAAAATCAAATGTTTACAACAATTATTGACGTTGGCGCACGTGAAATACTTGATTCACGCGGAAATCCTACCGTGGAAGTTGATGTACTCCTGGATGACGGCTCTTTTGGCAGAGCTGCCGTACCTTCAGGTGCTTCAACAGGGGCATATGAAGCCGTTGAACTTCGCGACACAAAAAAGAAACGCTACATGGGAAAGGGAGTTGAAACCGCTGTAAAAAACGTAAATGATATTATCGCACCCGAAATACTCGGAATGGATGCCATGGCACAGGAAGAAATAGACCTGTTCATGATAAACCTCGACGGTACAAAGAACAAGGCCAAGCTCGGGGCAAATGCCGTTTTAGGCGTTTCGCTTGCCGTTGCAAAAGCCGCCGCAGAATCCGCTCAGCTGCCCCTGTACCGATATGTAGGAGGCTGTAACGCTAATGTCCTGCCGGTGCCTATGATGAATATACTAAACGGCGGAAAACACGCCGACAACAACGTTGACTTCCAGGAATTCATGGTAATGCCTATAGGAGCAAAAAATTTCCCCGAAGCTCTCAGAATGGGAGCCGAAGTATTCCATACCCTAAAGAAAGTGCTAAAGGATAAAGGTTACAACACTGCTGTAGGTGATGAAGGAGGTTTTGCACCGTCACTTAAATCAAATGAAGAGGCTCTTGAGGTTATTGTAGATGCAATTACAAAAGCCGGATACAAACCTGGAAAGCAGATTGCAATTGCACTCGACCCTGCTTCAACTGAAATGTGGGTAAAATCCTCAAAAAAATATAAGTTCTTCAAGTCCGACCCCAAAAATCAGGTTTCTTCAGAAGATATGGCAAAACACTGGCAGAAATGGCAAAGCAAGTACCCCATCGTAAGTATCGAGGACGGCCTGGCAGAGGATGACTGGAAAGGATGGACTAAACTCAATGAAAAGATAGGATCAAAATGTCAGCTCGTTGGAGATGACCTCTTCGTAACGAATACTGAACGTCTCCAAAAAGGTATCGATACTAACGCCGCAAATTCAATACTGATAAAAGTAAATCAGATCGGAACTTTGACTGAGACTATCGAAGCCATAAATCTCGCAAAAAGAAACGGTTACACCGCTGTTATGAGCCATCGATCTGGTGAAACTGAAGACTCCACAATCGCCGATTTGGCTGTGGCAACTGGAGTAGGGCAGATCAAAACCGGTGCTCCAAGCAGAACAGACAGGGTCGCAAAGTACAACCAGTTGCTAAGGATAAACGAAGAACTCGGAAAGGCTGCTAAATATGGCGGAGATTTCTTCCCATATAAAGCCTGACTCCTGAAAAGCTTAATAGCCTAAATCAACAGGGCCGATGGTTCTCCCTGATTCTGGTGGTTAGCCTGTAAAAAGGCTCAAATACTCAGAATTGTCGGGACTCATCGGCTCTTTTTGCAGACAAACTCCACCTAAAGCCGATTAAAAAAACATGTTAGATTTTCTATTGACCGTTCCGGACCTGGCTGAAAGGCGACCATGAAATTTATAAGGTTCATATTCTTCTGTGTTTTTTTTTCTATCGGATTAGCCGCCATAACAATCTCGATACTTGTCGAGGAGCTGCATAATTACTATCGAAACTACACAACGGTTTACCAGATTAAGATGTCAAACGAGAAAATTGAAAAAATAATACCTGATATTGAAAGACAGCTGCAGGTAGCAAAAAATGACCCGAATCGAATTTCAAGGCTAAGGCATCTCATTTTCGGCGAAAAGCTGAAAAAAGATAATACGGTATTCCCGAACACAAATGACAAAAGGCTCACAAAAATAGCAGAGCTTTTAATAAAAATGCAGCAAACCGAAAAACATAACGTACCAAAAATACCACAATGGGTCAAAAGGGTCTCAAACTACCGAATAAGGCTGGCACTGTTCTTTGCCGGCACCGGACTTATACTCCTGGATTTCATCTTCTTCGGAAAATCTCTACAGTCTCGAACTGTGCCCTGAAAAATCGCCCTGACTATTTGAAACCCAGAAGTTTGAGTCCCGATTCATTTGCCGTCCGCTCTGCCTCTATACCGATTATTTCTATTATGGTAACCTCGAGTATCAAAAAAACATTCGCCCCGCCCCTCGGACAGCCAACCACAATTTCATCCCCCCGTCCCATCGCGGTATGGATATGCATTTTCGGAGCACCCTCATCATCAATATATATCGTCCCTACTCCCAGTACCTCACCTGGGCCTGTAAATTGAGTAAAATTCGGTTCAAGCTTCGGTGCCTCCTTCAAAGGCCCAACAACCACATCCGCCTTGCGTATACCGCCTGTTACAAAAACTGCCCCCGCCTTAATCTGCTCAGTTGCCGCGATACTTTCAAGGCTCTCGTAAAGCTCATCACCTTCGGTTAATTTTGCAACTACAACCCTTCCCGTATTTCCAACTCTGTAATCCATATTTTTCTCCATCTCAATAAGTTACCAAAAACGCCTGTCATCAATTTTACTGTACATCGAGCTGTTGACAATTGATTTTTAAAATCCGCTGTATAAATGATTGGAAAGACCGGCTTATTTATGATATTATCAAAAAAAATTAACGCGTATTGAGGTCATAAAATGTTGAAAGTAAGCCCGCTGCACAAAGTACATACAAAGCTGGGAGCAAAGTTCCAGGAATACGATGGCTGGGAAATGCCAAGCGGATACGGTGATATAAACGA
>CAZAYB010000190.1:0-6181 GCA_964489215.1 uncultured Pirellulales bacterium
GCCCGGCGTTAAAAATACAATTTTCATAATATTCCTGTCAATATCCAAAACAGTAGAGAAAGCCGTCGTCTGCGCCAATGATTATCCGGCTATTTGCCAATGCAGGTGAGCCAAGTATCTCAGAGCCAATCTGATAGCTCCAGAGTTGTTTTCCTGATCTTATTGAAATAATGTAAATCCAGCCATCTTTTGAGGCAGCAATAACTTTGTCGGAGCAAATGACCGGGGACGAATCGACATCGCCGGCTGTTTTGAAATTCCATATTTCTTTTCCATCATCAGTATTCAGGCAGTAAAGCTTTTTATCCCTTGCGCCGAAAACGACATATTTATCATTTACGGCAGGTGATGAAAAAAAGGCTGCTGGTTTTTGAAATTTCCATAGTACCGAGCCTTTTTGTATATCAGCACATATAAAAGTTCCCTCATAATTTCCGACGTAGGCTTTTTTGTTTAGAAGTGCGGTACTGGAAGCGATGTATGCTCCTGAGTCAATTGTTGAAATTTCAGCACCGTCTATAAGGTTCAAGACGTGTATGATTGCATCGCATCCTCCGAAGACAACTTTACGGTCTGCGACAGCTGCTGCTCCGTTTATATAGCTTCGTGACTGATATTTCCAAATCAACTTTCCATCTTTTGCATTGATGCAGTATAAGTAACTGTCATAGCTTCCGACAAGGATTCTTAAGTTGTTGTCCGTTTTTGTGATGTTGACGGCTCCGAGTATTTTTGCATCTGTTTTAAATTTCCATTTAACAGCACCATTTAAAGTGGAAAGAGCATAGAGATAGCCGTCTGAGCATCCCAGGAATACGGTACCGGACGCTATGGCTGGGCTGGATTCGAGGGAATCGGGCAATTTTACTTTCCATTTTATGTTTCCTGTTTGGAGGTCAATTGCGGCAAGCTGTGAATCCAGGGCGGGAACGTATACATTATCTTCACTTATTACGGGCGAAGCGGTTATTGAGCTTCCGATTTTTACTCGCCATTTTCTTTTGAGTGTTTCAATATTAATATCTCCCCGGGCAACTGCAGTAAGATCAGGTTTGTTTCTATATATTTTCCATTCATTAGAGCCAAAGTCCGGATTCGGAATAGGTGAAGTCTTATCTGCCGGTTCACTTTTACCGCACCCGATTAAGAAGGCCAGAAAAGCAACCGTGAAAAGATTAAGGAATAATCCTCTAAGTCGAACAGCTATCTTTAACCCCATTTTAGAACTCAAATATAGATCAATTAATTTTTTTGAAAGCCCCAAAAACCATTAGCTATTTCAGAGGTTTGAACTTTACCTGAGAAAATCACAAGTAAGGCCTTGTCCAAAGTTTTTTTCAGGACATTCATAAAATATATTATTATGCTATCAGAAAATATTTTTAATATCAACATTTATTTTATGGATGCATAAAAGGTCAAAAAAGCCGATAATTTTTCTTGCTGTTTATTAAAAAAAGGTTATTTTTATTTTTTGTAATTTAACTCAATATTAAGGGATATTTTTCGGGCAGAAAATATTAGATGAAAAAATTGGTTTATGTTCAGACCGGAGAAGTCAAATCCGGCAACAGTAAGATTATATTGAAATCTAACGGTATAGGTTCCTGCGTAGTTTTAACGGCCTGCTCAATCAGCAAAGCAGTCGGCTGTATGGCACATATAATGCTCTCGGGCCGATGCCCTGCCAATAAAATGACCTCAAGGACATATTATGCAGAGGACGCTATCAAAGAAATTGTCAGTGAAATGGAGAAAGCCGGTTGCCAGGCAGATGACATCAGAATATGTCTTATAGGCGGTGCTGATGTACTCAGGAAGAAAGATAAAATAGGTGAAAACAATTTAAAATGCATCAATGAAGCCTTATTGGAGAGGAATTTACTCGTTGCGGGCAAATCTGTTGGCGGGCACAACAGGCGATCTGCCAGTTTTGATATATCCAACAAAACAGTAACATTCAGCATCGGCAACGGGAGTGAACAGGTATTGTGGAAGCATGAAATTGAAAATAATGTATCATAGAACAATTCAATGATTAGTGTACGGCTTATTTTTGCTGCGGCTTCGCCCGGCTGCATTGAAAATACTTGCCAATAATCAGCATTGTCTCCGTTTTTCGGCTTGCCGGGCTCGTCCTCCACAACGGGCTAATCACATACATAATAAGTTTAAGTGCTCTAAAGACCCGGTTTAAGTGAAAAAAAAGGCCGGAGCACATTAAGAATGTGCAAAATCCGGCCTCGGAGGAGGGTGATGATGAAATTTGTCGTTTTCTCAGCTAACTTATATCATTTTAGAACTAATATGTCAACTTTTTTTTTAACCTTCGCCGCTACTATTATACACATGACAGTAGGTTTTGTTCTGTAAGTAATTACCTTAAAAGTTAAATATATTTGCTTAAATTAGCTGAAAAAAGGACTTACAAGGTTTTTTATTCTTTTTCCTGAGGCTTTTTCAACTGTTCTACGTTGGGCAGGTCTTCAAGACTGTTTAGCCCAAAAACGTCCAGGAACTTTTTTGTAGTGCCATAAAGCATTGGTCTTCCCAAAACTTCTGCCCTACCGACAATTTTTACGAGACCCTTATACATAAGGCTTCTTATCATTTCACCTGCTGCAACACCTCTTATAGCTTCGATATCCGCCCTGATAATTGGCTGTTTATAAGCGATAATGGCAAGAGTTTCCAATGCTGCCTGTGAAAGCCGATTGTCAGACTTAACGCGTAACATGTTTCTGAGCCAATGGTTATAAGGCCCAAGAGTCATCATTTGGTAGCCGCCCGCAATTTTTTCAATACGAAATGCCCTTTTAGTCTGCTCGTAGTTTTTATTGAGATCTTCGACGGCTTTTCTAATCTGCTTTGCAGAGCCTGTCTCTACAATGCTTGACAATCTTGATTCACTAAGCGGCTCATCTGAAGCGAAAAGGACAGCTTCAACTACGGATTCAAACGTTGCGTCGAAATCCTCATCAAAAGTATCGTCGCTTTTTGAAAGGTCCACCTTTGTCTTTAGGGGCGAGTCTTGTTTTTGGCGGTCCACATTATCCTCAGTGGCGGTCTCATGGTCATCATGGTCATTTTCGGGATCTGAAGTTTTATCTTCATCTGATTCATCAGTAAAATCAACCTGATCATCAACCTGTTCATCATCAGGTTCATCCTGGAGTTCATCATCCAGATTTTCCACAAAATCGTCATCGGTTATCTGATCATCCTCGTCTTTGAGCTTAGAATCGTGAACGGTCTGATTTTGGGGACAATCTGCATCGAGATTTTGGTTTATATTGTCTTCGATCTCATTTTTCATAACATTTTCCAATCAAAGGGGTCTTTGTCTTTTTTACTTTGTTCTATTTTCACTTGAGGCAGTGATTTTTTCAAGGTCTTTGCAATTTTTTTCAGTGCAAATCTTTCCGAAACAGAGTGTGAGAGGCATATACATGTTAGGTTTGCCTCCTGAGCTGCCAGGGCGTGGTGATGCTTTAGCTCTCCTGTAAGGTATAAGTCGCAATTAGCGTTAATTACATTATTTATTATTTTTCCACAGGAGCCTGCACAAACTGCGGCTTTTTTTACGATTCTGTCAGCAGGACCTATTAATCCCGCAGCGGAGGCTTTTGTAACCTTTTTTATATTCTGTAAAATTTGTTCAATATTTGCTGGATTTTGCAGGGTTCCCATTCTTCCCAGTCCGAATTTACCCATCTGACAGTGCCCGAAAACATCATATGCAGGCTCTTCATAAGGGTGAGCTTTTTTCATTGCTTCAATGACAGCTTCGATTTTGTCCGGAGGGACGACAGACTCAAGCTTTATCTCATCGACGTACTCAATTTTTCCTGTGGTGCCTATTGCGGGATTTGCGCCTTTTAAGGGCAAAAAAGAGCCTTTGCCTTCAGTTTGGAAGCCGCAATTTGAATAATTGCCTATTGCTCCTGCCCCGGCATTGAAAATGGCATCTGCAAGTTTGTTTACGTGTTCTTTGGGTACGAAAACGACAAGTTTGTACATTTGGCCGGCAGGGTTCGGGACAAAGTCACCAATCGGTTCGGAGTTTTGTATTCCTATGATCTCGGCGAGCATATCGTTTACGCCTTCTTTGACTATGTCAAAAGCAGTATGTACCGAATATACAGCGATGTCAGATTTAATCAGTTCGTAAACAATTCTTCCGGGACCGTTTTGTGTAATGGTTTTAAGGCCTTGCCAAATGACAGGATGGTAGCTAAGGATAAGGTCGGTTTTTTTTGTTCTTGCCTCTTTTAAGACCGCGTTTGTAATGTCGATGGTCAAAAGGATTTTTTTTATTTGCTTTTGTTCGTCGCCTATCAGCAGGCCGGTATTGTCCCAGTCAAGGGCCAAAGCAGGTGGTGCAATGTTTTCAATCTCTGATATTATTTTTTTTAACTTCATTTTTCAAGCCTTATCATCATTTGGAAATTGACATTTGTTCGTTAAGTGCATCAGAGAGTTTTTTTGTCAGCTTGCCAACGTCACCTGTATTAATTGTCTGTGCCTCGACAGCTACGACGGGTAAGACTCCCATTATGACGTTGGATACGAAAATCTCATCTGCATCGAGCAAATCCTTAATGAAAATGTCTTTTTCTGCAGTTGATATTTGCTTTTCTTCTGCAATTTGCAGAATGGTTCTTCTTGTTATACCGTTTAGTATTCCGGTTTGGAGAGTCGGGGTTACAAGTTTTTGGTTCTTTACAATGAAGACGTTACTTACACAGCCCTCGGCCAGAATGTTCTGGGTTGTAAACCAAAGTGCCTCTGCAGCACCATTTTGATGGGCCTGATTGAGAGTAAGTATTCTTGAGTAATAGCTTGTTGTTTTACAGCCAGCGAGAGGGTCCTGTGGGTTCTGCCTGTTATTTGCCAGTATGACCCTTACGCCGGATTTGTAATACTCAGGAGGGTAACCCATAAATTCTGTCGCGGTAATAATGACAGTTGGTACAGGGGTATCGTTTTTATCCAGATTGCCTGGGCCATTTGTAACTGTAAGCCTTATCCTTGCCTGTTCAAGCTGATTTGCTTTCAGAACGTCATAGACTGCGTCATGTAACTGCTGTTTATTATAGTTTAAGTTTATTTTCAGAGTTTTAGCGGAATTGAAAAGTCTCTGGAGATGGTCATCAAGTCTGAATACACTTGAATTAACCGCCCTGATGGTTTCGAATATACCTGCTCCGTAGAGCAGTCCTGTATCTGCAACAGAAACCATTGCACTGCTGCTTTCAATAATTTCGCCATTTAAGAACAACATGGACATAAGTGCCTTCCTTTTTAAGCTCTAAAATAATTATCAGCTCTCTTAAAGCTTTGGATTTTCTAAACCATTTTTATTTACTGCTTTTATTCCCGCAATCAGAGCCTTGGCCTTTATCAAAGTCTCTTGCCATTCAAGTTCCGGGTCTGAGTCGCAGACTATGCCTCCGCCAGTCTGGGCATAGGCAACCTTGTCACTGATGATAATCGTTCTTATGGCAATGTTCAAGGATGCTTTCTTGTCAAGTGCAATATATCCTATTGAACCGGTGTAAACAGACCGTCTGTTGGGCTCGAGCTGTTCAATAATTTTCATTGCTCTTATCTTTGGTGCTCCAGTGATAGACCCTCCAGGAAACATTGCCTTTAATATTTCACAAAAAGTCCTGCCGTCGAGTTCCTTTCTCAGACGACCCTGGATTGACGCCACAGCGTGAAATACTGTCGGATATGCTTCTATAGCTCTGGGCTGAGATACTTTTATTGTACCGAATTGACATATCCTGGTTATATCGTTCCTTTCCAGGTCAATTATCATATTCAGTTCGGCTTTTTCTTTTTCACATTTTTCAAGCTCGTTTATTCTTGATTCATTTATTCTTGCGGAAAAAGTATTATTTTCAAGCTCCCTTGCCCTTGTTCCCTTTATCGGTTTAGTTGTGATTATTTTATCATTAACGTTTATGAACATTTCCGGAGAGGCACTTACTATCTGGAATTTACCAGTGTCGATATAAGCAGAATAAGGGCTTGGGTTGTTGCGGTTTTGCCAGATGAACAAATCGATCGCAGAAGCATTGAAAGGCAAGTGAAATCTCTGGCTTAGATTTATCTGATAAACTTCCCCATCTGTGATGTACCTTTTTGTCTTAGCAAGAGCATTAAAATAATATTC
>CAZAYB010000191.1:0-2163 GCA_964489215.1 uncultured Pirellulales bacterium
GGTTAGTCGTGATAATAAACCCGCCGGTTAAACCGGCGGGCTAACTAAGGGGGGATGTGAAAGCGGCTACGGCGAAAAAACAATCAGCAGGGGGTATATTTTTAGAAAGTTTGGGCAGTCAGGTAAAAAATGTAATAGATGCTTGGTTGAATATATTTGTTACTAAAGAAGATAAAGCTTGAAGCAATGGTACGGCAAAGATACTCAAAAAAGGGACCTGACACCTTTAGTTCTGCTGACACCTTTAGTTCTGCCTTTTCGGGCCTTTTGCCAGGCCTCGGATGAGCGTGTATGGATAGCGTCCTTTTTTATTGCGTTTGATTATTCTTTCTTTTATTTAAAGCTTATAAACCGGCTTTTTTTAGATCATTTTAACGGATTTTTAACTTGAAATGTCCGGTATTTTTTATATAATAAGATAATAAACGGAGCGAAACACTATATGCAAAGCAAATGCTGTAAATAACGAGGAGGGAACGGATACCTCCCTTAGATGAGGTCAATTTTCACAAGGAGAAAGGAAATGAGGAACCTGATTGCTATTTTGGTTATAACTATTCTATCTTCAATGCCTTTATTCGGGCAAAGAGTATGGTATTTTCAGGAGATACCAAATTCTTATGGGGCAGGAAATTCTTCAATTGCAATGAGAACCGACAAGTCGTGGCCGGTTGTTGCTTATGGCAGACCTGAAAGTCAGGGAGGCGGAGGAATAAGCACACTTACCCCTGCAGGTTGGGCAGATGGTCCTTTTTCGATAACTGGACTTACCGACGCAGCTTCATCTATTAATGGTTCGACCGCTTTTGTCGACAGATACGGCAATCTCTATGGAACAAATCAAGCTGGATGGTACAGTGACGGCTACTCAGCTTATATTGACGATATTTTACCAAGCGTAAGTTTTGATAACAACGGCGAAGTGGGCGTTTTATACAGCGAGAACTATTTAAGGCTTGCGACACATTCAGATAATGGGTGGAGCTATGAGGTAGTTAGTGATGGCAGAGGTGATATTAATTCAAATAATTTTGCTCTTGATTATGATTCACTTAATCAGGCAAACATTATATATGAAGATGGTGGGACGATTCATTACGGCGTAAAAGGGTCTCTAACATCGGGACAGTGGCTTTTTTCAGATACACAATTGCCTTACACTTCAAGCTACTGGTTTGATCTGACTTTGACGTCAAATGATACACCGATAGGGATTTATAACGATGGACAGGAACTCATGTTCATGAGATTCGATATTAAAACAGGTAACTGGGTGTCAGGCGTGATAGACCAACTTTATGCTGAAGGTCGTTGTACAATAGCCACTGACAGTAAAGGAGGAGTAGGCGTTGCTTATATTAAGGGGGGTGATTTTAACAGAGGTATGGTATCTTTTGCTTATACTGACTTTACTTCAGGTTGGCAGATTGAGCCTATACATTACGGTATTTCTGTTAATGAGGTTGGTTTAGACTTCGACTCGGCGGACAATCCTGTCATATCTTTCAGGGATCTTTCTGATAATATTGTACTTGCTTATGATCCTATAATTATTCCTGAACCTGCTTCTTTTATTTTGGTTTGCTTTGGTTTGACTTTTATAAATAAATCACGAGGATGAATTTTACAAGGATGAAATTATTTTTACACGATGGAATGCTTTTGTTAGAAAAACAGAATTGGGCATCGTCGAGAAAAGATTGGAAGCAGTAGTTGAAAGATTACAGCTATTTTTTGATGATGTAATCAGGGCGTTAGCTACACGCGAAGACTTTGACAAAAAATGGGACAAAAATCAATGGAAGTAAAGAATCCCTCTCCTAAAGAAGTTTCACACTATCTCGATAAATGGGACACGCTTGAAAACTACGTATTACAGGAAAGCAGCCTTAGAAAGTTATTCACAAAAACATATCCACTGAACATTAAAATGGATGATGTTTTGATAAAAGTCTGTTCATTAAATGATTTTTATAGCACTAACATTTTTTCCCCTTTCAACGTAGCGAAACATATTGTTGGATTACAAATAGATCAGCGGCTTGCTGGTAGAGACTTCAACCTTGTAAATGATATTGCTACTGTTAAAGTAAACGACCATAAAACCATCAATTTCTACTCCTTCGCTACCAAATATTGCAGCCATCACTTGCCTGAAGATTA
>CAZAYB010000191.1:2263-6124 GCA_964489215.1 uncultured Pirellulales bacterium
GCCTATTTCCCCAAAAAATACGGGGCCTGATTTTGACAAGGTAAATTCATGTTCGTTTTACACTGCACAATAAAAGCACAGGATCGCCTGAAGGTTAAACCGATTGATGCCTTGCCCGAGCCAACCACCCGATTGGGGAATTGGTATTGCAATGAATTTGCCGCATCCAGACGCAAGTATATGATTTTCGCAAATGAACGCACATTGCTTCTGGTCTGCCCCTTTTTTTAGTCCAGTTGTTGTGAGAGGGTTTCACGCTCATCAGGCTGTTCAGGCTTATGCTTTCGCTGTTTGATACAGCTGACGACTTCACAGAATTTTACAAATTCAGCAGGGGTCATATAAACCAGACTGCTGTGCAGGTTGCAATTATTATAATACATTTGTTATCTTTTGGCAACATATCTTGATTCTTCAATTCAAAAGTATATTTCCCATCCTTGATTTTTTTTTGGTTTATGATTTCAGGGTTATGTTTATGATCTGGTTTTTTTTGGGGTTCATTGCTTTTGGTATTTTTACCATGAAGTATTGCTGGCATCTGCCCTGGGCTGAGCCGGTTTTGTGTATTTTTTCTACGATGACCTGGAGTGATTTTCCGATGAATTTTTTTCTGAATTGCAGTTGTAGTTTTTTGTCAAGGTCTGAGAGGATTTTTGATCTTTGTTTTATTGTTTCGGGTGGTATTTGATTTTTCATTTCGGCGGCGGGTGTGTTTTTTCTTGGTGAGAAGCTGAAGACGTGTATTTTAGCAAATTTTACTTTTTGAGCAATTTCGATAGTGTTTTGGAAGTCTTTTTCCGATTCGCCGGGGAAGCCTGTTATGATGTCTGTGGTAATTGCAGGTGAGTCGAGAGAGTTTTTAATTTTTTCGATTACATTGAGGTATTGGGGTATTGTGTATTGTCTTGCCATTTTTTTTAGTATTTTGGGTGAGCCGGTTTGGAGGGGCAGGTGGAGGTGCGGAGCGATGTTTTTGTGATTTTTGAAGGATTGGAGTAGCTGGTCAGTGAGGTCTCCCGGTTCGAGGCTGCTTAGTCTTAGTCTTTTGAGGTTCGGCAGCTGAGCGATTTTGTTTACGAGGTTGGGCAGTGCCAGATTTTGTTTTGTGTTCCAATTTTTTCTTCTTACGGTGCTTTGGCCGTAAGCTCCGAGGAAAATTCCGGTCAGTACGATTTCCGGGTGTCCGGCTTTTATGAGGTTTTTTGCTTCGTTTATTACTCTTTCGATTGGTTTTGAGGTAATATTTGTTCTTATTTTTGGAATTATGCAGTATGAGCAGTATCCGTCGCAGCCGTCCTGTACTTTCAGGAATGCTCTTGACTGGTTCTTGTACCGGCAGAGGTCTTGCAGCTGGGCGGGGGGTGTGTGATTTTTGTTTTTTTTGAGCATTTGTGTCAGAGCTTGAGCGAGTTTGTTTTTGTCGTAAATGATTTTTGCGTTTTCGGGGAGGTTTTTGAGTTCATCGTCTGGTGACTCTTTTTTTGCGAGGCATCCTGTAACAAAAACGGAGGTGTCTGGACTAATTCTATTTAGTTTGTTTACGGCTTGTCTGCTTTTTGCAGAGGCAGTTTTTGTTACGCAGCAAGTGTTTACAATCAGGATGTCAGGGTTGCGTGCGGGGTCTGTCCATGTAAGTCCTTGTTTTTCAAGGACCTGCGCAATTTGCCTTGTTTCGTACTGGTTTACCTTGCATCCTAATGTTGTTATTGAAAAAGTTTTCATTATGTGTTAAAAGAGTATTTTTATTTGGGTTATTAATATATCTGTGTATAATTGACATGCGGCTTTATTTTGTTAAAGCAGCTTTGGACGTATTATACAGTTTTATTTTTGTGATTTGAACTTTTTTGTGATTAAGAGCATATAAATATTTGCAATAATGTTTGAGTGTTCTTTTTTTGTTACAAGTTTGATTATTATCATTATAATATTAATTTAAGTCTTAAGAGATAAAGGCAATCTAAAGAGTATTTTTGTCGTCAAAAAGGTTTAATCAGTTATAGGAGACAGTTATGCCTGCAGCTAAAGCGGTATGGGCACTTGATGTTGGCAGTTATTCGCTTAAGGCTCTACGTATACGTCAGAGCGGTGAGAGCTATGAGGTACTTGATTTTGATTGTATCCAGCACAGGGTAGTTCTTGCAAATCCTGATCTTGACGCTGAGACCCGCCGAGATGTTATTCGTGAGAGCATAGTTAAGCTTTGTGAGAATCATGATCTTACGAAGGATGAGGTTGGTATAGCGGTTGCGGGCCGAAACGGTTTCGCTCGTTTTGTGAAGCTTCCACCTGTAGAAAAGAAGGGTATTCCCAAGATAGTACAGTATGAGGCAGTTCAGCAGATACCTTTTGATATAAATGAGGTTGTTTGGGATTGGCAGATAATGGAGAATCCTGACAGTCCTGATACAGAGGTTGGTATATTTGCCCTTAAAAATGAGTTCATTTCGGATTATATAGACTACTTTACAGATGAGGACATGAAAGTATCGTGTGTTCAGATATCTCCAATGGCACTTTATAATTACGCTCATTTTGATATTTCGGGAGTTTCTGACAGTGATGACCGTCCAGTTATCATACTTGATATGGGAGCGGAGAATACTACTCTTGTTATCTGTACTAACAATACCGTTTGGCAGCGGAGTATCCGCATTGGCGGCAATACTTTTACTCAGGCGATAGCAGATGCTTTTAAGCTCAAGTTCAGAAAGGCAGAGAAGCTTAAGTGCAAGGCAGCGATGAGCAAGTATGCTAAGCAGCTTTTTACTGCGATGAAGCCAGTTTTTACGGATCTTTCGAGTGAGGTTCAGCGAAGTCTTGGCTTTTATAACAGCAGCGGCCCGGGTAAGGGCAAGAAGTATTCAAAAGTAATCGCCATCGGCGGTGGTATGAAGCTTCAGGGTCTTGTGAAGTATTTGCAGAAGAGCCTTGGTGTTTCTGTAGTTAAGCCGGATATGTTTGAGAAGCTAAGTCTCGGCGAGAATGTTTCATCAGCCCAGTTTCATGAGAATGTGAGCGATTTTGGGGTTGTTTACGGTCTTGGTATTCAGCTTGCGGGTGACGGGAGGATGGATACGAATCTTCTTCCGCGGAGACTTTCCAGGCGTATGAACTGGATGCGTAAGGGTAAATGGTTCAATGCTGCGGCAGGTCTTATGCTGGCGGTATCGTTTTTGAGCCTATTTTATACGATTTACAGCAGTAATAAGTACAATTCGAATGAACGAGTCCGCAGCCAGATAGATTCAGTGGTTAGCAGGGCAGACAGGTCAGAAAGTGAGCTAAGGAGCGAAAAGGGGAGGGAAAATTCATCGATGTCCAAAGTTAAAGATGCGATGGAGCTTTTTACTTACCGTGACGCTATTATGAAGTTTAACGATACTTTGATCAAGTGTTTGCCTAATGAGCAGAATAATCCCCGTTATGCTGATCTTTACCGTGCGTTTGAAGAAGGTGATGTTGGTACGGTTATATCTTATCCTCGCAGTGAGCGTAAACAGCTTTTTGTTACGAGTGTTTCTGTCAAGTATGCAGACAGTTTGAAGAATGCTGCTTTTGGTGAGGTTACTTCGCGTCAGAGGCGTCAGGGGGGCGGGGCAGCAGGGGGTATGGAAGGTCTGGAGGGTATGCCTGGTATGGGTATGCCCGGTATGGGAATGCCCGGTATGGGTATGCCTGGAATGGGTATGCCTGGAATGGGCGGACCGGGTGGCGGACCGGGGAGAGGGCCGGGCAGAGCTATTGAGGAGGGTGGCGACGAGGAACTTAAGGACGGAGCTGGATTTGTCGTACTTATTGAAGGGTACAGTCCTTATGGTGAGGTTGCGGAGCTTCTTGATCCGCCTGGTGTAGGGG
>CAZAYB010000192.1:0-6101 GCA_964489215.1 uncultured Pirellulales bacterium
ATTTACAGTGATGATGATGGACAAAGCTGGATGGCCTCTATTCCAATTACTCTTACAGATAATGTTACCGGTCAGTGGGAGCCATGTGTTCATCAGCAGGCCGATGGGAAGGTTCGATATTTCTCCAGAAATTTTTGTGAAAATGTTGAAAGGCCAGACCGCTGGTTATTGACCGGTTTGGGTTCCGGCGTGAGTAAAGGTGAAGAACTGCGATTCGATCCTGATGCCCGTTATTCATATATTGAAACGGCTAACACTCGAATGCACTGTATCCCGATCAGCGGTAACCGCTGGGTACTGATCCATCACGATGTATATGTTGACAACAGGAGTTATGAAAGCCGATACGGGGGTGCCTTGTTTTTCAGCAGAACCGGAGAGGACGATTTTACGGCAGGTCCTTCGTTTACTCTTGAAGATACTGTAACCGCTTATCCTCAGGGTTTAGAGCATGATGGTAAATTGTATATTGCTTACACCCGGGGCGGAATATATAACCCAAGGAGCCTTATGGCTGCCTGTGTTGAGCCTTTGCCGGATGCAGATAAGTTTTATATCTGGCCCCGTGATAAGGAGGTAATCAAACTCGCACGAAGAGGGGGGCAAAAAGGCTTCACGAGAGTAAACGATGACTATGTTTATAAAAGGCCTTACCAGAAAACAACGGGTTCGAAAAATGTTCTGGTTTTTGAGGAAAGAGGTTCTGCGGGAGTCGAGACAGACCCAGTTGATTTTCAAAAAGGAGAAAAGCTTTGTCTTTCTTTTGATTACTATATTGAGAAGGTTCAAAACGCGGGCAATCTCATTTTATTTACTTTCGGCGACCAGATACCTATAAGAGCAGGTGTGCCGAGCGGGAGAAACGATAAACTTTATGTATGGTGTAAAGATCAGTGGCAGGAGGCAGGGTCAGTTAAACTTAAAAAATGGACCAGTATGAACATAGTGTTCGGTGCGGAATATTTCACAATTAAATCTTTGTCCGGTGAGGAAAAAAGATTTGGCAACCCGATTTTTTCACCTAATCGAAGGCTTTACCTCGGCGACGGTTACGAAATTGATGTTTTTGAAAGTAACCGTAATTCGGTCTTTTATATAGATATAGATTCTATAAAAACCAAAGTTATGTAAAATAACCAGGTCTCCGGGTTGAGCAGAACCATTAAGATTTTCAATAGCCATAGTTTTCCAAACATGTTTAATGTCGAGCAATTCTCTTTTCAGCGTCAAAATATTTAAAATATTGCTTTGCTAATAAAATAATGCTTGAAAAGCTTTTATTGGTATATTAACATTTGGTTAACCAATTATCTGTAATGCTTTTCTTCAGGTATGAAAAAAATACTATTTTAATTCAAAGGGTCTTTTATGAAAAGTTTTGTGAGGTTTGCGGTAATTGTCAGTGCCAGTTTTATTTTCTCATCTTGTGGCGTTTCACAGCAGCTAAACAGCCATAATATTTCCCAAATTCAGGAGCCGATAGTTGCAGGCTCAGGTTCTTCGGGTGATATAACACTGAACTCAGGTCAATTGAAGTCTCCAATAGTTTTTGACAGTATCGGGAGTAATCTGTATTTCAGGACCGACAAAGGCACTTTTTATCTTGACAGAGAGCCTGCGAAGGTCATATCTGAAGCAAACAGGTGGACAGGTATCTGGAATTATTCAGGCAGCTACAAGTTAACTGTTGCGATAAACCATTCTGATGGAAGGTTTTATCTTTCTATGACGGCATCACCGGAGATGTCTGTAACCGGTTGGGGTTTCAGTATAAGCAGTGAACCTGATGAGTACTTTACCGGAATTTTTGAAAGGACGGTTGATGGTAACCAGGCTAATTCCTGGAGAAAAGGTATAACCGAGGCGATGGATTTGCGTGGTCAGAAGGTTAGTATGCTGATAAGGCCCACTGTTTCTTTATATTGTCCTTTTTATATATCTTCACGTAATTACAGCCTTTTTGTGGAGGGTACCTGGCCTGGGACTTATGATTTTTGTAAAACCGAGAAAGATAAGGTCAAGATCTTTTTCGAGGGGCCTGCATTTTCTGCGGTTATAGATACTGGTGAGCCTGGTGATCTTGTCAAAAGGCATTCTCTTAGAGTAGGGCCGACAATTTTGCCGCCTAAATGGACTTTTGGTCCCTGGAGATGGCGGGACAATCACAGTCATAACCGTGAGTATTATGATGGTTCAAAGGTTAAGGCTCCTTTTAACAGTGAAGTAGTGGAAGATATTCTGATGATGAAGGCTTTTGGTATTCCCTGTTCTGTTTACTGGGTTGACAGGCCCTGGGCGAAAGGGGGAGCAGGTTATGACGATTTCGATTGGGATCTGGGTCGTTTTCCTAATGCGAGGCAAATGATTAATTGGATTCATGACGGTGGTATGAGGTTTGTTCTTTGGATTGCGCCCTGGGTAAATGGTGATATGTCGTCTTATGCAGTGAATTATCATTATAACATAAAGAACCAGAAGGGTCACAGTAATGACAGGCCATTGATAGATTTCAGCAATCCGTCGGCCAGGCAGTGGTGGCAGCTTGAGGGTATTCGTAAAATTCTGCTTGACGGTGTTGACGGATTCAAGCTTGACCGTTCTGAAGAGCTTATGCCGGAAGACAGAGTTTATAAGAATTTTATCGGTAAGACGAACCGGGAATATCGTAATGAATATCCGGTTGATTATGTCAAAGCGGTATGGGAGATAACAAAGCAGATCAAAGGTGATGATTTTGTTCTTATGCCCCGGGCCGGTTATACGAACAGTTCGAGATATGGTGTTTTCTGGGCAGGTGATATAGGTTCCCCTCCTGAGGCGTTACGTTCGGCGATAATCGCCCAGCAGAGATCAGCGATAATGGGATATCCTATTTGGGGTTCTGATACAGGCGGTTACTGGCAGGGTGCCCTTGACAGGGAGGTTTGCGGCCGGTGGCTTGCTTTCAGTTGTTTTTCACCTATAATGGAAGTTGGTCCTACAGAGGATAAGGGGCTGTGGGATATGAAAAAGGAGCCTCATTACGATACTGAGCTTATTGCGATATGGAGGCTTTATGCGATTTTGCATAATGAGCTCAGGGATTATTCATATAATCAGGCAGTGGAGGCTCATAAAACGGGTATGCCTATAGTAAGGCCTTTGTTTGTACATTGGCCTGATCAGAATCAGAGTTGGCAGGACTGGCAGACGTATATGTATGGGCCTGACATTCTTGTTTCTGCGATATGGAAGAAAGGCAAGGACAGTCATACCCTTTATCTTCCCGCAGGTGTTAAATGGGTAAATGCCTGGGATGGAAAGACATACAACGGGGGCGATTATGTGACAGTTAATGCGCCGCTTTATAAGATTCCGATATTTGTTCGTGAGGGTTCAGGTGTTGATCTGCCCGATCTTGAATCATTGTACAAGGAGTCATACATGATTGCTTCTGATGAGCCGGACATTAAGGAACTTGAAAAGAAGGCGTTTTTGAATATGGATTTTGATTAACAGCGGTTATTAATTGAAAGGTACTACAATAAAACGAGTTTATTTCTTAGTGTTTTTATTTGCCTTATTAAGTTTGTTTTCTGTATTTGATTCTGCAGCGGCTTTTGTAGGTACACGCATAGTATTTGAATTTACTCCGGCAAAGGGGCACGGTCCAACTTATGAATGGCTCAAGGAGTCAGAATGGTGTTGGGGGATTGAAGTTCCGTACTATTTTGCAGGAGAGGAGTTGGGCGAGTTATATAATCACTTTGAAAAAGTTGCAGTAAGTTATGATGCTAACCCCGGGGCTCGGAAAAGAGAAGCGGAATATAAAAAAAGGCCAGTTTACAGTGCGAACGAGGTTTTTTCCCCTCACAGAGAAGCTGGGTGCGGGGGTTTATCAGATACGATATGGCTTGGTCTTCTCGAGAATGATTCGGCAGGTACCAGGTTTCCGCAGGTATTTCTTAGAGAAAAACCTCAGAGTCATGCTGAAGCGAAAAAGCTAATCGATGAGCATGTGATTGAAGCATTAAAGTTTTCTGGTGATTATAATATGCCTTTCTGGGGTGTTTGCGGATATGCTCAGAGTGCACATATTTTTGCAGAGCACGGTGTTGATTGTGTGCTGGTGGAAAGGGCCAATGACGATGTTGAAGATTTACAGACGGCGGTTGCTTTTGCAAGGGGGGCGTCGAGGCAGTTTGGTTGTAAGTGGGGTATAGATATTTCTTTGTGGTGGGGTCCGATATACGGTTGTGTTCAGGATATGGATACATCATTTCACCGCAGGCATCTTTATATAAGTTATTTCAGCGGGGCTGATGCGTTCCGAATAGAAGGTGGTCATCTTTTTTACAATCTTAACGAACAGAGTTTCAGCAGGTTTAAGGGTACGATGGATAAGTTCGGCGAATTTGTTATGAATGTTTCGCCTGGTGAGCCTGTAGTGCCGGTTGCAGTTATGCTTTCAGAGGACCACGGCTGGATGAGTGCTCCGTACTGGCAAACAACGAGGACGGCCTGGAACTACGCAAGAATACCCTACAGGCAGGGGCAAAGGGGTATTGACGGTTTTTTTGGGTTGGCTTTTCCGGGTAATGTTTATGCGATGCAGGCATTTCCTTTTGGAAGTTATGAGGATGACGACCCGCCGGCCAGTCCTTTTGCACTTTCCTGTATTACGGAATATTTCGCTCCTTCGAAAAGTGATATTTACAACGCGGAGCCGCCATTGCCTTTTGGTCTTTTTGATGGGCGAGATGAAGCAAGAAAGGCCTTGTACGAGGGTCGAAGGCTTCAGGCAGATTATCGTCCTATGTCTGACAGTCGATGGGGTGATATTTTTGATGTATTAACCGTTAAAGCTGATTCACAGGTCTTATCTGAATATGAGCTTGTTATACTATGCGGTCAGATAGAACTTACTGAAAGTCTTAAGAAGCGGCTTGTTTCCTATGCTCAAGGCGGGGGCAAAATAATTATTTCAGCGGGAGCGGCAGCACCGGATGACAAGGAACTTACAGGCATAACTTTTTCCCCTGAGCTGCTTGTTGGAAAAGCGGTTAAGTGGAAGGGGCGTCCGTTTGAGAATGATACTTATTTGTATGTTCCATTGAATGAAAAAGATGAGTCAGTATCGGTGCTGGCACGGACCGATACAGGACGGCCTGCGGTTACTTTTTACAGGCTTGGAAAAGGTGAAGTTTATACAGTATTGACTCCATGGTATGAAGCGGGTCACAGTGATATATCACTGGCCGGCAGGATGGTTTTTGATGAGGTTATATCATCCTCTTCGCCGGTTGAGGTTGAGGGGCTTCCTGTGGAATGGCTTACAACTAAGGGCAAGGACAGTCGCACGGTACTTGTTGCGAATCATCAAAATTCTAAATGGACAGGTACTGTTAATTTGAAGAAGGACGATTTTAAGGCTCAAAAGTGCACTGAACTTTTAAGCGGTGATAATGTGCAGTTCGGCAGTGACCGTGACGGTTATAAAGTCAGTCTTGAGGTTGGTCCCTATGATATGAAGATTATCAGGTGGGGAAAATAGCAGAGGATTTTGAAAGGTGTCATTATGCGTAAAATTTTGATATTTATCTTGTTGGTTTTATTAATTTTTTTCACCGGCTGCAAGAAGGAAGGACAGCAGAGAGGTTCATCTGAGAAAAAGAAAGTGATAAAGCTTTCTCATTCTCATCAAAGTGATTTTTCTTCAGAGATACACACTGCGGCATGGGTATTTCAGAAATGGGTGAATGATTTCAGTGATACGATAGAGGTGAAGATTTATTCATCTAATACGCTTGGGCAGGAGCGCGATGTATATGAGGGTATGCAGCTTGGTGGAGGTGCCGACTGTGTTATCAGCGGAACGGCTATACTTAATAATTTTCACGACCGAATAGGTGTGCTGGATCTTCCGTTTTTGTGGCAGGATTATGAGCATGTTCACCGAGTGCTGGACGGACAGGTAGGCGAAGTGCTTGCAGAAGAGCTTGCGGATAAGGGTTTTCATGTTCTGGCGTGGATGGATAGTTGGGGTTATCGCAATGTAGTTACCGCTGACAGGGATGTGGACAGTGCATCAGATATGAAAGGTTTGAAGATCAGGACTATAG
>CAZAYB010000193.1:0-6083 GCA_964489215.1 uncultured Pirellulales bacterium
AAAATTCCCTGATTCAATAACCAAATGGATCATGCATCCGAATATAGCCCTTGGCTGCATCAGAATTATTCTCAAGATATATCTTGTATAATTCAAAAAAAACAGGGGCCTCAAGAAGTTCAATATTCTCGTTTATCTTTTTAAGCTCATCATTAACCTGAACATACCAACGAGGTGATTTCAAAATATTACGGAACCAGTGAAATGGTATTTTACGTTCCCCTACACGTTCAGCTATAATACGGGCAGCCTCAATTGGCGATTCATTCACATCAAGATCGCTTCGTAATATAGGCATACCCTTATATAGATAACTCAATGGAACTTTTTGAGCAACTATACCGTTGGGGCTGAAACTTCTGTAACA
This sequence comes from uncultured Pirellulales bacterium, assembly GCA_964489215.1. Taxonomy (GTDB): domain Bacteria; phylum Planctomycetota; class Phycisphaerae; order Sedimentisphaerales; family Anaerohalosphaeraceae; genus CAZAYB01. The sequence goes on from CAZAYB010000193.1 coordinate 368, forward strand.
ATCCCAAACCGCTCTCGTCATAGGAGCCGACCAGCCGTCAATAATAAATCCCGTCACCGACAATCCCCACTTGTTATAATAATACTTACAATGTTTCTCCCATGCTTGAAGACCAGAAGGAAGTGAAGAAACTCGACGCGGATCATCTGCCCAAAGACCCTGCTGAAGCATAGAAGGATTAAGGTAACCTGCACCATTATCAGGCGCAACAAAGTAATCTTTCTCTGAGGCGCTCTTCCTTACGTAATGCAAAGCCATCGGGGCCCTTTGTTCAAAAACCGGACTTATACACCACATCATCGGAACTTTACCCCTGTGATTATCGTCCCAGATAGTGGGAACTGTTTGATATAACCAGGATGAGGCATCATAATCTCCAATATAGAAAATGACAAATTCCCTCCCCTTAAAATCAACCTTACCATCTGAACTCAAATAACCATCAAGAACAAGCTGTTCTCTGCTGACCCACGGCTGAGGATATTTAGCTTCTAAAGGAAAATGTGTCCAGAAAGAGGCATTAGCCATCGCTCCGATACCTATTGCATCGGCATCCTTAATACCGTTATATGCACTTAATATCAAAGCATATTCCCACTCAGTATGAACCTCATGATGCCTCCCGCCCGAATGACGTGTATACTTAAGAGCCCAGCATGGAAAACCCCCTATGTGCATAATCTCATCAGGACCATTTTGATTATATGCCGCATGAAATAGCTCCTTAAGCATATTTCTGTCCGTTCCCGGTATCTGTGAAGGATCATCGGTTGCTGGCTCATCTGCCCAGACACCAAGATCGAAAAAAAAGGCTCTCTTGCTCACAAAAAAATCGTGATTCGTCAATGTATGATGATTCAAAGGAACACGGGAAGGATTCTCAGACCATAAGTAATCAACATAGTAAGCCCCGTAAAGTGTATTACATTTACCGCTATCTATCAGCTTGGACCTCATAAAGCGGTAAACATCACATTTTGATGAACCCGTGGAAGCCTCTCCGCTTTCTGGAATTGTTCCAATCCCGCAAAACTTAGATGAACCGTCAGGATTCACAAGCCATTTTTTAACTGCTATTTTCGGGCCGCTTTTAATAACCTTATTGTATAAACTGCCTGAACTGGTATCATATCGTATCGCGATAAGGTCATCGGTACCTGCATAAGTCGATGCAAGATTGCTCGTAGCCGCAACATGGGGATCATAAACAACTGCTCCTTTAATTCTGTCTTTGAAAAGATCTATCAATTCATAGATTGAGCCGATATCCTTGCGCTCCCTCCCTGCCAGCCATTGACCATCACCAGAGTATTTGTCAAACCAATAACGGTCAATATTTAAAGTCTTGTTATAATATGAATCAACATATATAAAATAAAGCAAAGGCTCATCTCGATTAACAATGCCCTGCAATGTAGCCGCCGCATGACAATGATCCCAGCTCATATTGACCTGAGAAGATTCATTTGTGTCAATCTTAAGAGTGTAACGTAAATCGAAAAAATATATTGGCTCACTTGAAATCTCGCCGGAAAAACCAATACTGCTGATTAAAAACAAAAACGATAAAAATACAAATACTTTACTAAGAACTGCCGAGTTAATCCTTATTTTTTTCAATCTTAAAATCCTTTCATTTGACATTATTTCAACCATTAGGCATAACTAAAGGTGTCAGGTCCCTTTTTTCCATGCCACAAAACCAATCGCAAGCCCGAAGCGCCAGCGCCGGGATAATACTCACGTCCCTAAAAGTTAGCCCGCCGGTTTAACCGGCGGGTTTATTATCATGACTAACCCAACTTCTCAAAAAATCCTGAGAATTTTATATTTTTTCAATTCATATCAATTTTAGAGCAGCACATGAATACTTGACAGGCGTTTTTAGATCCCTTTAAGCCAGTTCTGGCAGAATAAGCTCAGATCAGCTTCATCGATCAGACCTGCGCTGGCCCCGGTATCGTCAAGATTGCAATCGCTGTTCCAGTTCAAGCCGCCCGCAACGCTTTTCCAGCTCAAGGCGAACACCGCAAAGTCGACCATATCAACCCCGTGACCCCCTGCAACATCTCCTTCAATCGCGATATTCATGTGCACCCAAAAATCAACACTGCTTTTGGCATGTCCTCCCTGAGCAGAATACAGCCCCAATTCCGGCAGATAACTCCATTCTCCGGTTTCTGCTTGAGCATCGAGGTACCCGCTGAAATATAAACTGTCTCCGACCTGGGCAGCTAAGCGTCCGCTCGGGTTATTCTCATCGAATGTACCCAGTACAACCCCATCGGCTGCGTTAAGTCTGACCGTGCATTGCCAGTCAACCGTACCGGAAGGCTGATGAGGATACTGGGCCTGGGTTACCAGCTCTGTCATTGCAGCAGCAACATCCACCCTCAGCGGTGTACCTGTTCCGTATTCACCCTGGCTAAGAGTTACCAGCCGGCAACCCGATGGAATTTCCGCCCTTGCATGGCAGGTGAACCGGTCGCTTGGGGCATTGGAAGGATCCATGAGAAGGTCATCGATTTCGGCGTCTGCCTGCATGCTGAATATCCAGTTTCTGTCCTTGTTTTCAAGATATTCCCATGCATAACCTTTAATCTGGCCGCCGCCGCTGACCGAAGAAGTCCGGTAAGCCTGTGAACTATCGAACCATCTTTCTTCAAGATCGGTTTCGATTATATTAGGATCGAGATACTGAAAGTTCTCAACAAAGGCATAACTCCCGTAAGACACTCCCACCCGGTAAAAATCTGCAGTATCAAATGGCTCATCAGGTTCGATTAGATCGCGCTGTCCGTCTGTATAAACCTCAAACAATATCGGAGTACCCGATGCCTCTTCCGCCGGCCCGTCTGTATAAACTTCACCACCGGTAAAATTCAATTGCCACGGAGTTCGTTCACCACTGACATAATCTTTGAAATTCAGACTCTCTGCGGTCATTTCAAACGAACCAAGCCAGAGTCGGGCATCTGCTTGCGCAGTATGCGGCCAGCCGGAAGTATCATCAGAAGTAACGGTCAATGTCCCGCTTGCCTGGTCATTTTGAACCATTAATCCGCTGCCGCCCCATTCCCACGAGTCGAGCTCAAAACTGTTGTCAACGTAGCTAAGCTCGGTATCATATTCAAAATTCAACTGAAAATTGTAAAAGTTAAGATCGCTTGTGCCGGTATTATGCAGCATCACATATACCCGAAACGGCTTATCAATTGCGGTATGTTCCTCTGAAAAATCAAGAGGATTTCCCCAGTTATCCGTATAAACCAGTTGCCATTGCCCCTGGGCAACGCTGCAAAAGGAAACTGCAAATACTATAAAGCAGGCTGCCAAAATAGGTTTGCTTTTCATCATAATTCTCCTAAAAAAATCAACTATTTTAATCTATTTTTTGCCATGCCAAACAGACTGTCAAAGGATTCAGCAATCCTCTGCATAGTCATAAACTAATAGCCAAATCTGAAAAATCAACAATGCTGTCATCATTAAAATTGCTCATGGCCCGACGGGACATTTCAATCGTGATGAGTATAAGAACACGATCCTCAACGGCACACCCGGAAGCCCATGAGATAGTAGTTGGCCGATGGGTGATGATCAATGCGTTCATAAACATTGCAAATGGTGGGGCCGCTGCCCCAATAGCCGCCACGTAAAACACGACGGGTTTGGCTTTTAGAAGCCCAACTGTATGTCCACTCCCATAGATTACCGGCCATATCACACATTCCGTAGCCGTAAGCAGGAAAATGATCTACAGGTGTAGTGTACGGATAGCTGGTAAGACCGAGTGGGTTAGAACCTGCGCAGTTTGCCTTGCTCGTGTCTATTGTTAATCCGCAACCGTAGGTATATCTGCCATCATAATCAGCAACTGCCTGCCATTCCCATTCTGTCGGCAGACGCCAGTTGTAATAATTGGCAAACGCATTTGCCCCATACCAGTTAGTCATCGTTACGGGGTGATTGGCCATACTGTGGCCGTCACGGGTTTCAACATAAAAGGCATTGCCGTCATGAGAGATTTGAGCATACTCCGAATCCATCTCATAATACATCGTGCCGGCACCGTAAACTTTATTGTTTTGGATTACGATATCTCCGGAAGCCATTGCCGAGTTGAGATACTGACAGTACTGAGCATTGGTAATCAGATATTTGCTCATATATCCGGAAAAACCGCCTTTATTAATTGGATTACCATACTCATCTTCCATTCCCGAACCATCATCGTTTATAAAGACCCACGCCATGTCGTCCGGGCTTTCAGGGGGTTCAGCAATCGTTTGCATAGTCATAAGCCATTGGGATGCCAAAATAGCCAAATCTGAAAAATCAACAATGCTGTCAGCATTAATATCGCTTGCGGCGTAAAGGCGTAAATACGGGTAAGTCTGAAGTTGACCAATTTGCCAGTTATCAATAAAATCCCACCCCGCGGAGGTGAATGTTGAGCGGCATTTCATCTGGGCGGTGGTTTTGCCGATTCCGACCGGGCTGGTCGCCTGGCCGCTAAGCTGCATATCCCAAAAACAATTTGTAAATGTTCCACCGTTGTAATTGCCAACCAAGCCGCCGACATTGGCTGTGCCAGCCGCCGCAGTGATCGACCCAGCTGAATAACAGGCAGTAACCGTATTTGTAATGCCCACTGTTTCATAGGTCCTCCCGACCAATCCACCGATATCTTCATGGTCTCCAACCGTAGGTTCAACACAAAAAACATTGGCTTGCGTATAGCAGTTTTCAATAGTACCACCCCATATATAGCCGACCAGGCCGCCGATATATCGGCTTCCGGTAACCATGCCGATCGAATAACTTTCGGAAACAGTGCCTGTTGTACCAACAATCTTACCCGCAATCCCCCCGACATGAGCGACGCCGGTGACCTTACCTTCGAATGCGGCGTTTTTGATGGTTGTCATGTCGGCGCTTCCGACCAAGCCACCTACCCAAAATTGACCGGTCATTTCAGCATTTTCAAGACGAACATTACGGATCTCCGCAGAGGGTTCGGTATAGCCAAACAAACCGATATAATTTTGATTCGGCAAGTTCATCACCGCATTGTAAATGGTATAGCCGGCCCCGTCAAAGTTCCCGGTAAATTTTGTCGTCGAATTGCCCACCGGCGTCATCGCTGGGCCTGCCAAGTCAAGATGAGCTACAAGAACAAAACTTTGGTTCCAATCGGCTGGGGTACTCATTAACTCCTGCCAGTCCGTCGCAGTGCCAATTTGGTACGGATTTCCTGCTGCACCAGTCCCGCCGGAATACGTTCCTGCAAAACAGCTGAAACAAAGCCCTCCAATAATTGCCATTAAAATATATTTGTACTTCATCATAACCTCCAAAGTTAACAACTAAGAATTTACACCCGCAACATAGCCGTTTCGGGCTTCGCCCGTCAGCCGCTGGCGGGTTGCTTCATTTATGGGCTAAGACCCGTAGAATTACGGTTAATTATTTGGAAAATATTTTCAACTGAGATTTCTCATTTATCCACAGTTTTAAAGCATATTTTTATCCTTACTATATCTATAATTTTACAATAATCTCACTAAACTATCAAGAGTTTTTTCGGGTGTAGTTTTCATTCTACGAACATAACTAAAGGTGTCAGGTCCAATAGAACATAACTAAAGGTGTCAGGTCCAATAGTGTTCGGCTCGGTATTTGCTCTTTTATAGTTTAATATAGTGTTTTTGGT
>CAZAYB010000194.1:0-6061 GCA_964489215.1 uncultured Pirellulales bacterium
GTTGGTGTGAATATGATACATGTTAATGAAAATTTTCTGAAACTTCAGGCAGGTTATCTATTTCCTGAGATTGCAAGGCGTGTTCGGTCATTCAGCGAGAATAACCCGGATGCAGATATAATCAAGCTTGGAATTGGTGATGTTACCGAGCCATTGATTCCGGCAGCGGCGGAAGCTATGCATAAAGCTGTTGACGAAATGACAACTGCGGATGGTTTTCACGGTTACGGTCCTGAGCAGGGTTATGAGTTTCTTAGAAGGGCGGTTATTGAAAATGATTATGCCGCCAGAGGAGTAAAGCTTTCAGTTGAGGAGGTTTTTGTAAGTGACGGTTCCAAGTGTGATACGGGTAATATTCAGGAGATTTTCGGAGTTGAGAACAAGATTGCAGTGACAGATCCTGTGTATCCTGTTTATGTGGATACGAATGTTATGGCAGGGCGTACGGGTTGTGCGAGTGAGGGCCGATATGAGGGTATAGTTTATCTCGGTTGTACAGCGGAGAATGATTTTGTTCCCAGTTTGCCGGACGATGATGTTGATATTATTTATTTATGCTATCCGAACAATCCTACTGGTGCTGTTGCGACGAAGGGACAGTTGCAAAAATGGGTCGATTATGCCCGTGAGAAGAAGGCTGTTATACTTTTTGACGCTGCTTATGAGGCGTTTATTTCTGATTCTTCGATTCCGCATTCGATATATGAAATCGAGGGCAGCAGGGAGGTTGCCATTGAATTTCGCAGTTTCTCTAAAACAGCGGGTTTTACCGGTATAAGGTGTGCTTACAGTGTTGTTCCTAAAGAGCTTAAGGCTTATAAGAAGGACGGCTGTGCAGTTGAAGTCAACCCGATATGGAACCGCAGGCATTGTACTAAATTTAACGGTGTTTCTTATGTAACACAAAAGGGCGCAGAGGCGGTTTACAGCAGTGAGGGACAAAAACAGGTTAAAGCTGTTATCGAGAAGTATATGTCAAATGCTTCGATTATGCTTAAGCGATTATCAGAGATGGGTTTTGAAGTTTACGGCGGCGTTAATGCACCTTATGTATGGCTTAAAACACCGAGCGGTACAGGGTCGTGGGGATTTTTTGACACTATGCTTGAAAGTGCTAATGTTGTTGGTACTCCGGGGGCTGGGTTTGGTTTAGCGGGGGAAGGATATTTCAGATTGAGCGCATTTAACAATTCAAAGAATGTAACCGAAGCAATGGACCGTATTGCCAAGAGCAGATAATGAGATTTATCCAGAAGTTGTTTAAGAGGTTCAGTAAACAAGCCGGTTCAGGCGGTATCGTTGACGCTTATATTGCGTTAGGGGGTAATCTTGGAGACAGCAGCGGCTATATCAACAAGGCGGTTAAAAAGCTTGATGAGCTTGAAGGTGTGGTACTGTGCGAAATGAGCAGGGTAGTTTCGAGCAGGGCATTGGCAGATTCTGAACAGCCTGATTATCTTGATGCGGTAGTGAGGGTTCGTACGAAATTGGGAGCAGATGAGCTTCTTTCGAGGCTGATACGCATAGAGGATATTCTTGGCAGACGAAGGGGTAAAAAGTGGGCGCCTCGTACGATAGACCTTGATCTTCTTCTTTACGGTGATGAGATTATTGATAAGCCTAATTTAAAAGTTCCTCACAGCCAGATGCATCTTCGTTCTTTTGCAGCAGACAGGGTTGCGGAAATATCTCCAGATTTGATACATCCAGAGCTTGGTGTCAGTATGAAGGAGGTTTCAGAAAGGCTCAATGGAGAAAATTTTTATATAGACATCGGCAGGGGTGCATTAATCAGTGTTGCAGGTGTTATAGGAGCGGGTAAGACTACTCTTGCAAAAGCAATATCAAAACGACTTGGCTGTGAGCTTGTTCTTGAAGCTTATGACAGCAATCCTTATGTTGAGGAGGTTTTTGAGGGTAACAGCGATAAGGCACTGGATTGTCAGCTTTATTTTCTTAAGAGCAGGGCCGGGCAGCTTAATAAGGACAGGCTGATTAAAGGAGAACCGATAGTAAGTGATTACGTATTTGATAAGGAGGTTATATATTCGAGGCGAATGCTGAGCGAGGAACAGAAAGACGAATATGATAAGCATTACCGTGATGTTGTAAGGTCAATCGCTGAGCCGGTGCTTACGATATATTTAAGGGTTAGTCCTGAGGTTTGTCTTGAACGAATCAATAAGCGAAACCGAGAATATGAGCGTCAGATAGATTTACAGCTTCTTGAAATTTTTTATAATGATTATGAAAAACTTTTTTGTGACTGGAAAAAATCGCCTTTGATAAAAATCGACGGAGATAAATTTGACACATTTGACGGCGGTGAGGTTGATAAGCTTGTAAAACAGGTTAAAATGTATATATGAAGACGGTAAAGACGATATCAGAGGTCAGGTCGCTTTCATCTGAGGCTAAAATGTCCGGTAAGCGGTTAGGTTTTGTTCCGACTATGGGTGCTTTGCATGAGGGGCATCTTTCGCTGATAGAATATGCTTTGAAAGAAAGCGATTATGTTGTTGTGAGTATATTTTTGAATCCGACACAATTTGGGCCAGATGAGGATCTGGAAAAGTATCCGAGAACTTTTGCTGAAGATGCAGAGCTTTGCGAGCAGAAAGGAGTTGATGTTTTATTTGCCCCGACGGCAGAGGTTATGTACCCTCAGGAGAATCTGACCTGGGTGAATGTTGAGAAGATTACGGATTTTCTTTGCGGTAAGTATCGTAAGTGCCATTTTCGGGGAGTTACCACGGTTTGTGCGAAACTTTTTAATATTGTATGTCCGGATGTTGTTTTTTTTGGTCAGAAGGATGCACAGCAGGCAGCGGTGATTAAAAAGATGGTTTCAGACCTTAATATGGCAATCGAGGTTAGGGTTTGTCCTATAGTAAGGGATTATGACGGTCTTGCCCTTAGCAGCAGGAATAAATATCTGAGTGATGATCAGCGCAACAGCGCCCTTTTGCTGTCAAAGGCAATGAGAGCTTGTGAGAAGATGGTACAGGATGGTCTTTTGGAAACGAGTGTCCTTAAAAGTCATATGATGAAGATTTTGGGGCAATCCGAGGATATTAAAGTTGAATATCTTGAGATTGTTGATTCTTCGACTCTTGCACCAGTTGAAAGGGTTGGGGGTACGTCGATGGCGGCAGCGGCGATTTATGTTGGTCAGACAAGGCTTATAGATAATGCGATTCTAAGCGTGGACAAGGGTTATTAGATAGGTTATAATCGTGGGGGTTTTGGAAATTTAAGTTGCGTACAAGCGAATTTTTATGATTTGCTTTAATTGTTTTATTTTATTCGGGATTTGAAATGTTAGTAAAAGCGTTAAAAGCTAAGATTCATCGAGCGACGGTAACGGATACCAAAGTGGATTATCCGGGTAGTTTGGCAGTTGATAAGAAACTTCTTGAAGCTGTGGGGATATATGATTATGAGGCAGTTTTGATTGCAAATGTAACAAACGGCAGCAGGGCAGAGACTTATGTGATACCAGCAGAGCCCGGGAGCGGTAAAATCGAGGTTCTTGGCGGAGCTGCAAGGCTTTTCAGTCCCGGTGATATTGTTATAATTATGAATTTTTCGTTCTTTTATCCAGAAGAGATTGAAGGATTAAAGCCAAAAGTGATAGCCGTCGATGAAAATAACAGGTTAAAGCATTATATTTAGGGTCTTAAGATGAATCCAGAACTTTTTGAGCTTCCGTTTTTTGATGTAACCGTCAAAAGTTACGGTGTGATGATGGTTGTTGGTTTTCTTATGGCTGTTCTTGTTGTTCGTATAATGGCAAGGCGAGTTTCTCAGGACCCGGATCATTTTACGAATGTAGCGTTGTATGCGCTTATTGCAGGTGTGGTTGGTTCGAGGGCATTTTACGTAATCCATAACTGGTCCCAGTTTCGCGTTTCACCGATGGAAGTTTTTGCGGTCTGGAACGGCGGGCTCGAGCTTATCGGGGGAGTTGTTTTATCGGTTCTGGTAATACTTATATATCTTTGGGTGAACAGGCTTCCAGTCAGGGTTTATATGGATATTTTGACGGTTGGTCTTATGCTTGGGGTTTGTTTTGGCCGAATAGGATGTTTTCTTAACGGCTGCTGTTTTGGTATGCCGACTGATGAGCTTTGTTCGGTTCGTTTTCCATACGGTTCATTTTCTTATCAAAGCCAGGTGAATCCGGATTACGGCAGAGAGAGGGGTGAGCCTTATTTTGAGCTTCCTGCGGATTACTTTGGTTTTCCAGTAGAGAACAGCGACCAGTGGGTCAGTGCTGATGAGGAGACGAAAGATCAGGCATATCTTAAGCCTTTCGATAAGCTTAGTGCTGAACAGCAATTTGAGGTTACGAAAGGCAAGTATTCGGCCAAACCGGTTCATCCAACTCAGCTTTATTCTTCAGCTAATGCGTTTATTCTGTTTTTGATACTGCTTTTTTTCTGGTATAATGTGGGCAGGTACAGGCCGGGCAGTACATTCGGTTTGATGTTTGTTCTTTATGGGCCGACAAGGTTTTTAATAGAGTTTCTAAGGGATGACAATCCTTTCGAGGACAGCTGGTGGACCATTACTGACCAATTTACTATTTCTCAAAATATTTCGATCTATCTGACAGCGGTTGGTTTACTTGTTCTTGCGTTTTTCTTGAGCAGGAAGCCTGTAAGTTATACTGCAGAGGTTATTGAAGAAGGAACTTCAAATGGTAATAAACGAAAGGATGCCAGCGAAAATACCGAAGTAAAAGGCAAGGAAACTGCTGATGTTGAGGCTGAAAGCGGGGCAAAGTCCGATAAGCCCGAGGTTAAAGTGGTTAAAAAACGAGGCAGGCCAAGGAAGACGCCGAGTAAATAATTATAAGCATTTAGAGAAAGCATAAAATGGGAATATACGACCGAAATTATTCACGGGGCAATTTTAATCAACAGCCTGTAAGGCTTGTACTTCCGCCTATGACTCCTGTTGTGAAATTGCTTCTTATTGCGAATATAGTTGTTTTTGTTTTGTCTCTGGTACCGCAGATCGGCAAGATTTTCATGGTATGGTTTTCCGTTTTTCCGGAAAACCTTGCAATGTCGCTCCAGCTATGGCGTTTACTTACATATCAGTTTCTTCACGGCGATATTTTCCATATATTCTTTAATATGCTTATACTGTATTTTTTCGGTCCCATACTTGAGAGGCTCTGGGCGAGTAAGAGATTTTTGATATTTTATCTTAGCTGCGGTGCGATGGGCGGGATTTTGTATCCTGTTTTGGTTGGCTTGGGTTTTCTTGAGGCAGGTCCAATGATAGGAGCATCGGGGGCGATATACGGGATGCTTGCAGCGATGGCGATTATGTATCCTAAAATGCAGGTTCTTGTTTTTGGTATATTTCCAGTACCGCTTGGTATCCTGGCTATAATAATGGCATTTATAAGTTTTCTTGGTTTGATGGGCGGACCAAATGCAGGAGGCGAAGCGGCTCACCTTTCAGGTATGGCAGCTGGGGCAGTTTATGTTTTGTGGAAGCCTTGGCTTGAAAAGTCAAAGTTTAAAGCTAAAGAGGGTTCCTGGGAACGCAAGATGCAGAAAGAAAAAGATTTTCAGGCTCGTCTTGATGAAATTCTTGATAAGGTTCACAGGTCTGGGCTTTCGAGCCTTACTCGCAAGGAAAAGAAAATACTCAAGGAAGCAACCCGCCGGGAAAAGGGTTAGTGTAGTCTTTATAGATCGTTTCTTCACGCAGTGTAATGTGTCCAAAAAGTGATTTTGCTCATGATCGTACTCCTTTTTAACCATGAGCACAATTATCAACTTTTCAATGAACTACGCAAGATGTCCTTGGTCGAGACATTACCCATCAAATACTTAGCTTGACTTTACAGCAGGAGTCTGGTGGTATTTGGATTTGCAATTTACTGCTGTTACAATCAAATCTGACTTCAGTATTATCCAAGTCATTATTGCCGAAATTGTACTCCATTGATGTATATTTTTGCGGTGTTTTTATATTAATTGTATATGGTGATGAGCATTCAAAAGAGAGCCAGTTGAGCGGGTTTTAAACCCTGAAAAAG
>CAZAYB010000195.1:0-5942 GCA_964489215.1 uncultured Pirellulales bacterium
CGTAAAGGTAATGAAAGTCGCCGCCGAAAAATTCGGGTTCAAAATGGATCTTACTAACTTCGACTTTGGTGGAGAAAGATATAAAAAAACTGGCGAAACTCTGCCGGACTCTGCTGTCGACGAACTGAGAAAATTCGACTCAATTCTGCTCGGCGCCATCGGACACCCAGATGTACCACCGGGAATACTCGAAAAAGGAATACTACTTAAAGCAAGATTTGAACTCGACCAGTACATCAACTTAAGACCTGTAAAACTCTTCCCTGGCGTAGAATGCCCCTTAAAAGACAAGGGACCAAAAGAGATCGACTACGTAGTAGTTAGAGAAAACTCCGGAGACCTCTACACCGGAACAGGCGGATTTACCATGAAAAACACCCCAAACGAAGTCGCCGTACAGTCCGCTGTTTATAACAGGTTCCAGGTCGACAGATGCCTCAAATTCGCTTTCGATTACGCAAAAAAACACGGAAAAAAAGCACGCGGAGTAGGAGATGAAAATACCCTCGCTCTGTGCGGAAAAACAAACGTACTCACCTACGTATACGACCTCTGGGAAAGAGCCTTCAATGAAATGGGAGACAAACAATACCCCGATATCAGAAGAGACTACTACCACGTAGACGCAACCTGTATGTGGATGGTAAAAAATCCCGAATGGTTCGATGTCCTCGTAACAGGCAACATGTTCGGCGACATCATAACAGACCTCGGTGCCATCACTCAGGGCGGTATGGGCATCGCCGCCGGCGGAAACATTAACCCCCAAGGCGTTTCAATGTTCGAACCAATCGGAGGAAGCGCTCCAAAATATACCGGCAAAAACGTCATTAACCCCCTGGCCGCTATCTGCTCAGGCCAAATGCTGCTCGAAATACTCGGACAGGAACAGGCCGCAGAAAAGATTGACCAGGCCGTAAGATTCGTTACTGCCAACAAACTTAAATCGCTCGCCGCCGGCAGAATGGGATACTCCACTACAGAAGTAGGTGATATGGTCGCTGAAAAAGTCGCTGAATAACCCCAAACTCTTAACAGCACCATCAAAAATTAAAACAAAGGCTCGGATAATACCGGGCCTTTTTTATTGAAAAAGAATTGAACTGAATATAGTAAAAAAATTTTTTCTCTTCACAAAAAACACCTTTTCATGTATCATCACTCCAAATAAATTAAAAACAGCAGTTCAAATAATTGCTTTTGAGCTGCCGGAATTTTACGTTCAAATTAAAACAGCCTGTAAACTATATGGAGATATAAAAATGCAGACCCTTACTTATGCTGATATTCTAAAGCCGCAAAACAAAACCGCTTCTCTGCTGTACGATATTACACTTATCCTGTTCGCCTCCGCTTTAATAGGCTTAAGTGCTCACATTGCTCTGCCGGTTTTCTTCTCCCCTGTTCCGGTTACCGCACAAACACTCGCAGTGCTGCTTGCCGGGGCCGCCCTGGGCCCGAAAAGAGGCCTTGCCGCAGTTATTGCATACATAATTCACGGAACAATGGGAGCACCTGTATTCGCCATGGGAAACGCAGGACCAGCAGTACTCATCGGACCTACCGGAGGATACATATTCGGCTTTGCGATCGCCGCATGGCTCGTCGGAATGCTCTGCAAAAAAGGGGCTGACAAAAAAACCGCAACTACCATCGCAGCAATGACCGCTGGTTCCGCCGCCATAATGTTATCAGGCTTCGCCTGGCTGTCCATAATCACAAACATAAAAACCGCCGTAAGCATTGGCTTGATACCATTCATACCCGGCGAATTAGCAAAAATAGCAATTGCCGCTATGATTTTGCCAACTGGATGGAAATTTATTAACAAAATGCAAAAATAAAAAAAACACTATGCCTGCGAATCTGACTCCAGAATTCCAAAAAGCCCAGAAATGGTTCCGTTCTGCTTCAACAGACGAAGAAAAACTTGCAGCTCTGGAGGAAATGCTCCGGACCATTCCAAAACACAAGGGCACTGACCACATGCAGGCCGACATAAAAGCAAAGATAAGCAAACTTAGAAAAACCTCAGAATCAAAAAAACAAGCCGCTTCACATTCAGACATCTTCTACATACCACCCCAGGGGGCAGGACAGGTCGCTCTCTTAGGAACCCCAAACTCCGGAAAAAGCTCTATACTCGGCTCTCTGTCAAACGCTCCGGTAAAAATTGAAGACTACCCCTTCAGCTCAGACGCCCCGGTTCCCGGCATGGTATACCACCAGGACGTAGCAATACAAATTATAGACACACCGCCCATAACAGATGATTACGCACCCCCCGGCCTCGTAAACACTCTAAGAAACGCAAACCTTATCGCAATAGTCCTGGACATCTCAGCTGACCCGCTCGAACAATTCGATATTTGCATAAACTATCTCGATTCACACAGACTCCTGCAGAACGAAAACAACGCAACTCTCGACACCCAGGGAAACAACCTCGCCAGACCAGCCTTCATAATAGCCGCAAAAGCAGACGCCGCACCAGAAGGAACACTGCAAACCTTCAAAGAGCTCGTAGAAACAAAACTCAAAATTATACAGATATCCGTAAAGGATAAAAAAATACTTGAATCACTGACCGAATACATCTTCAACCTGCTCGACGTTGTAAGAGTTTACGCAAAAAAGCCCAGCCAAGAGCCCGACATGAAAGACCCGTTCACTCTAAAAAAAGGCTCAACAGTACAGGACCTGGCAACCCTTATACACAGAGAGCTTGGAGAAAAACTTATTTCCGCAAGAGCATGGGGGACAGAGGTTTACGACGGACAAAACGTGCAAAAAAACCATCAGCTCCACGACAGGGACATCATAGAGTTGCATTTCCCCTGATTTCTGTTAAAATGCACCAGGCTGACAAAAAAAACCGTACCGAAAAATTGATATCTGGGCAAAACCACTGGAGATAAATATGGAATGTAAAAAACAGCAGAACCTCAATAACTGTACTTGCACATATAACAGCTGCCAAAAACAAGGCATTTGCTGCGATTGCATACAATACCACTTAAAAAGCAAACAACTGCCAGGCTGCTGCTTCCCTCCCGAAGCCGAAGCAACATACGACAGAAGCTTCAAAGCATTCGCAAAGGCATGGAACCTTTGAAAAAAAATTAAGGCATCTGCTTTTCTTCTGCCCCTGCTGAATCGCCCTCCTGCCCCTGCTCATTATCACCGTCACCGCCCCTTTGAACTATTACCCCCATCTTACCAAGCTCACCTGCTATATCCGCCTGATAAGGATCTATCTCAAAACTGCGCCTCAGATACTGCTCTGCAAGCAGATAATCCTTGTTAGCAAGATAATAAAACCCCATCTGCTTATTTATTAACGCACTTTCCGGCGCCTTAGCCAAAGCCTGCTTATAAGCCCTAAGCTCATACTTTTCAAGCCCTTCAAGGGCAAACGCCCTGCCAAGCAAAAATGATTCCTCCGCACTTTCAACGCTCTTTTCAAGATAAAATTCCGCCGTCTGACGAGCCTTAGTACCCTCATCCTCTGCCAAAAGAGCCTTAACCAAAGCCGCCTGAGCCTCAGGATAAACAGGATCAAAGCTTATCGCGGTTGTATAATGAAATATCGCCTTTTCGTACATCCCGTCGGAATAATACAGCTGACCAAGCTCATAATGGGCCTCAGGGTCCTCATAACGCTTATCTATCCGCGCAAAAAGGTCCATTCTCTTTTGGCTCTCTACCGACAAGGGAGGCCTCTCAGCTGGCTTAATTCCCTCTCCGCAGCCGCTCAATAAAAAACCAAATAATAGAATACTCAACGATAACAATAACCAAAATCTGGCAGTCATTATAAACCTCCCTATTTTTAATAACCAGGATAAACGAAACCGCCAAAATATCACTGGCTGGTTTAATTACCTTATTTTGACAAAATAAAACAACTTTGCAAGTCTAAAAACCGCAAACAAAAAAAAACAATCCAATTATCAATATCAAAATCATTTGACACCCCCATTAAAAAAACCATATAATAAATGCTTTCGAAGGCAACCTTGCAATTTTAAGGAAAATAACATGGAAAGCCTTTTGCTGATGCTCGGCTCCGCCGCTGCTTTCATTATAGCATACAACACCTATGGAAAGTTCCTCGCAAAAAAAATATTCAAAATCAGACCAGACTCCCCTGTACCCTCAAAGGAAAAACAAGACGGTATAGACTACGTACCCTCAAAAAAAGGAATCATTTTCGGACACCATTTTACCTCCATCGCAGGCACCGGCCCTATCGTAGGACCGGCTATCGGTATTATATACGGCTGGATACCTGCATTGCTGTGGGTAGTGTTCGGAAGCATATTCCTCGGAGCCGTTCATGACTTCAGCTCACTGGTAATTTCACTTAGAAACGAAGGAAAAAGCCTTTCTGAAATTACCGCAAAATATATTAACGAAAGAGTCAGAATTATCTTCTTCGCGATTGTATTCTTCGCACTGCTCATAGTCATTGCTGTCTTCGGAGTTGTAATCGCAACTGTTTTCGACCTCTACCCCGAATCCGTAATAGCTGTCTGGCTCGAAGTGCCTATCGCTATTATGCTCGGATGGGCGGTATATCGAAAAAAAGCTCCCCTGGTACCTGCAACAATTATAGCCGTTATACTAATGTACGCCGCCGTCGCTCTCGGGGCATGGGTAGAACACATAAACCCAAACGCATGCACTCTAAGAACAATTAAAATCTTCGAATACGCCGGAAAAACTATAACCCTGCCGCCTACCGGGTCATGGACAATACTGCTGCTGGTATACGCATGGGTAGCCTCAACCCTCCCCGTAAACACACTCCTACAGCCAAGAGACTACATAAACGCATGGCAGCTGTTCATAATGATGGCCCTGATGGCTGTAGGAATAGTAACTGCCGCTTTCACTACAGACAGCTTCAGAATAATCGCACCCGCCGTAAACCATAACACATGGAACCTGCCGCCCTTAATGCCCATAATGTTCGTAACAATTGCCTGCGGTGCAATTAGCGGATTCCACTCCCTGGTCGCAAGCGGAACAAGCCCAAAACAAATATCCTCAGAACCAGACGCCCTTTTCATTGGATTCGGCTCAATGCTCCTCGAAGGTGCTCTGGCGGTACTGGTTATTATCGCCATAATAGCAGGCATCGCAATAGCCGCCCCGGAAAACAACACCTCACAGATATGGGACAAATACTACTATTCATGGACAGGATCAAGAGGACTGGCTGACAAACTCGCCCCGGTAGTAAACGGCTCTGCCAATATACTCACCACACTTAAAATCCCGCATCAGCTCGGGCTGGCTGTCATGGGAGTATTCATCGCCTCATTCGCCGGAACAACTCTCGACACCGCTGTGAGAATACAAAGATACGTAATCGGAGAACTCGCCGATGACTGCAAAATACCATTCTTCTCAGAAAGAAAAACCGCAACCACAATCGCTGTACTCACCGCCGCCGCACTGGCATTTGCAAAAGGGGCAAGCGGAACAGGAGCTGTACTGCTCTGGCCGCTCTTCGGCTCGGTAAATCAGCTGCTCGCTGCTTTGGCTCTGCTGGTCGCTACCGTATACCTTAGAAAAAAAGGTGGCCTGAAATTTATCTTCACCGCAATTCCTACCCTGATAATGCTCGTAATTACCGCATGGGCAATGATACATAACCAAATAACATATATTAACAAAAATGACCGACTGCTGACCATTATCGGGGCTGCAATTATACTGCTCGCCGCATGGATGACTATCGAAACTTTAATCGTATTCATAAAACCGCAAAAAAATACAGCTCATAAGGCAAATGAATAGGTGCTTAAACTTTTGCCTCTTTAAAAAGAATTGTGGGTAGCAATGCACACAAATGTCCATAAGTATAGAATATTATGCTTGTTAGCTTTCGTTTTTAGTCAGATTATTTCAACCTCAAAATACTTTTAAGCCCT
>CAZAYB010000196.1:0-1576 GCA_964489215.1 uncultured Pirellulales bacterium
GTGGGCGTTTTTTCAGCTGGGCGGTTTGACGCTTCTTGCTTATTTAGTTTGTGTTTTGGTTTACCAGACTGGTTCGCTGCTAACCGGTTAGGCAGGATTTTTTTGGTTCAGTGAGTTCTGGTTTACAGAACGTCAGCGGCAATGATTTTTTCATATATTTCGGGGTCGATGAAGCAATCGTTTTGTCTTGGGTTGTATTTTGTGAGCATTTTTACAGCAGCTGCGAATTTTTTTTCAAGATTTGCGACGAAAATTTGATTTGACCCATCTGGGTGAGTCAGCTGCATTTGATAGCAGTGGAGAGTCAGGCGGTCAATTAGAGCTGGTTCTTGTTTTTTTCTGCTTGGCCGATAGTCGAGTTTGTATGAACTTAACATAATCGGAGAGGTGTTTGTGTAGAGCGGGTCTATGGCCAGTCCAAATCCTTCCTTTGCCAGGTGCACCCTTGTCTGGTGTGTGCGGTGGGTTACCGGTGTTACTGCCAGCAGGGACAGTCCCGAGAAGTCTGCCAGGAGCTGATAATTTGTTTTTGCCTGGTTGCCTCTTTTGTGTGTTGTCATTTTTCGGGGGTCGTTTTTGTTCTGTGTTAGCCGATAATTAATGGTTCCTTTTGTTTTGAGGGGTCTGCCTGCGACAATAGCTAAAAATGTCTGGTTTATTTTCTGCTTTTCATAAGCGCTTGTAAGCGAGCTTTGAGCGTTATAGTTTTTTGCAATGATTACCAGGCCTGAGGCGTCCTTGCTGATATAATGTACCGGTCTAAGATCAGCTCTTGAGCCTGATTTGTCCATGAGCAGGTCAATCAGCCCGGCAGAGCCTGACCGGTCCCTTGTTACGGGTAAGAACGGGGGTTTATTGGCGACTATAATGTCGTCGTCCTCGTGTATTATGTTTATTCTATGCTTTGCCATTATTGGTAAACCTCGCAAAACGGTTTATTATAGCATGTTTTCAGATTTATATCCAGAACAGATTATTATTGTTTTTTGGACATGAGCAGTGTAAAATCAATTGTCCTTATATGATTGTTTCAAAATGGCAGTAAAGATGAATCCAAAAGATGACAGACTTGTTAATGCAGGTTTTTATTATGAGGAGTTCGAGGCCCGGATTGCCCGTGAGTATCTGGAGTCGGTTGGTATAAAGTCGGTTTTGACAGGTATAAATTTCGTCAATACCTACTGGCTGCTGGCCAATGCTGAGGGCGGCATCAAATTAAAAGTTCGTGCTGAAGATTATCAAAGGGCCAGAACCGAGCTTGAAAAATTAAGCGAGAGCAATCTTTCGGGCAGCACCGAGGCGGGGGAGTTTTTTGAGCAGGGCCAGGGGAAGGTTCAAGAGCATGAGGATTTGCCTGTTTGTCCGGAGTGCGGAAGTGAGGATATTGGTTTTGAGAGGTTTTCACGGTGGGTCATAGTAATCGGTTTGTTTTTGGTGCGGATTCCGTTTCCGATTTTGAAAAATCAGTGGATTTGTAATCAGTGCGGGCATAAGTGGCGAAAAACGGGTTTTTGACAGGTTTTTTTGAGTTTTTGGGGTGATGGTAATGACATTTGCAGTGATTAGCCGATAGAGA
>CAZAYB010000196.1:1676-5932 GCA_964489215.1 uncultured Pirellulales bacterium
ATTATTATAACGGGTATTTTAAGGAATTACAGGTACCATATGAATTACGAAAATAGCTGGAAGTTTGAAGGCAACAAAAAGCACGCTGTTGATATTGCCAGAAATCTTTTTGTCGGGTTTGGTAACGAGATATTTGAAAACAGTGAGGAGCGTGTGGTTTTTAAGGGTAAGGGTTTTGGCGGTTTCAGGGGCGGTCAAAATCCTTTGTCTTTGATATCGTATTTTGAGGCTGATGCAGGTAAGGAGGGTGAGCTGACTATTAAAGCTGAATTCGGGGGCATTAAAAAGCTTATGATATGGCTTGTTTGTTTTATCTTTTTGCTTTCGATATTTTTTGTGATTCTTTTTGGTGTGATATTCAGAAATGATCAGCAAAGCGGGAAAATTATTCTCTTATCGGTTTTACCTTTTTTGCCTTGGATTTTCATTATTCCGTTAATGGGATTTTTTATTCGCAAGAAAATGGTTGAGGCGATAGAGACGCTCGGCAATAATATGGTTGCAGCGGGAGGTGGTTGATTATATTTGTTTTATGTGATTTGTTATGGAAAACGAGTTTTTGTCACAAGAGATATAAAAGTGTTGAATTAGGTGTTGTTTGAATGTAAAATCCTGTTTTTACTGAGGATGTGCAGTTGACGAAATATATTTTTATGGATGGATAGAATTATGCAAATCAGCAAGAGGCTGGTCAGTTTTGGGGGTTTGGCTTTAATTGTTTCAGTAATTGCGGGGGTTACCGGCTGTCAGCGTAAGGTTGTAAGTGAGCCTGATTATGACAGGCAGCTTCGGCCGGGCGAAAAGGCTCTTCGTAAGATAACAGATCCTTCAAAGATACCAGATATCACAATTGCCTGTTACAATCTCGATGATTTGCAGGAGGCAGTTGGCAGAAGCATCAATTATATGAGTAAACCATCGAGTACGGAATTTTTTCCGATGAGCGGTATTACTCACGCTAAGGTGATGGCCAGTCTTGTTGAGCTTGATCGTATGCTGGCCAGCGGTATGAGGGGTACGGAGC
Organism: uncultured Pirellulales bacterium; assembly: GCA_964489215.1. Taxonomy (GTDB): domain Bacteria; phylum Planctomycetota; class Phycisphaerae; order Sedimentisphaerales; family Anaerohalosphaeraceae; genus CAZAYB01. Next base: position 2,701 of record CAZAYB010000196.1, read on the forward strand.
TTAAGCTTGCAATTTTGCGTAAATTTGATTTTTATACATCAGTAGGCTGGGACGGCAGCGGTGATGTCCTTTTTACCGGTTATTATACTCCAATATTTGACGGTTCCCTTAAGCGTACGGAAAAATATAAGTATCCGTTGTATTCGCAGCCTAAGGACCTTGTAAAGGGCCCTAAGGGGCAGATACTGGGCAGGAGACTGCCCGGCGGTAATATTGTACCCTATCCGACGAGGAAAGAGATTTCAAATTCGAATATGCTTGCAGGTAAGGAGATCGCCTGGCTTGAAAGTCCTTTTGAGTCTTATATCGCTCATGTTCAGGGCTCTGCCAAAGTCAGGCTTGATAACGGTGAGATGGTTACTTTGGGTTATTCGGCGAACAACGGTCATGAGTACAGGAGCGTTTCGCGTTTGATGGTTCAAAGCGGTGCAATTCCCAGCCATAAGTTAAGTCTTTCTGCAATGATAGATTACTTTAAGGCTCATCCTCAGAAGGTTGAGGAATTTACCAATCAAAATCCGCGTTTTGTTTTCTTTCAGCGTTCATCCGGTCCGCCGAGAGGAAGTTTGAATGAGCCTGTTACCACGATGCGTACAATCGCAACGGACAAGGATATTTATCCCCGGGCGAGCGTTACCTTTGTGTCGGCAGAGCTTCCGAGAATGGTTGGCCCCAGGATGTTTACGGGTATGTACACGGGGTTTTTTCTTGATCAGGATACGGGAGGAGCTATTCGGGCACCGGGAAGATGCGATGTTTATATGGGGGTAGGAGAGCAGGCAGGCAGGCTCGCAGGTCAGACATACCGCCAGGGCAGATTGTATTATCTTTTTCTTAAGGACAGGTATCTGACCGGCAGCGCAACTGGAATTGTGAAGAAAGATTAAGAGCGGCTTTCCGCCAAAATGAATAATCAGAGCTGTTTTGAATTTTACCGCTGTTTTGAAGCTGTTCTATATTTTTAATGCCCGGACCTTTTTAAATAATTGGCACGTTCACGAACCAGCGGCGCTTTGATCGTTTACATTATTGAGCATTTGCGATTCTGAGAAGGTCTGGTCCATGTTTGGGGTCTGGTAGTCAGCGAATTCCTGGGCATTTTGCACTAAATTGTTCTTATCTTTAATTGACCCTGGGGGCTGCATAATGTAATCGTCACTGGAGAGCTGATCTGGTTTGCCGTTTATCTGTACGATGAATTTCAAAGGTCCGACACCTATAGTGTCACCGGGATTAAGCTGAGCTTCCTCAACCTGCTGGCCATTTACGTAAGTTCCGTTTCTTGAGCCCATGTCCCTTATATTGAGGTTTCCTTCTGATTCATATATTTCGCAGTGTCTTCTTGAGACAATCATTAGAGGTATGCACAGGTCACACTCCTGTCTTCTGCCTATGATGGTAACGGAACTGGGAAGTTTGAACGATTTGCGAGTACGGTTTTTCTTGAAAAGTACAAGATTGATATCCATTTTTTGACTCCTAATTCTGTTCCAACAAATTCATTATATGATAAAAAACGGAATTTACAAGATTTTTTTAAAAAAACAGGTTATAAGTGGGCTTTGATCGCGGATTAGATATTTTAATTTTAGAGTTTTTTTGTTATTTTTGAAATTATCTGGCCCTTGAACAATTATTTTTTTGGAGGTTAATTCTGTTAAAATGAGCTATAAAGCAGTGATATTCGATCTTGACGGCACTTTAGTTAATACTATAGGGGATTTGACCAATTCAATGAATTATGCCCTTGAGCGGGCAGGGCTGGGTTTGCGGAGCAAGGATGAATGTTCCAAAATGGTAGGCAATGGTGTTGTTGAATTTGCAAGGCGAGCTATCGGGGACAAAAGCAAGGAGTTTAAGCTTGATGAGGTTCTTGGTTATATGAAAGAGCATTACGGGAAGAATTATTTCGCAGAGACCAGGCCTTTTGACGGTATATGTGAGCTGATTGAAAGTTTGAAGGACAGAGGTATTAAGCTTGCGGTCGTGACGAACAAGCATCACGAGTCTGCGGAGAATGTTGTCGAGCATTTTTTCGGTAAGGATACGTTTGATTATATTGGGGGTGAAGGTCAAGGCAGAGCGTTAAAGCCAGATCCGAGGGTGACACTGGATGCAGCTGATAAACTTGGCGTATCGACAGACCAGGCTGTGTTTGTCGGTGACAGCGATGTTGATATGATAACCGCCCGGAAGACGAATATGAAAGCGGTTGGAGTTAGCTGGGGCTACAGGTCGGTTGAGGAGCTGAAAAGGGCAGGGGCTGATGTTATAGTTGATCGGCCAAGCGAGATTGCGGATATGATTTGAATGATTTGTGCATCCCGCGGCGGAACAAACCTGGGGGGAGCGACATTGTTGTATGGTGTTATGACGACAGGCAGGTTGTCGAAAAGGTTCTGTCATAACAGGTTCCCTTTGTCCATTCAGCAGAAATAAGAGAAGCATTTGCAATTATGGGGCATGCGCTGTTAAGGGTTTCGATATTGATTTGTTCATTATGTATTGTGACTAACCTTGCTTCCATCGGGTATTCAATAAGAGATGCTGTTGCACATAACAGGTGTCTGCCGGTGTCTTTTATTCGATGCCAGTGTTGATGGCCGCAAAAAGAAATTATTTTACCTGAAATAATTTTTTTAAGATTATCAATAAGAATATTTCCATCAGAATAGTGGGGAACATACTGGGCACTGAATCTGTCAGCATATTTTTTTTGTGAAATTAAAGGAATGTGGCTGAAAATAAACAGATTGTGTATTTTTTCTCTTTTGACGATTTCCAGGATATTATTAATGTAGTCCATACTTAATACTGTATTCGCCGAATTTATGGATTGGATGTTGTCTTTTAGGAACAAAGATGGGAAGCCGTTGATTTTTTGATAGACCTGAGGGAAGTGTTCCTCAAATATATATTTAAACGTATTGTTTTGCATGGCTGGTCTGTCATGATTTCCTGGAAGAATGAACCAATTGGGGGTCAGTGCTTTGAGTGTCTGAAAAGCGGCAGATAATTCCTCCCGTGAGCCGGTGTGAGTAATATCTCCCAAAATAACAATTAAATCAGCAGGTATTTGATTAAGCATCTGTACGGTTTTGGCAGTTATTTCAGCGGCAAAATCAAACATCTGTTTATTGTGCCATTTTCCTGTTCCAGAACATCCTGAATGTAAGTCGCTTACAATGGCTATTTTCATAAAAAGCCCCTTAAAATTACCGTTGTTAAAGAC
>CAZAYB010000197.1:0-5921 GCA_964489215.1 uncultured Pirellulales bacterium
CTGATTTGCCTTGCTGTCAAAGCCGCGGTCTCCGGCAATAAGTTCTACATCAATATCAAGTTTTTCAGCGATGCGTTGATGGCTGTTCTTTAGTAATCTTGAATCAGCCGGAGCCTGATCGCGAAATAATTTCCAGTCAACTATAAGTCCGTCATTCTGTTCAGTCAGCAGTAGCGTATTGCCAAATTCTACTTCGGCGCCGCTCTTATGCCTAACAATCACATGAACATCATCTTCATAAATGCTCAACAGTTTATCTTTGTTGGCAACCCTGCGCTGGCCAATAATTCGTTCATGTGCACAGCGAACAGCATCGGCAAGTTTTTCGGTTACATTCGATATCTGTTTAAGGATTTGTTCGGCCTGCACACGACTGACATCAACTGTTTCCCAATTATTATCAAGAAGCTCAAAGTGCTTTATAGCGTGTTTGGTCACCTTTTTAAGCAGCTTCTTCATTTTGCGAAGGATAGCCTTGCGATTACGATTACTGTCTTTTTTACGCTTTGCGAAGGTCATCTGCATACAAAGCTTGTTCATTTCACTGATATATTCATTCGGCTCATACGGCATACGGTTTTTCAATCCCAGCTTGCGAATACGACCAACAGCTTTCATCATTGTACGAGTTGAATCTCGTAATAATAACCAGTCAACAGGGAAGTGTATATTGGCCATAATACAGGTGCTGTCCAGGTAACACTGACTGAAATCAACCGGCTCATACAAAACTTGAGATGATTCATCTGCCGCTGATCCAAGCAAGAGCGTTTCCAGTTGCTTGATCACCGAGGCAGGCAGCATATTTTCCAAATCACCAAGGTGGCTTTTACCGGGAACTTTGGGAGTTGTAAAACGATTGATACGGCAAAACCATTTATAAAGGTCACTATGTGATAATGCCAGAGCAAATTTACGAAGTGAAAGCTTTAAGCGTTTACGAAGAATAGATGCTCGCAAAGCCAAAATGGCATTGTCTTTGGCACGCGTGCTCTCCTTTTCGGTCAAACGAGTTGATTCGCCGGTACCCCAAAGAGCTATCATTTTATTGACTCGTGCGACATCAAGAAAATATGCCATTACAATTTTTTCGAGACCGCTTTGATGAATTATTTCGTCAATTGTGATCAGTAATTCGCGTTCGGTGTTGTATTCGGCATTGCCAAAAACTACAGGAATAGGCTTGTCAAACTTTTGCTGGATTGCTAAGATGGTCATAAAGGTGTGCTCCTTTTTTAGGTTTTTTTTTGGTGTTAAAAGAAATTATAGCACACCTTTTTTAATGCTTTAAGCGAAAAACGGATGCCTTAAAAAAATATTTTTGCTCTAACTTATTGCCAGCGAACAAATTAACTGTTACGGACAGGCTCTATTTATTTCAGAAAGGATGTCATGAAACTCAAAAGCTTATTGATTATCTCGGCAGTTTATCTGGCAGTTTGGATCTCCGGTTGTTCGGATAAACCTGCAGAGGACAAAAAGGATGTCGTTGAACTTTCTTACAGTGTATTTTTCCCGTCAACTCATATTCAGTGCGAGACTGCTCAGGCATGGGCCGATGAAATAAATAAACGGTCACAAGGAAAAATAAAAATAACTGTTTACCCTGCCGGAACACTTACCAAGGCACCTCAGTGTTATGATGGGGTAGTAAACGGAATATCAGACATCGGCATGAGCTGCTTTGCATATACACGCGGCCGGTTCCCGCTCTTAGAGGGTATTGACCTTCCCTTAGGCTATCCTTCCGGAACCGTAGCCACAAAAGTTGCAACCGAGATCGTAAAAGAGTTTGCCCCTAAAGAGATCTCAGACGTTCATGTACTGTATGTCCACGCTCATGGACCGGGTATACTTGCCTCCAAAAAGCCGGTTAAAAATATCGATGAAATGTCAGGTTTAAAAGTCAGAGCCACCGGCTTATCATCAAAAATCGTATCATCCCTTGGCGGAACACCCGTAGCAATGAGTCAGCCCGAAACTTATGAAGCTTTGCAGAAAGGGGTTGTCGATGCGACTTTCTGTCCATTCGAAACATTAAAGGGATGGAAGCAGGGTGAGGTTATAGACTTCGTAACTGATACTTCAGTTATAGGATATACTACTTCAATGTTCGTAGTTATGAACAAGAATAAATGGCAGCAGCTCGAACCAGACCTTCAGGCCCTGATCACTGCTGTAAGTGACGAATGGGTACAAAAGCACGGGCAGGCTTGGGACCAGGCTGACGCTGAAGGGCTCGCTTTTATAAAGAGCCTCGATAAGCAGGTTATACAGCTTTCAGATGAACAGAAAAATCTTTGGAAGCTCTCTGTAAGACCAATTCTTGAGCAGTACGCTGAAAATGCTGAAAAAGCCGGTCTGCCGGGAAAACGCTTCTTAAATCGTCTTGAACAGCTCATAAATGATTATGCAGATTAGTCGCTAACTAAGGTCCTTAAGATGATATCATCAGGGGCTTGACTGGTTTTATCTTGTGAGAATAGTTGTGGCAAAAAGCATTTTTAATAAAAGCCTGAAATTTTATAACAGAATTCTCAGGTCATTAATATTTGTTATGGTCATTGCTTCGGGCGCAGGCGTTTTTGTTATGATAATTACTACCTGCGCAGATGTCATATTAAGAAGATTTGGAATACCTGTAACTGGAGCTTATGACATAGTTAAGGTGAGCGGGGCGATAACCCTGTCCCTGGCTTTGCCGTATACAACTGCGGTAAAGGGACATGTGGCAATCGAATACTTTTTCCACAAGCTAAGCAAAAGAGCAAGGCTTGTAGTCGACGTCATAATGCGTATGATGACCATGTTCTTTTTCTTCTTTTTAAGCATACGCAGTTTTATCTATGCAGGCGACCTTTACGAAAGCGGACAGGTAACCGCGACACTCAAAATCCCCGTTTTCTGGGTGCCTTACGTCATAAGCGCCTGTTGTTTCGTCGTTGTTATGGTTATTTTAGGGCACATCATTCAGCCCGGAAAAGAGATGATAAGGCCATGACTCCGGTACAGGTAGGAATAATCGGGTGCATCGCTCTACTGTTGCTTCTGGCAGGAAGTATGCCAGTTGCCTTTGCCATGGCTATTGTAGGTTTTGCAGGTTTTGCAGTTATTGTATCACCTGAAGCTGCCGCAAGTATTATTACTATCGACCTTTTCGAAACCTTTTCCTCGTACAGCCTTACCGTAATTCCACTTTTCGTATTCATGGGACAGATAGCTTTTCATGCCGGTATAAGCACAAGGCTGTTTGATACTGCATATCACTGGCTCGGTGCTTTGCCGGGAGGACTTGCAATGTCAACTGTTGGAGCTTGTTCTGCCTTTGGTGCTATATGCGGTTCAGGGCCCGCAACCGCTGCCACCATGGCATCGGTCGCATTGCCGGAAATGAAACGTTATAATTATGACATGGAGCTTGGATGCGGTGCTGTCGCCGCAGGCGGAAGCCTGGGTATGCTGATTCCACCAAGTGTCGTGTTCATTGTTTACGCTATCCTGACAGAACAGTCTGTAGGAAAACTTTTTATAGCTGGGGTAGTGCCCGGCTTTTTAATCGCCGTTATGTTTTGCATTGCAATATATATTAATTGCAGAATAAATCCCCATCTGGGGCCTGCAGGACCAAAATTTACCTTAAACCAAAAACTCAGATCACTTGCAGGGGTCAGCGAAACACTTCTGCTTTTTCTCCTGGTAATAGGTGGCATGTTTCTTGGGTATTTTACACCTACTGAAGCTGCTGCAATTGGAGCTGCAGGAAGTGTGATTATATCAATCTTCAGAAGAAAGTTAACATTGAAAATGCTTTGGCGGTCGCTGAAGGAGACTGTTCGAACCTCATGTATGGTTATGGTTATTGTTACCGGGGCCGTGATTTTCGGACACTTTCTTGCAGTCACAAGAATACCTTTTGAACTGGCAACTAAGCTTACAAGCTTACCTGTACCTGCATGGATGATAATGGGGGTAATCATACTTTTTTACCTTATAGTGGGATGTTTCATTGATGCTTTGGGACTCATACTCCTTACAATACCTATTTTTTACCCGGTAATATCTCAGCTTGGTTATAACGCCGTCTGGTTTGGTGTCGTTATAGTTGTTGTTACTCAGATGGGGGTCATCTCCCCGCCGGTTGGAGTTTGTGTTTATGTAGTAAGCGGCATTGAAAGAGATGTACCTCTCCAGAAAATTTTTCGCGGAGCTCTACCCTTTCTTGCAGTGCTTATCATTTTTGCCGTACTATTATTGATTTTCCCGCAATTGTGTCTGTTTTTGCCGAATCTTCTGAATTAACGAATACCAAAAGGTAAAGTTATGGGTAACATAAATAATCGCAACAAATCAAAAAGATCCTTAAAAAACTTCAAACGTGTTCTTTTCTATACAGATTTTTCCAGAGAAGCTGACCTGGCATTTGAAACCGCACTGGAAATGGTAAGCTGCCTCGAGGTAAACGAGCTTTTTCTGTTACACGTTATACCGGAATCAGAGTCCCAATTCTGGAAAACTTATATTTATGAGATCGATAACGTTGACAGCAAGGCCAGGCAGGACATTGACAAACACATAGCTGAAGCCTATCAAAGCCGAATGCAGGATAATATTGAATTAAAAGTTAATTACAGAATTGGAAATCCCTCTCAGGAGATAATCGATTTTGCCGTCACTGAAATGATCGACCTTATAATTATAGGTAAAAAAACCGCAAGCAGAATTGCTGATACTTTCTTCGCAAACATTGCCGAGAAAGTGGTAAAAAAAGCCCCTTGCTGCGTTTTTGTCGTAACTTTAGACGATTGATGCCCCTCCCATGTACCTGAAAACGGTCACCCTCATCAGCTGATTTTAATCGTCATAACTCTCAAATTGAATTTTCACTGCCTCACTCACAGTTGCCTAATCAGCCTTAAGCATCTTTACTTCTTCTCTTAGAGTATTGTTCTCGGCCTGTAGTCTGTCAACATTCTTGGCCATCTCACTTAACGCCTCCATTAACTGGGTAGCCAGCTCTGCATTTTTGGTTTCTATCTCCGCTTTTTCCTGCTGACATTGAGCAAGCAGCTCCTCCTGAGTTTTAATTTCCTCTTTCAGCTTTTTGTTTTCAATTGCGATCATCCTCGCCTGCGCCATCGACCCTGACCCGATATTACCAGTGTCGCTGGAATTTACCGATGATTCTTCACAGCCTGTAAAAGCAAAAAGAATTAAAATACCGAATATCAAACTTAAAAAAACTTTTGTGCTCATTTTTTTCTCCTGGAGTATTTGTTATTGTTTTGACAGAAGAACAATAACGACTATAAAAAGCAGCAGACTGATTGCACCCAGCACTACAACACCCACTCGATAACGGGTGATAACTTCTTCGCCGTATGATCGTGCTTCTGAGTAATCGTTGTCTTCATAAACGACATCTCCTGAACCAAGCTCCTGAAGCTCTGACATATTAAATTTCTGACGGGCAAGAACTGGAGGATTGCCTTGTTTCACTTCTTCCAAATCTACAAGAAGTTCTTCCATATCCTTATAACGGTCGTTTTTATTCTTGGCCATCATTACTTCGACAACCTCAGCTATACCTGCCGAAAGGGCCGTGTTAATATGGTCGGGCGGAACAAGGTCCTCTTTGATATGTTTTTTCATTACCTCCGATGGACTCGATCCATCAAAAGGAACCTTGCCGGTTATCATATGGTACAAAGTTGCACCCAAAGCATAAACATCTGCTCTGCCGTCGATATTTACCTGGCCCCGCACCTGTTCCGGAGCTATATAATAAGGTGTGCCGAATGCCTTACCAGCCTCACTTTTAGCAGCTTCTGCATCGCTGGTTGCCCTTGCCAGTCCCATATCCGCAAGTTTGACAACGTTATCTGTGTTTATCATGATATTCTTGGGTTTGACATCCCGGTGGA
>CAZAYB010000198.1:0-5840 GCA_964489215.1 uncultured Pirellulales bacterium
ATGCTTGTTAGCTTTCGTTTTTAGTCAGATTATTTCAACCTCAAAATACTTTTAACCCCCTATTCCGAAAAACTTCTCACTCGTTGCCGTTACCGCACCGGCAAACTCTTCAAAGTCCATACCTTTAACCTCTGCAATACGCCTGGCTGTATGAACCATCATATAAGGCTCACAAGGCCGCTTGTTCCGCAAAGGCTCCGGAGAAATAAAAGGACAATCCGTCTCAACCATCATCCTGTCCAAAGGCACAACCTTCGCCGCTTCTCGAGTCTCATCACTCTTCTTAAAGGTAACTATTCCCGTAAAAGACACAAAAAGACCCATCTCCAGCAGCCTTTCCGTCTGCTCAACACTCCCCGACCAGCAGTGAACAACACCCCTGCATATCTTTCCGATATAATCTTCAAGAATATCCAGAGTAGCCTCAAATGCACCCCTGCTGTGGATAATAACAGGCTTGTCAAACTTCACTGCCGTTTCTAAAAGCCTTGCAAAAACTTCCTTCTGCCTCGCCTGCTTCGAAAAATTGTAATGATAATCCAGCCCCGCCTCACCTATTGCAGCAATCTTATCATCACCTGCTATACTTTCAAGCATCGCAAATTCTTCCTCACCAACCTCATCTGCATGATGAGGATGAAAACCGACTCCCCCCCATATATCATCTCTGTCCCTGCAAAGAGCCGCTGCCCTTCTAACATGAACAGGATCAGTACCAACAGTTACCCACCGACGCACCCCTGCCTCGGCGCTGCGAGACAAAACCCCCTCAACATCATCAGCAAGTTCATCAAAAGTCAGATGACAATGAGTATCGATCAGGTCCGCCATCTTCATACCTCAAAGAACATCAACTACAGCACTGCAAAGATAATCCATATTATCCTCTGTCATACCTGCCACATTAATTCTGCCGGACCCGACAATATAAATAGAATAATCGTCACGAAGCTTTTGAACCTGTTCCTTACCCAAACCCGAAAAAGAGAACATACCCTGCTGGTCAACAATGAAGGAAAAGTCCATCTTCGCACCCTTATCCTTCAAAGTCTGAACAAAAAGAGAACGCATCTTGGAAATCCTCTCTCGCATCTGACCCACTTCCTTCTCCCAAAGCTGCCGTAAACCAGCATCGCTCAAAATCTCCTTAACGATTCCGCCCCCGTGAAATGGAGGATTCGAATAGTTACGCCTGATACCCGCCTTCAAATGGCTGTAAAGCTTACCTGCACTCTCACTGTCACTGGCCGCAATAGACAAACCGCCGACACGCTCATTAAACAATCCGAAAATCTTACTGAAACTGTTCGCACCAAGCATACCGATACCAGACTCCGCAAAAATCCTTATCCCCGCCGCATCATCTTCAAGACCGCTGCCGAGACCCTGATAAGCAAAATCAAAGAAAGGAATAACATTCTTGCCCTGGCAAACCTCAAGAAGCTTCGTCCACTGCTCTTTGCTCGGGTCGATTCCTGTCGGATTATGACAGCACCCCTGCAAAAGAACAATGTCACCTGCCCCGGTCTCACTCTCAAGACAGGAAACCATATCTTCAAACTTCATACTCTTGCTCGATGCGTCATAATAAGGATAGCTCAATATCTCAATACCTGCCGCACTGAAGATATTCTTATGATTCGCCCACGTAGGATCACTGACAAATACACGCTTGGCGCCGATATTCTTCAAAAGGTCCGCACCAACACGTAAAGCACCCGTACCCCCGGGAGTCTGTGCAGTTACAACCCGGCCAGAGCTCAACGCTGAACTGCCCTTCCCAAATAAAAGCTCCTGAACCAAAGACTGATAACCCGCATCACCTGGAATAGGAAGATAACTCTTGCTCTGTTCGCTGTCGAGAAGAATACGCTCTGCACGCTTAACAGAATCCTGAATTGGAGTCCTTCCCGTAGAGTCCTTATAAACTCCAACCCCAAGGTTAATCTTCTTAGGATTGCTGTCTCCCTTAAAAGCCTCTGTAAGACCAAGAATAGGATCCGCCGGCAACATCTCTACATCAAACATAACTTTCCTCACCTTTCAGTAAATGAATTTCAAAGCTTACCGTAAAATTAATCACACAGTCAAAACCACCCTCAAATCGAAAATGCACGCTCATAATGCCTCACACATACTCTGCCCCGCTCCTTCAATACCAAAGCCACCACGTCAAAACGAAGAGGACGGTCCTTAACTCCATATTCTTTTATAAAAAACTTCGATGCAGAACGAATCTTCTGCTGCTTGCGATAATTAACTGAACTTTCTGCACTCGCAAAACTCTCATCAGAACGGGTCTTAACCTCAACAAAAACCAGACTTCCTTCAGGCGTACTCATTATCAAATCTATTTCACCGGCCGAACAATGGTAATTGGCTCCAACAAAACCGTAACCACGCCGCAAAAGATAACTCCTCGCATAATTCTGACCCCAAACACCAAGAGCTCTGCTGTCTCCGCGCAAACGCTTTCGCTGACCGGGCAAAAACATAAAAAAACCCTACTTACGGTGAGTATGTTCACTATGACGCTGAGAAAGACGAACGCCCTTACCTACTCGCTTACGAAGATAATAAAGCTTCGCTCGCCTCTTTCGCCCGCTACGTGTCGGAACAACATCTATAACATTGGGTGAATGAAGAGGAAATATACGCTCAACACCCTCTGCACCAACCATTCGGCGAACTGTAAACATCTCGTTCATGCCCTTGCCCTTTCGGCTAAGAACTGTCCCGCTGAAAACCTGGATTCGGCTCTTACCCCCCTCGCTGATTCTGCAATGAACATCTACAGTATCACCTATCTCAAAATAAGGGATCTTCTCTCGCTGGCACTTCTTTTCTACTGATTCAAGTATCTGTGTCTTCACCTGAATTACTCCTGATATTAAATATATATATCTCGTTCAAAAACAATCTTTTTTCCAATTTCCCTTTAACTGACCAACCTGCCAAAACCTGCAAAAGCAGTGATTATAAATCTCGTTCAAAAACAATCTTTTTCTAATTTCCCTTTAACTGACCCAAAGGCCAAAACCTGCAAAAGCAGTTAATTAAAACCGATGTAAATCTTACTTTTCAAAAATTCACCCGTCAACGCTCTTACCCTCAAGCAGATCCGGTCGAACCCTGCTCGTTCGCTCAAATGACTGCTCCCTGCGCCAATCCGCAATACGCTTATGATCTCCGCTAAGCAGCACTTCAGGAACACGCATACCCCGGTACTCCTCTGGCCTCGTATAATGAGGATACTCCAAAAGTCCCTCACTGAAGGAATCATTTCTCGCCGACTCCTCATCACCAAGAGCACCTTCGAGCAAACGGACAACACTGTCAATGATCACCAAAGCACCAGGCTCTCCGCCGCTCAAAACATAATCGCCTATAGAAACCTGCTCAGGACAAAGACCCTCGCGGATCCGCTCATCAAAGCCCTCATATCGCCCGCAAAGAAGTATCAAACGCTTCTCCCTGCTAAACTCCAAAGCAAGACTCTGGTCATAACGCTTACCCTGAGGAGTAAGCATTATAAATCGGCCCTTATCTTTGCTCGCTCCTGCAGCATGCTCATAACAATCAAACACCGGCTCACACTTCATTACCATACCCGCACCGCCACCGTAAGGCTTATCGTCAACCTTACCGTAACTGTCACGGGCAAAATCTCTTATATTTGAAAGAACTATTTCTAAAAGACCATTCTCAACAGCACGCCTGATTATCGAATAACCAAGAACTGAATCGAACATCTCCGGAAAAAGGGTCAAAACATCAATTCGCATCACTAAAGACCAGCATTAAACTTACCTTTATTCTCCGCCTTCTTCTGCTTCTGAACCGCTCTGCTCTGCCTCTGCTTCCTTCTTTTCCGCTTCCGCCTTCTTAGCCGCCTCTTCTGCTGCCTTTTTCTTTTCTTCCTCCGCCTTCTTAGCTGCCTCTTCTGCCGCCGCTGCTGCCGCCTCTGCTTCCTTCTTAGCCTGAATCCTGTCCGCCTCCGTAAAAGGCTTACCTGACTTGCGAGCTATCAGTTTCGCTCGCTCTCGGCGGGCAAGACGCTCATTATAATGCTTAGACTCTATACCATGCTTCTTAAGGATACTCCCCACCGTATCTGAAGGTATCGCTCCCTTGGCGAGCCAGCTTTCTATCTTCTCTCGCTCGATTACAACCTGCTTGCTCTTATCCTTGACAAGCGGATCATAATAACCAACATTTTCAAGAACTCTGCCGTCACGCGGAGTCCTGCCGTCAACTACATTGATCCTGAAAAATGGCCTGTGACGTCGGCCCAGTCGGGACATCCTGATCTTTACTGACATACCTAAAACCTTTCAAAACACGTTATATTATTTAATATTGTCCCTATAAAAGGACAAACAAGTTAACTCTTTACAAAACATGAACTTATATCAGCTTCCATACCTGCCCACCCCCCGGCGTCCAAACCTGGCGCAAACAAACATCTCCCTGCACACACCTCATGCAAAGCCATGAACCCGGCATATTAACAGTTTTTTAACCCGATTTCAACCTTTTATCAAAAAAAAATCAAACAATAACAACCTTTCAGTAAAAATACCCATTTTTCAATATCCACAACCTTTTTAAACCCTATACCCCTCAATTAACTTGATTAAACCCCTGAACATAATACAATATAAGCCTGACTCTGATAAGCACTCTTAACCGGCAAACATAATTATTCGCACTCAAAACCAAAGTAAACAAAACATGTTAAATTTCAGGAGACCTTAAAATGAAAAAAAAATTCCTTACACTAACCATTATCTGCCTGACCATAACACCTGTTTCCTTCGGTGCACTTAACGCCTACCTGAGAATTACTGGCCAAACACAGGGCCAAATCGAAGGGAGCGTAACACAAGCTGGAAGAGAAGGCTCGATAATGGTAATCGGTTTTGCGCATGAAGTCGTATCACCAAGAGATGCCGCAAGCGGCCTGCCAACTGGAAAAAGACAGCACGCACCGGTAAAAATAACAAAGGAAATAGATAAATCAAGCCCATTACTGATGAACGCATGGGCAAATCAGGAAACCCTGACCAATTTCGAACTGAGATTCTGGCAGCCAACCGCTTCGGGGATAGAAGAACAGTTCTACACCATAATCCTCCACGATGCCAAAATCGTCAGCATAAGACAGGAAATGCTAAACAACAAATACCCCGAAAACATGCAGCACAAGGAAAGAGAACATATCGCATTCACATACAGAAACATCGAGTGGATATACGAAGATGGCGGAATACAATCTTCCGACGACTGGTCCTATTCCGCAGCTGACATACTCCTCTCAGACCTGTCTGGCGACGGATTCGTAAACCTCATCGACCTGCTCATCATGGCAAACGACTGGCTAAAACAAACAAATCCATAAACTAACACTACTGCGAAAAATAGGCTTAAGAAATTGAGCAGTTGAAGTCGACAACTTCTTATGAATATAACTTTTATAAGGAAAATCGACACGGATATCGATTATATCCACAGCGATAATGACCCTGAGTTTATTTCAGATAAGGTAAAGCAATTTTTAAAAAGATCAGGCCCCGAGACTTTATATATTGAGCCCGGCAGTCCATGGGAGAATGGCTATATTGAGTCGTTCAACAGCAGACTTAGGGATGAGCTTTTAAATGGTGAGATTTTTTTACATATTGATGAATTGAAATATGTTGTTGAACGTTGGCGATTGGATTATAGTTATTATCGTCCGCACAGCAGTTTGGGTTATATGACCCCCGCCAAATATGCAAAATTATGTGAAGATGTTGGCTGTCTCAAGCAGCCAAAGCATAAGCCTGAACAGCCTGAAG
>CAZAYB010000199.1:0-5819 GCA_964489215.1 uncultured Pirellulales bacterium
TTAATGTGCGAGCAAATCTTTCAGCGTCAAATTTTCCGCCTATATTTTCGATCAGACCATTTGTGTGAAAATCGAGATGTATCTGTCTATTTTTCATAATTAACTTTCATGTGATCTTGTCATTATTTAATTATCATTTTGACTCTCGGTTACACTTCCGTCATCAGTTTCGTCACGCTGCATGACCGCAAGGTTTCTGAACAATTCTACGGCATCTTTGAGCCCGCCGATCAAAAACCACGCAGAAGTAATGACAGCCACAAAGACGTGGGCCAAAATGAAGAACCACCAGAATTTTGTCCATAGCCTTTCTGGAATTTCAAAAAACAAGCCATATAAGCTGCCGAACACAACAATCACTGCCCAAAACAAAATCCAGCTTGAGGCTAAAATAGCGATAATCTTGTCTGTAAGAGTGAATTCTTTATCAATGCCAGTAAGCTTACGGAACCAGCCAATCTTCTTTTCCTCCTTATGGTGCTCTTTATTTACATCATATTTTCCTCTGTGTAAAATTTTGTCGAGATTTATCGGATCTTTGCAGGTCAGCAACGAAACTAAAACATAAAGAATTATCGAAGAAATGCTGGATATAAATGTAATTTGAACTCCGTTTAATGGGAATGGGTCAGCGATTTCGAGCAATGCCGGATAATGGGGCCAGATATTTTGAAGCAAAAAGCCTGTCAGACATATTATCGCGCCGTTGATTACGGCTACCCAGGCCCCGGCAGCGGTTCCGCGTTTCCAGTACAGTCCGCCAATGATAGCAGAGCCGGCCCCGCCTGCGTAGATCGCAAATGTGATCTGGAAATACATGAAAACATAATCCTGAAAGGGCAGCAAAGACCCGCCAATTAATGCAATGGCGGCAACGAGAATTACCGAGAGCCTGAGCCATTTTATATGCTGTTGGGGAGTAAATTTCTTTTTACGAATGGGCATAACAACATCCTGGATGAATATCGAACCCCAGGCATGTAAATATGTGTCATCCGTTGAAATCGAACATGCTATAAATGCCGTCGCCAAAAGGCCCATCACCCCGACCGGCAAAAACTGAGTCAGCATTATTGGTGTAGTCATCTGCCTTTGGATCTGGGGGTCTGCAATTTGCTGCAGGGCAGAATTTATGCTTTCCATTTGCGGGGCAAATTGGGTATTATTAAACACTACAAAGGCGATAATAGCAGGAATCATGTAGAGCAGATTTATAGGGATCGCTCTCCATAAAGAAATAATTTTTGACATTTTTGCTTCATGGGGGCTTTTGGCGGCAGAGAAATAACCCTGATTACCCTGGAAAGACATCTCCTGGTAAAAGATAAAAAAGCCCGTCATAGCAAAGAACCAGAAATTAAAGGCAGGAACCTTGCTTTGATCGAACGGATTGAGCATGGACTGACCCGGAGGAGCCGTTTTCAAAGTGCTGACAATGGTTGACCAGTCAAACTGAAATAATAAAATTGCCACTACGACTAAAGAGACGGTTAATACTATTTGGGATTGAAAAAAGTCTGTTACCATAAGAGCGATCTGGCCGCCGGAAAGCGTAAGAGTTACCGAGATAGACAACATTATTATAATTACAATTATAAAAGTCTTTATCTCCAAACCGAAAATTTCGACAGTGGGTGGAAATCCAAAAAAGTAAACAACCAGCCTGGAAGTTACGGCGGGATGGATCAGGAAATTCAGGACACCCGAACTCCATGCAAGCATGCCGGTAAATACCCTGAATTTTCGGCTGTAGCGCATCTCAAAAAATTGCGCCATAGTCATAGCACGTGTTTCACGGAAACGGTACTGCACCCAACCTGCCAGTGACTTGGCCAAACCGAATACCATCACCAGGTTGGTCCACCAGATTATTCCGAACCCACCCTGATAAAACTGTTCGAATTTTGCGACAAACATTGTTGCGCTGACCATAGCGAGAAGTTCAGCGCCGCCGAGAATGTATCTTCCGGCACATCTGTTAGCGGACAAAAAATCGGCGACACTCTTGGTATATTTGTTTGTGAAAACTGCAATCCCGCCAAGGCAGACAAAACACGCCGTTAATATAGACCAGTCTATAAAGGTCAGGTTCATCAAAGCTCCTTTTATTTATATAAAGTTATCCCGGTTACGCCAAGTGCGGGTCTTGCACCTGAATGATGGAAAGTAATATTATCGATTACCTTTTCAGGATGAGGATTTTCCCATTCAACAACGTAAAAATAGAACCTGTTTCCCTGCTCATTAATGAAATGCCATGGTTTTGAGGTCATTTCATGGTTTGGTGCTCCGCGGAACCAATCTGTTAAATCCCTGCCCATTTTAAAGGTATATTGCTGTTCGCTGGAGTCTTTATAGTGTATTTTCACTGAGCCGGCAGGTTCAAGGCCAAAACTCTGTCCCCATGCAGTGCCGATAAAAAAGTATATCTTTTTGGCTGAATCATTTATCTTTAAAGGCTGCGAAGTTTTGGGAAGAAACGGCCGGTCAGGGGTATGTAATACAATACATGCGTTTTTGATATTAAAGGGTACGCCGGCGAATCTTCTTTTGCCAGTTGGAAGCGGGCTCAAATCCAGATATTTACCCTGGTCAACCCAGCCGCCTTGTCCATCTCCGCCGACTTTATCGACAAGCGCCATATTAGCAACCCGGCTTATATCGAGCATACGGCAGTTTTTTATATTTACATTTTCAAAAGCCTGTTCCATAGGAGCAGGTTCAGGCAGGGTATTTTCCCAGGTTTTATGCGGCTCGGTCTGGTACCAGAACACCGTGGAAGAAACATTTGTATGCGGGACAAAATCCACTCTGTGCAGACTGCCGTATAACTGTTCAAATTCTGCCCTGAAAGACTTCCTGAAATGTACAGGGTCTTTAATGTGATATCTGTACATGGACTTACGGTTGCCTTCATATTCATAAAAACCGGTGTAAAGTCTCATTGCCGGCTTGAGTCCCCATGACTGATTAAAGTAATCTTCTGTTCCTGTTCCGCGGATTGTGGGATCAACATCTCCGTCTATATAGAAGAATTCGTCACCTTCTCCCCACCAGAGTTTGTCGGTTGAAGGTTCGACGGAATAAACCAAACCGGCAAAATGTCCGCGACCTTCGGCCTCAAGCATAAGGTGGTGTTTGAAGCAGTCCACCTGCGCTGTTCTGTAGTGACTGTGAAAATAGCCGGTATTTTTTGGGAATTTATCATATTTTTCCCAGTCGATGTTCCAGTAAACAGGGAAAGCAACCTGCGTATCATTGTAGAGCTCGATTCTGGCGGCTTTTGCGAACGGCATTTGCCAATAGGTAACAAAACCGCCTCTGCCGTCTGCGGCGCTTACAATTGAGTGGTGCTTTTGCCTGATGCCAAAACCGCAGCCGAACAGCTCTGAAAGAGGTACCTCAACACTTGGCCTTTTTTCATCGTCCCAGTACATGCGGATAATGAAATCCCTGAAATCGGTAGCCCCGGCCGTATAAGGTTCAACAAGGCTGCCTTCCTTTAAACCTGTTCCGATTGTAGTCCAGATGTGAGTTATTTTGCCGGGCCCTTTGGCGTCGAACATTACAACGTTTTGTTTTGGAAGAAGCTCAAAATACGCCATTCTGGCGTGCATGGATTGTGCATTACTAAGCTCAGTTATGCGGTTTAAATCCGCTGCACTAAATGAACTAATTAGAGTTACGAACAACAAAGCCGCTAATTTCATAATTTTAAATTCCCTTTATTTAAGTATTTTTCTTTAACCAGCTTAAAAGTTCATCACCCTGCTTTTCACTTTCCGTGTGAACTTCATATACCATCAGAGCGGGATCATATTGGCCGTGTATTTCTGTGACTTGCTCAGGAGTCAAATAAAGTATTACAGCCTTATTAGCAGCCTGTATTTTGTGCAGAACTTCTGGCCATTCGATCTGAGGCTTGTTGCCGGCCCCGGGAATCCACTGGATAGCGTCGATCTCCTTAATTGCCAGAATATCATCCAGGTGCTTCAAAGAATCGGCCCCGTCCAGGTGGAAACAGCAGTTATCAAGAAACTGTGCTTCAAATTCTATCTCGGGCAGTACAAATTCACGGAACATGTCAGGACTTAGCAGACAAATAAAATCTGCCTGGATAGGGTTATACTTTCCCCGGCTGTACATATGCAAAAGTGAAGTTGTGCCCAATTTATCCTTGTTTCCATATCGATGGAAACCGTTATAGATATTCACGAAGCTGGTTCTCATTTGCCCCAGAGCCTTTTTAACCGCATCGGGCTTGTCAATAATGTCGAAAAGCAGATTTTGTGCACCTCGCAAAGCCTCCAGACCGTCAATGTTTACATGCATATCAATATTATATAAAAGACACTTTCCCTCACAGAATTCCTGAGCAGCCTTGTGATACTTATGCATACGTTTCCAGCATTGGGAACTTTTATCAATTTGAACATCATAATCATCCCAGTCCTGTACAATTTTTTCTGACCAGCTTGTCTGGTTCTGTGCACTGTATTTTACCGGCGCTCCTAAAAAGCCCGCTACCTGGTCCGGGCCGAAGCTCGGTCTTATACCCGCCATGGCCTCGCCCATAAAAGCATGAGAATCCAGAAAATTTTGAAACAGATTCAAAGTTTGATCGAAATCAGAGTTCATATCCGAAATATACGGAGCTGCCGAAGCATCGGGCTCCTTGTTTGCCCAAATAACTGTGCAGGGTCTGTCGATTATCTCATGGGACCAAAAGGCATCCCAATATTTTTGGGAACGTTCAAAATCGGGTTTATACTTTAAATGCATAATTAATCCTAATCTTTAGAAGCCATTGCGTGCTGGTATTTAACGTCTTCAACAAATTCTATATGATCATCTTTGCCTTTGTTATGCTTGTATCGAGGATCGGGTAAATTCTTTACAAGGTCGTCTATAAATACCGGCTTTTTAGTTTCAATACTTTTGTTGCCCGCGATTCCAACAAGTATGGATGCGGCGCCTTGAACGTAATCGGCTGCCCTGCCGAATTTATCTTCACGAATTTCCCCGAACAGGTCCTCTAACAGCCGGTCATCACCTCCGCCGTGGCCGCCTTGTACCTTTTCAACAGGGACATCATAAGCTGTTTTAAAATGAGGATATACCTTTATGCTCGTACCTTTTGACTCAAAGCCGCCCTGTGTTGTGCCGTCACCGTTAATATAAGAAGACTCCCTGCAATTATGCTCAATGCGGCCTTTCGAGCCGTTTATCTCAAGCCGATAACCTTCCCATGGCTGAAAAGCGTTTAAGCAATAAGTTAATACCGCCCCGTTTTGATATTCAACATTTACGCTTAGATTATCCTCGATATCAATATCTTCATCAAAAATACACCTGTCACGGTAATAGCAGTCGTGTTCCTCGGCTTTAAGATACAGCTCTCTCATGTCGCTGAACCTGTTTATATCAAGGAAAAAATTGCACCGATGTTTCTGCGAACACTCCAGGCACCGCGACCCTCTATCATCGAGGCCGTATCTCTGGGCCTGTGCCGGGGTGTAGAATTCTCTTTTGCCGGTCGCGTAAACACTTTTCGCAAGCGAACCCAAAAACCAGTTTACAAGATCAAAGTGATGCGTGGACTTGTGTACAAGCAGGCCGCCTGAATTTTGCTTGTATCGGTGCCATCGACGGAAATAGTCGGCACCGTGACTCAGGTCAAGGTTCCACTGAAAACTTACAGATAAAATTCTGCCGATCGTACCCTCCATCAACAACTCTTTAACTTTAAGCCTTGCCGGTGAATACCTGTAATTAAACGCAACACGAACTTGTTGTTTTGTTTTTCGGACAGTATCAAT
>CAZAYB010000200.1:0-5758 GCA_964489215.1 uncultured Pirellulales bacterium
CAGCCGTACTTAGCCGCAGCAGTCGTCTCGCTGCGCCGCTTGAAGGGTCAAACCAGTCACCGCAAACAAGAAAATCCCCGTTCTCGTCCTTTACAACATCACGGCATGTTTCACTTCTGTTAAGTGCAGATGCGTAGGTCTTCGTCCACAAACGTGTATTCGTATCTTTGTCATATTTTATCATCAGCCAGTCATAAACGCTCCCTGTCTGATAACTGTAACCAACCGCAAGCGCGTTGTCATTGTCATCAACCGCAATACCTACCGCAATATCATGCCCGTTCATAGGACCATAGTAAGTATCCTGCCACAGCAGATTTCCGTTATTGTCAAGCTTCCTTACCGCCCATTGACTATCGTAGTTTGCATACCTTCTACCGATTCTGCCTGCCACATAAACGTTGCCCATACTGTCAACCGCACAGTCATAAGAAAGGTCAGGCTGTTGATAAGCCCCCGAGCCGTTCGTCGGACTGTAATGTTTCATCCACTGAACACCAAGGTCATTGTTATATTTCATGGTCGTCCACTGTTTCTCCTGATCGGTCCATCGCCCGAAACTGAAGCCCGTCACATAAACATTACCCTGTGAGTCAATATCCAGACCATACGCAGACTGCCACGCACTGTAAGAAGCGTATTCCCATATATGCTCCTTCAAAAGGGTACCATCAGGTGCGTACTTTCGAACCCACCACGCGGTATGATATCGCATTGGATATGAATAGCTGAAATCACCGCCTATCTGACCGCAGACAAAAATATTATCTGCCGCATCAACTTCCACATCATTAAATCTGTCATTCGATTCAACCTTGCTGCCCGAAATCGCGCCGCTGTCAATTACATCCTCCCATATTACATTTCCCGCGGTATCATATTTGGCTATGTAGGCATTGTCAGCGTGATTATACCCCCCGTCGATATATCCGCATGCGATTATATTGTTCTGGCTGTCTATTGCCGTACCGTTGAAACTATCTACTTTGTCGTTTCCGCCCCCCCCGTCATGCCTTACGGTCCACAACTCTGTACCTGTCCCGCCCGAACATAAAGATGAAACTAAAAGCACAACCGCTGTGAAAATGAATAAAAAAGATTTGAAACTTTCTGTTGATTTCGAGACTTTCATATCATCCGCCTTCTTTAAAATTCTTTAAAATAGATATCTTTAAAAAAACCGTGAGTATGGAAAAGCAAAAACCCTCCTTGAGTTTACTAATCAAATGGAAAGCCCCACGGCTATGTCAGCTTTTTCTAAATGCCGCTGTCAGAATAAAACCAAAAACTCCCAGGCAAACCGCACCAGGAGCGGGAATAACACCAACCTGCTCAGTTTCTGTCATACCGGATGATATCGTCTCCCAGGTTTCAGGGGAATATATCTCAAAAGCCTGACCACCCGGAGAACCTGCGCCAAGCCAGTCAAAACTAACAGAAAGCCCGCTTACACTGTGCCCAACGGTTATCGGCTCATTTACTGAAAGAGCATCGTAATAACCTTCAAAGGGGGAAAAATTGGAATAACTAAATGGCGAAACCACAACCTCGTCCCATTGCTCTGTCAGAGAGTCAGGTGTTTCAGATGCGAGATTGGAATACAGACCATAATCGAAATAAACTATGAAACCGTATATGTCAGGCTCAAAATCAAAATTCTCAACAGTATAACTGTACTGCCACCTTTGCCCGCCGAGATGATTAAGGTCATAATCAAAACTCAAACTTGGTGAACAAAACGCGCAACCGACGGCCAATGCCCCTATAAGGGCACAAAAAATCTCCTTTTTTTGCATTTTTTTCTCCCCTGCCAGAATAGGCAATATACATTAAGCAAACAGTATATCTTGTTTTATCAATAAAAACAATTAAAAAAGTCGTTTTTTCAGGAACCCATTAAAAAATCAGTATTTTTACCTAAAAAAACATCCCCTGCTATTGCCCCCAAAGCCAGTCTTTAGTCATCATATAATAATCATAGATATTCACAAACCCGTCCTGCGGTGCTTTAAGGTCAAAATGCCCGTTCCACACTGCCTCATCATCACTGCTAAGCCACCTTGAGACAAAAAGAGCGAAATCAGCACTGTTTACCGAGCAGTCCATATCCAAATCCCCCTCAACAGTATCCGCAGCCAGCGTACCGACAATTTCCACATCATCCAATGCCCAGTAATAATCATAATTTGACTCATAATAATGCCATCGCAGCCGAACCTCGCTTTGACCGTCGGCATATTGAGAAATATCCGCCTCCACATTACCTTCAAGCACTGTTGAACCTGTATAAGAATAACTCAGCACATTCACCCAATCCCCCGCCCCTGCCTTTACATCCAGCTCCGCCTTCTCGTCATATTCTGCGTTGTTATCAGGATAAAATCTCAGATAATGATTAAACCTTACCTTTACACCAGTAAAATCGCTGAAATCAAAACTCTTACTGACAAGCTCCTCATCAACATCGACACCATAGCCAGCCGCATCACTGTCAACTATAATATATTCCCCATCGAGATAACCGCTGCTCCTGTGCACTTCCGGATTATTAGTCCAGGTCTCCCCGTCATTGTACCCGTCAATTATTGTCCATTCATCTATCTGCTCGAAGTCCTCATAAAAAATCAAACCTTCCGCCGCTTCGACTGCGTTAATAACAACCCTCGCCTCACCAGACTCCCCGCCCAGAGGCAAGCTCCCTCCGTCATCAACCTTATAATAAAACACATCCTTCCTGTCGAAACAGTCGCTCGAATTATATACCGCCTGCTTACCGTTAGAGCTTAACGTATAAGGCACATCATTTATCACAAAACCGTTAGGCTCTGTAATAACCCCAGAATAAGGCAGCTCAGTAATCACATAACTGAGCATACCAGGAAGTCCCTCATCTTCCCCGTTCAAATCAACCGTAACCGCCGACCCGGGCGGGCAAAAATCATTCACATCATAAGCAGCCGGAGGAGTTGCGGTAAGTGCCTCAAAATCCGCCTGCCATACATTCCCGCAGCTGCCGTAATCCTCCGAACTGCCCGTCGTAACTGTCAACTGCCCAAAATCGTAACCGCCCTTATAAGCATCCAGAACATAAACTTCCCCCGAACCCAGACCGGTAAATGCATAAACCCCCCTTGAATCCGTCACCGCGTTAAAAGGCCCCCCAAATCCGCTCGCACTAACTGTCACATCCGCAAGAACTGAACCGCCCGCGTCAAAAACCCGACCGCTCACTATCTCACCCGCAAGGTCAGGCGAAATATTGTAAACACACTTTCTCACTATATCAAAACTGTAACTGTTCGTATCAACGTCCGGCAAATTGTACCACAAGTCATCCTGGCCGTACCAGCCCATGTTAAGATGATGATACATCGTCCCCAGGTT
This sequence comes from uncultured Pirellulales bacterium, assembly GCA_964489215.1. Lineage (GTDB taxonomy): Bacteria > Planctomycetota > Phycisphaerae > Sedimentisphaerales > Anaerohalosphaeraceae > CAZAYB01. The sequence continues at coordinate 3,385 of CAZAYB010000200.1, forward strand.
ATAACCGTAACCGTCACAAACTACAGCGTGACCGGTATTGTAAACACTCGACGCCACACCCAGAATAACGGGCCTTTTCGCATCAAGATTCGGGTTAATCATCTCTATAAGAACTTCGCTCTCAATATCATTGCCGTAATTGTTATATTTAACAGCGTCAGCATAATAATAATAATTCTTCAATGAATCAGCAGATTCTTCCGTTACCGCAGAAGAACCTCCCTCTGAGTAACTCATCGAAACCGTAAGACCTGCATCAAAACAAAGACCTGCGATAGCATCCCTCGTAAAATCATTCGCGTCACACCCAGGGTCCAAATCCATTATCGCCCAATTATAAGCCCCCCCTGCACCGTCACCGCCCATCGTAGTCTCCAACTGACTAACTCCGTCAACTTCTATCCAAAAGCTGTGCGCTCCTATACCATTACTGGGATACTCAAAATAACGCATCACCTGCGACATCGCCGTCGCCACACATCCGACCGGATAATTTTCAGGCGTAAAATAATTATAAAAGTCGTTACTGCTTGAACAAACCCAGCTTTGACCCCACTTAGATTCAACAAAAGGCTCAACTATAACCTCCGATATTGTCCCGCTTCCGCTCGAAGACTCTACAGAAATATCCCCCTCGCTGAAAACATCCAGCCTTTTCCACTTCTCACGATTTCGACCGACTCGCCCCCACGCTCCATGCCTGTTACCGACACCCCGCTTTACCATCTCGAGCCTGTTTTGAATGTCAATCTTAAGAACATCATAAAGCGGACTAAAACTGCTCGAATCGAAAAAATCACTTCCAGAATAACAAATCACCGGCGTAAGCCTGTCATCTGCACTTAAAATAACAAACCCACTCCCCTCAAGCTTGATATGATGAAAAAGACCAATACCCTTACTGTCCTTAAAGGTCCTCGCCGATTTTATCTTAATACCGCCACTCAACGCCCCCGCCCGCTTGTTAATTTCAAGCCATTTAACCGCCCTGCCCTTAGCCTTGCTCAAACCGACAGGCTTAGCAGTCAAAAACTGGCAAAAAACAAAAAGAAGTACAAAAAAAACGTACAAATAATTCGGTAAACCATTGTATTTAGAATAATTTATCATATAAGTTTTTGAGATAGCCCTGAAAAAGCACTGAAAAACATATCCAGAACATTATATAATATTCATACAGATAATTCAAACCTAATAACCCAGTCCTTCAAAAATTTAGCCCTAAGCTCCACCCCCGTCACTGATGACAAGCAATCAGTAACCAAAAAATAGCTTTAGAAAAATAACTCTTGTTTTTTCCGCCTTTTTATGCTATAATATAATCATATATCGGCTGACTCTGAGTGATTGTTTTTCAGCGAAGCCGTCTTAGTATCTAAAAACCCGTACCCTCTTACGGGTTTTTTTTCTGATTGTATAAGTTATTAGTTTTAACAGGAGAGATTGATGAAAAAAAACCTACTGTTGGTATCAATATTATTATGCTGCCAATTTACCCTCGCCGGCACCTACTCAGGCGGAACAGGCATCGCACCAACACCATACATAATCTCAACACCAGCAGACTGGCTCGAGCTGATTGCAACACCAGCCGACTTCAGCAGCTCTTTCATACTCGCAAACGACCTCGACCTTACTGCCGAATCAAATCTGGAACCTGTAGCCGACTACAACAACCCTTTCACAGGCACATTCGACGGCCGCTGCCGAACAATCACAATCGGCTCAATGGACTATCCCTCAACAAACTTCATAGCTCTTTTCGGTGATGTACTCGACGCGCAAATAAAAAACCTGAACGTAAACTGCACCTCGATAAACGGCCGCTCACACGTCGGCATCCTCGCCGGACGACTCACAGACTGCTCCGTAACAAACTGCAATGTCACAGGCTCACTTATCGGTACATGGAGCGACGTCGGCGGTATCGCAGGCTCGGCAACTGGCTCAACAATAACACACTGCAAATCCGTCGCGAACATAAACACTGAACACGCATACAGAACAGGCTCACTCATCGGGGACAGCTCAAGCATTATCGAATATTGCTCTGCAACAGGAACAGTAAATGCTTTGGGCACTTCTGGCGGACTAATAGGCCATAATTCGAGTACCGGTATCATTAGATTCTGCTCTGCAACTGGCTCAGTAACCGTTTCAAGCAGCTACGCCGGCGGACTCGTAGGAGAAAACCGTTACCAGATATACGACTCATACGCACACGGAAATGTCAGCAGTGGCAGAGACGGAGCAGGAGGCATCGCAGGTACCCTTTATGACTCGTCATCAACAATAAACAATTGCTACTCCACTGGAACAGCACAAGCCGACAGATACTACGCCGCACCCCTGGTAGGAAGAAACCACGGCTCAA
>CAZAYB010000201.1:0-2981 GCA_964489215.1 uncultured Pirellulales bacterium
TGGAGGGTATTTGAAAGCGGGGTGCGGCGGAAAAAACAATCAGCAGGGGGGGGTAATATTGTGAAAGTTTGTGCGGGGTTTGTTTTTAATAAAAGACTTGCGGGGTTTGGAAAGTGTGGTATAATCGGGGCAGGTTAAGGAGAGATTTTCATTGGCATATTAAACAGTAATAGAGATTAAAAGGTCAGGGAGTAAGGTATAAGTAATTGTAATAAATGCTTGATTGAACGACATTTGTTACTAAAGAAGGTATAATTTGAGGCTTGTTTCGAAGTCTGGCAAGGCAGATGAGCTTAGTATTACAGCCAGTAATATTGATGCAACTGGTTCTTTGGTGCGCGGATTGAAGGCTACGGGTACTGGTGGTGTGGTTGATGTTCGTGATGAGACGGTTTTAAATGAGGAATCAAGTTACGGTAGTCTTAGCCTTAGTACGGCAGCGAGTGCGAAGTTTGCTCTTAGCAAGATTCAGGGTGCGATAGAGTTGAAGGACTCTGCCAGGGCGGCATTCGGTTATAAGATGAACCTTTTGCGGGGCTGATTTGGTGGAAAAGATTTGACAAGCGGGGTCTTTGTGGGATAATGGATGTTGTTGTTTATGAGGAGCTTTTATGCGTCTTGCTGTACGACATTCAGGTAAGAAGATAAATGAGCTTATGTTCGATAAGGGTCCTGTTTATATCGGCAGGCAGATGGGTTGCCAGGTTTTTTTGCCTGACCGGGCTGTTTCACGTCAGCATGCGGTGATTTATTCGGCAGGTAAGAAGAAATGGGTTCTTGAGGATCTTGATTCTGCGAATAAGACTTTTTTGAATAATAAGGCAATTCATAAGAATGAGATAGGGCATGGTGATGTTGTTCGTATCGGAGATTTCAGGATCGATATCGATATGCATTACAAGAATGAGGCGGCAGGTGAAAAGCTGCAGATGGAGGATACTCTTTTACAGAGTACGACGGTCAGTGATAAGGTTCAGGCGGTGATCCGTAAGACCGATTCTAAGCATACTCCAATTATTGTGCCGACCAAGCGTCTGAAGGACCTTGCGGATTTTTCAGAGATGCTTTACGAAACTGAAACGCTCAGCGGTCTGCATAAGAGTCTGATTGAGCTTTTGTTACGTCAGTTTAACGCTTATGAGGTATGGTGTGGGTTTCGTGATGTTGAGGGGGGTGCGATTGGAATTGAAGGGGGCAGGAACAGCAGCGGTGTTCATGTAGAGCGTAAGAATCTTACCGGACTTAACGCAGTTGAGGAGGCTTTGGAGAATAACCGTTATCTTTTTATACCGCGTGTAAGTAAGATAGCAGGTAAGAGCAAGGTTCGTTCTGTTATGGCAGCTCCGTTTTTGCTTGGAGATCGGAACTTTGGGGCGGTTTATGTAGATAACTCATCGAATCAGCAGGCTTATGAGCAGCATGATCTTGATTATCTTTTGATAGTTTCTATTCAGACGGCAGGTTTTTTGGCTGGGTTTTAGAGTAATTCAATTTTCAGTTTCAAGTGTTGGGGCGGTTTTTCAGGCGCAAAGAGTCTGCGGGGGGGTAAGAATTCTTCACGTTAGATATTGCCTGTTTTATAGTGTATAAGAGCGGGGCTGGATTTTTTTGTTAGAACCCGTAGACCTGTTTTAACTGGTCCTCAGAGGGCATTGTTGGGTATCTTTCCCCTCTTGGTCCGATGTAGCCAGGTCCGTCCTTCTGGAGTCTGACCGGCAGCTGAGAACCGTTGCTGTTTGTAATCCAGATTGTTACGGTGTTTGCTTCAGCTCTTACGGCCTGCATTTCGTCTCTCATTTTTTTCTTGTCAGATTCGTTTCCAATTACGTAGCCAGCTCCTCCGCCTACAGCAGCACCGATGAGTGCTCCTTCTGTGTCACCGCCTGCGAGTGCTCCTATTCCTGCCCCGGCGGCAGTTCCTAGCAGAGCGGTGTTCTGGGCGTCGGTTTCGCATCCGGTTGTCAGGATATTTATGGTGAGAGTTGCCACGGCTAATAATGTAACGAGAAAAGTACGCATGATTTGTCTCCTACAAATTTGTTAATATACAAACTAAATTATAGTATCCATTGATTATACTGTCAAGTATAATTTTATGTTCAAAAAAGGGCAACTTTGTTGAAACGTTCGTTTTGCCAGTTCTTAATACTGGTTTTTTAAGGATTTATAGTTTTTCTTTTTATTTTCGTCTGATATATTGTTTAATTGATCTTTATTTTACGCTTATTTTATAACTAAATCGGCAAAAGACAGCGTCGAGGTGAATAGTTTTTTTGGAAGGATATTTATTATGGCGATTAAACTTGGGATAAACGGTGCAGGGGGCAGGATGGGCAAGCGTTTGGTTAATCTTAGTCTTATGGATGGTGATTTTGAGCTTGTTTGTGCGGTTGAGATGGGTGGTCATTCGGCGGTCGGAAAGGATGCCGGTGCAGTTGCAGGTAGTGAGGATTCTGGAGTTGAGGTAAGTGAGGGTTTTGTGGGTGGGCCTGATGTTGTGATAGATTTTTCTTTGCCTGGTGCTTTTGATAAGGTTACGGAGTATTGCAGAGAGAGTAAGGCTGGGCTTGTTATGGGTACTACTGGTCTGGATGAAGCTCAGCTTGGTAAGATTAAGGAGCTTGGCAGTGAGATTGCATTGATCCAGGCGACGAATATGTCAGTTGGTATGAATATGCTTTTCAATCTTGTGGGCAAGGCTGCGAAGCTTCTTGGCGAGGAGTATGATGTAGAGATAGTTGAGTCTCATCATCGTTTTAAGAAGGATGCGCCTTCGGGTACAGCCTTGACTTTGGCGGAGAAAGTGGCTGAGTCAACCGGGCGAGATTATCCAGGCTGTCTGGATATGGGCAGGAGCGGTAATGCAAGTTTGCGTGAGAAGGGCAAGATAGGTATGCACGCGGTTCGCGGGGGCGATATTACCGGTGAGCACAGTGTTATTTACAGTACTCTTGGTGAGACTGTACGGATAAGTCATAGTG
>CAZAYB010000201.1:2991-5728 GCA_964489215.1 uncultured Pirellulales bacterium
GCTCATAACAGGGATACTTTTGTTTTGGGTGCTTTGCGGGCAGCGAAGTGGCTTGCGGGTAAAAGTGCAGGTATTTATACTATGAGCGAGGTTCTTGGGGTTTAGGACAAAGTTATGGATTTTACTGGCAAAAGGGCGGTTGTAACCGGCGCGAGCAGGGGTATAGGCAGGGCTGTTGCGGTTATGCTTGGCGGTGCAGGCTGTGAGGTTGTTGTTACCGGCAGGGATGAGAGTAAGCTTGCTGAGACTGGTGAGCTTGTTAAGGGTGCAGGCGGGGAGGCTTATATTATAAGGTGCGACCTTTGCGGGGCTGATGATGTTGTCGGTCTTGCAGATGAGATTAAGGGCAGGTGGGAGCGGCTTGATGTTCTTGTCAATAACGCTGGTGTTACTCTTTCGGCGGAATTTGAAAGGACCGGTGTTGAGGACTGGGATAAGTTGATGGCAGTAAACGCCAGGGCGCCGTTTATACTTTGCAGGGATCTTTTGGGTTTGCTGAGGGAGTCAGAGAGGGGTTTTGTGATTAATGTTGCGTCAGTTGTTGGTGTTAAGGGTTATGCGAAGCAGTCGGCTTATACAGCGAGCAAGCATGCTCTAAGGGGTATGAGTATATCGCTTGCCAATGAGATACGTGACAGTAATGTTCGTGTTCATGTTATATGTACGGGGGGAGTTGATACTGATATGGTTGGGCAGGTTCGGCCGGATATTGATAAGGGTGAGCTTATCGGAGCAGATGAGGTTGCAGATTCGATAAAGTTTCTGCTTAGCAGGGATGGTAAGGGTGTTTTCGATGAGCTTAGGATAAGGCGAGAGTCTTCCGGGCCGTGGTTTTAGGCAGGCTTGGTTTTCGTCTTGGGGGCGTGGTCTTTACGACGCCCTAAACAGATACATATAAAGCTGAAGTTTTATAGACAGAAGTTTATTTTTTCTTTTTCTGTTTTTGTTTCTGCTTCTGCTGTTTTTGAATTTTAGCCCATGTGTCCCTTAGTCCGACTGTTTTGTTGAAAATTAGATTTTGGGGTTGAGATTCAGGGTCCATGCAGAAGTATCCAATTCTTTCGAACTGGAATCTGTCGAGAGCTTTTGCGTTTTTAACAGACGGTTCTATGAAGCAGTTTTCCTTTATTTTCAGCGAGTCGGGGTTTATGTTTGCGGTGAAGTCCTGTTCGGGGCTGTCGGTCTGGTCGGGGTTTTCCCTGTTGAAGAGGTGGTCGTAAAGTTTTACAGTGGTTTTTAATGCGTGGGGTGCGCTTACCCAGTGCAATGTTGCTTTTACCTTTCTTCCGTCGGGTGCGTCACCTCCTTTGGTTTGGGGGTCGTATGTGCATCTTAGCTCAGTAATGTTTCCGTTGTGGTCCTTTATGACTTCGTTGCAGGTAATGAAGTATGCGTATCTTAGCCTGACTTCTCTGCCTGGTGCGAGTCTGAAGAATTTTTTTGGGGGGTCCTCCATGAAGTCTTGTTTTTCGATGTAAAGCTCTTTTGAGAATGGCACTTTTCTTGTTCCAGCTGACTGGTCTTCGGGGTTGTTAATGGCGGTTAGGTTTTCAGATTCGTTTTCGGGGTAGTTTGTAATTACGACCTTAAGTGGGTCCAGAACAGCCATGACTCTTGGGCTGGTTTTGTTGAGGTCCTCTCGGAGGCAATGTTCGAGCAGAGCGAAATCGACGGTTGAGTTGAATTTGTTTACACCTATTACCGCGCAGAAGTTTCTGATGGCGGCAGGTGAGAATCCTCTTTTTCTCATACCGCAGATAGTGGGCATTCTTGGGTCGTCCCATCCAGAAACGAATTTTTCATTTACGAGTCTGAGCAGTTTTCTTTTGCTCATGACGGTGTATGTGAGGTTGAGTCTTGCAAATTCAATCTGCTGAGGATGGTATATTTGCAGTTTTTCAAGGTACCAGTCGTAGAGTGGTCTGTGGTTTTCGAATTCGAGAGTGCAGATCGAATGTGTGATTTTTTCTATTGAGTCAGATTGTCCGTGTGTGAAGTCGTACATTGGGTATATGCACCATTTGTCAGCAGTTCTGTGGTGTTCGGCGTGCATTATTCTGTACATGACGGGGTCTCGCATGTTGAGGTTTGGATGAGCCATGTCAATTTTTGCTCTTAGTGTTCTTGATCCATCGGGGAATTTTCCCTGTTTCATCAGTTCGAACAATTCGAGATTTTCATCTGGAGTTCGGTCTCTGTGGGGGCTGTTTTTTCCTGGTTCTGTGAGAGTTCCGCGGTATTCTCTGATCTGGTCAGGAGTGAGGTCGCAGACGTATGCATCGTTTTGTTTTATAAGCTGGAGAGCCCATTCGTAGAGCTGCTGGAAGTAGTCTGATGCGTAATAGAGTCTGTCCTGCCAGTCCCATCCGAGCCATTTTACGTCCTGCAGTATTGACTGTACGTATTCATCTTCTTCTTTTGTGGGGTTTGTGTCATCGAATCTCATGTTGCATTTTCCGCCGAATTCGTTTGCAATTCCGAAGTTCAGGCAGATGCTTTTTGCGTGTCCGATGTGGAGATATCCGTTTGGTTCGGGAGGGAATCGGGTGTGTACGCGATTATCCCATTTGCCTGATTGGCAGTCTTGTGCGACTATCTGTCTTACGAAGTCAAGCCTGTTGTTTTCGTTGTTTTTTTGGTTTTTGGTCACGTTTTTCCTTTGTTTTTCGTTTTATATTGCTTTTGAAAGTATGGGTATTTTAACATAGAGTTATTATTATGCAAGTAGAGTCCTTAA
>CAZAYB010000202.1:0-5680 GCA_964489215.1 uncultured Pirellulales bacterium
TAGTTTTGAGGCAAAGAATCAGCGTGGGCAGGGTTGAAACTGGCGAGGTTAAGTTTTTAATATAGGATAATAAAATAATAAGCATGCCTTCAACTTCGATTCATCACACTGCTATAGTAGAGAAAGGGGTGGAATTGGGAGATGGCACCAAGATTTGGCATTTCGTACATATCAGGAAAGGAGCCAAGCTTGGAGCCGGATGCAATATCGGCAAGGGAGTTTATATCGATTCGGGTGTCAACATAGGTGATAATGTGAAGGTCCAGAATTTCGTCTCGCTCTACACAGGATTGAAAGTGGAGGAAGACGTCTTCATAGGCCCATCAGCCACTTTCACCAATGACCTATACCCCCGTGCCCACATCTGGAACGAGGAAAGAATAGCCAAGACGCTTGTGAAAAAAGGAGCCAGCATAGGAGCCAATGTCACAGTGGTGGCAGGAATCACAATCGGAGAATATGCAATGATAGGAGCAGGTTCGGTCGTGACCAAGGATGTTCACCCACACACCATCGTCTATGGTAATCCTGCAAGAGTAGGGGGCTATGTTTGCAGGTGCGGACAGAAACTTGAGAAGATCGCGGAAGAGAAAGACGAGAGTACGGTACATGCGTGTAGATGTGGTAAGAAGGCAGAGATCAAGAAGGTGGGATTATAATACCTATTGCGAAGCCCCAGATGGCTCAGGAGGAATTGGAGAACGTTAGGCAGGTAATGGAATCAGGCATGCTGGCCCAGGGCGAATGGGTCAAGAGGTTCGAGGACGCATTCTCAGGATATACGGACATACCCCACTGTACTGCTGTAACCAATGGTACTGTGGCCCTTGACCTCGTGATGAGGGCAATCGGAGTGAAGCCTGGGGATGAAGTGATTGTGCCCGACTTCACATTCATAGCGACTGCCAACTCTGTTGTCTTCCAGAATGCCAAACCAGTCTTCGCCGACGTGCTTGAAGATACATTCAACATTGATCCAGAAGAGGTTAAAGAGAAGATAACCGATAAGACGAAAGCAGTCATACCCGTGCACCTCTTCGGCCAGGCAGCTGATATGAAAGCCCTGGATGATATTTGCAGAGATAGGAAAATCCACCTGATTGAGGATGCCTGCCAGGCCCATGGGGCAAAGCAGGGAGGCAAACATGTGGGGGGCTTCGGCACAGCCGGATGCTTCTCATTCTATCCCACCAAAAACATGACGACTGGTGAGGGAGGTATGATAACCATCAATGACATTGATTTCGATAAGGATACTAGGATACTAAGAGATCAAGGGCAGACCAAGAAATACGTGCATGAGATGATTGGATTCAACTGTAGAATGACCAATCTTGCAGCATCCATTGGCCTTGCCCAACTAAAAAAACTCCCAGGATTCGTGAAGAGAAGACAGATGAATGCTAAAAAGCTCGATGAGGGCATCGCTAAGATTAATGGATTAACCATACCGGTAGTGAAAGAGAGCAATGAGCATGCCTACCACCAATATGTAATCAAGGTTGAGGATTCGTTTCCACTTAGCAGGGATGAGCTGGCAAAGACGCTAAGGGATAGCGGGGTGGGGACCGCCGTGCATTACCCCACGCCAATCCACCTCCAGCCATCATACAAAGCATTGGGATATAGACCTGATTTATGCCCGGTGACGACTGTGCTGGCAGGGCAGGTTTTGAGCTTGCCGGTGCATCCTGCCCTCACGGAAGAGGATATTCAGAAAATCATTACTTCATTGGAAGAGGTATCAGTATGAAAATCGGAATAATTGGCACAGGAACGATGGGAAGGAACCATACTAGAATATATTCCCAGATGAAAGGCATCGAAGAGGTATATGTATTCGATTTGGAGAAAAGCGCGGCCAACAAAGTGGCCGATGAGTTTGGGGTCCAGGCGTCGAGCAGCCTGGATAGTCTTCTTGATGAAGCCAATGCGGTCAGCATCTGTGTGCCAACCAAGTTCCATTTCGAGACAGCCTCAAAGATCATAGAGGCAGGGAAGCATTGTCTGGTGGAGAAACCCGTAGCTCTTAACATTGAAGAGGGGAGGAAGCTAGCGGAGATGACCGAGGGCAAGGATATTGTCGTAGGCGTAGGGCATATCGAACGCTTCAATCCTATAATCCATGAGATCAAGAAGATCATGGAGGATCCGAAGTACCTTGAGATCAAGAGGCATAACCCCGCCTCCAACAGGATAACTGATGCAGACATAATTTCTGACCTCATGATACATGATATCGACATAGTATGGAACTTCTTGATGGAAGGCAGAGGATACAAGCTTTCAGGAGCGAGCGGGGTGGAAAGTACTCTGCTCGACCTTGTATCTGCCCTCGTCAGATTCGACAACACTGTGGTCTCCATATCAGCAAGCAGATTGGCCTCCAATAAGATAAGATCAATCATCGTTGAAGAGGAGAACCAGACTATTGTTGGGAACTATATGAGCCAAGAGGTCTATATATACAGGAAGCCCCAGAGGAGGGAGGCCAGGAATGCAAATTATATGCAGGAGAATCTGGTCGAGAAAGTCATGGTGAGCAAAGTAGAACCGCTAAGGCTTGAGCTCTCAAGTTTCTTCAATGCCGCAAAAGGAAGGAAAGATTTCGAGGTGACAGTCCAGGGTGCGACTCGCGCCTTAGAGATAGCTGATCAGATAAGGCAGAGGGTGAACAAATGAAGATTTCGGTCTCTGGTCTTGGAAAGGTTGGGCTTCCACTTTCTGCCGTTATAGCTGATGCAGGTTTTGATGTCATCGGCATCGATATCGATCAACAAAGAATCGATAGGATAAACAAGGGTGAGAATCCCCTCTCAGAGGAGCCAGGCCTGGCAGAGCTTTTGCAGAAGCATAGCGGCAAGGCCCTCGTAGCTACGACTGATGGAGTGCAAGCCGTGAAGGATACGGAATTCCACATAGTCATAGTCCCCTTATTCATAGATGAAAATCACAATGCTGATTTCTCCATATTAAGAGCAGCTTTCACTACAGTGGGCAAGGGACTGAAGAAAGGAGATGTGGTAGTGCTGGAGACCACCGTTCCGGTAGGGACCACAGACGGCATGGCAAGGAAGATTCTTGAGACAGAATCAGGCCTCAAAGCAGGTAACGATTTCTATCTTGCTTATTCTCCGGAAAGGATTATGACTGGGAAAACCATATCAAGATACAGGGAATTCCCAAAAGTCATCGGTGGGATTGATGAGACTTCAGGGAAAAAGGCTCTTAAGATATATTGCCAATTCTGCAAGCAGATTGACATTGTCTCATCGGCTAGGACTGCTGAGATGATCAAGATCTCTGAAGGAATCTATAGAGATGTCAACATAGCCCTCGCCAACGAGCTATATAAAGTATGCCAGGAATATCAGCTTAATTTTGATGAGGTCAGAGAGAAGGCAAATCACAAATTTTGTGATATCCTCAAACATAGCATAGGCGTTGGAGGTCACTGTATTCCAGTATATCCCTGGTTCATCATCAAGGATTTCAAGGAGAGAAACAAGGAAGAAGACACCATAATGATTAATTACGCAAGAAAGGTCAACGATGACATGACCATTTATTGGAAAGACATGATTCTCGAAAAGCTCAAGAAGTCCGGCAAAGACCTTAAAACGACGAAAATCCTTATCAAAGGACTCACATATAGACCTGGAGTCAAAGAGACGATTTACAGCAGGTCAATCGCACTCTATAAAGAGATTGAGAAGGCTGGAGGAAACGTCTTTGCATACGATATGATTCTGAATAAGGAGGAAATCAAAGAACTTGGGTTGAATTACTCTTATGAGGAAAATTGCGATTATGTTTTTGATGCATTTAAACTAGAGGGACGAACCGTAAAATGAAGGTTCTTATCGTAGATACTTGACTTCGCCAGATTAAAATAAAGAAGGTTGTCTGTTTTGTCTTTTTGGGCTATAAAATGAAAGTCCTCAAAAAATATCTGAATAATTTGACAGTTTCAGTGATTTATCCAAAAGGATGGTCCAAAATGGAGATTATTGCAAACTATTCTGCTGAGATGAGGGCTCTTTTTGGTGATTTTCTCAAGAAATATGGTCAAATTGACCTGCAAATCCGGGTTTGAGGCCAAACTGTCAAATTGTTTTGAGGCAAAGAATCAGCGTGAGCAGGGTTGAAACTGGCGAGAATAAGTTGGAGAGGAAGCCGTCTGCTCCAAGTTCCATATCATCCATATGCAGGTTCAATGCCAGAATATTCATTAGCGCACTGGAATGAATTAGGCACCACATCTATAAACAACTATCTCCAGTGTGCCCAACCTCTGAATAGATACCCGAGAGCTATGGAGATGCCGCTACTGAAATGCGCATAGAAGTAAAGCAAAGGAAGTGCCAAGAGAAGTCGCATGTCTCTTTCCTTGATACTATGATGGGCACTGAACGCCAGGTTCAGGAATGTGTATGGTATGATAGGTAACCAATAGAACGGAAGCCAGAAGAGAAGGATAACTGAGAGAAAATATGCTGAGAATAATGGGGCAAGAACGGCTTTTGGTAGTGGGTATCCTCTTCTCAGTAATGTGCCCTTCGCGATGCCATAGTTCCAGATTTGCTTCAACATCCTCATGAAGTTGGTTCTGGGATTGTAGAAATGATTAATCCGGGAGTTGGTAACCATGATATATCCCTTGCGTCCTAGTCTCAGGTTGAACTCCAGGTCCCCTCCCGTCTTGAGGCTCTCGTCAAAACCCCCCCCCTCTTTCACGATTTGCCGTTTATACATCCCATAAACTGTGGTCGTTGTCACCCTGGTTCCATTGGTTCTCTTGTATGCATTGGAGCCACTGAAGGGAGAGGTAAGGAGTACAAAATTCAGTTTCTGGGTGAAATTCTCGAAACTTACTATCTTGTAGAGCCCGCCAACCGCCGAAAGGTTATCATATATCTTTGAGAATTCCTCCCAGGTTTTCCAGTTCCTGCTCAAGAAATCCTTAGGGGCAGTGGCATGCCCTCCGAAAAGCAGGATGAAGTCTCCTTCCGCTTTCACAAGGCCCACATTCCAGCCGGCAGGAGGAATTATACCCGGATTCTCATACAATGAAATCCCTGGCCTTCTTATCCTCCCTGAGATTTCCTTGACAATCTTCTTCGTTTCATCTGTGGACCGACCATCAACCACGATTATCTCATATTGGTCTTTTGGGAAATCCTGGTCGATGAGCGACTGGAGGCATCTTTCGATATATTTCTCCTCATTCTTCACAGCGATAATGATTGAAATCATTCTTTCTCCTCATTCGTCTCAGATCCTGGCACAGGTATCTCTTTTTCGGTACTTTCCTCTCCCTCTATGCCTTCTTCTTTGTCTCTTCCTCCTTTATCCTATTCAGCTTCGTTATCAGTTCCCCAAAGAGTTCTATGCTCACCAGGTCGGAATAACTTAAGTTCTAAGCTGTTTTTATGGTCCTTCCCCGAAGTTGGGATGGAAAAATGGTAAAACCATATTCAGTAAAAACCGAATATGGACTTCACCAAACCTTACCAATTTGTAAAGGGACAATTTTGCTTTAAAGGATTTGCTTTGGCAAGCTCCAAAGATTTGCCTGAAGAAGTGCTGGTTATTCTGAAAAGAACTAGTAAAACAGGAATCTGTCTGAAAACAACGGTTGAATTTCTGCCAAAAACAACGGTTTCGCGCCAGGTCACTG
>CAZAYB010000203.1:0-5656 GCA_964489215.1 uncultured Pirellulales bacterium
TACGCGGATAGTTATTTTAAAAATACCCGATTCTTTCTATACTTCGAAATTATTCACAACTAAAATTTCAGAATATGAGAAAGAAAACGGGTTTAACTATTGTAGAACAAGCCATAATACTTGTCAACAGAGAAACCCCACAGTACATTTTGAGCCGGCTCTGGCCGGAGCAGACCACGTGATAAAATACCTGGGACAGTATACTCACCGGGTAGCCATCACCAAACAACGGATCCTGAATATTGCCGGAGGAAAGGTGACTTTCATTGCCAAAGATTACCGGGACAGGGCCATCAAAAAGCCGGTTACCCTGGAGGGATTAGAGTTCCTGCAACGCTTTACCCAGCATATCCTGCCGATGCGATTGGTAAAGATTCGGTATTTCGGCATATATAATCATACAGTAAAAAGAAATTTGGAATTACAGTTTGTGTCGAAAAAGAATCGGATATTGACACCCTGATAAAAGACAAGGTATCTTCCGAAACCTCGGTGCGACGCATTGAGAGACTAACTGGCTATATATAATCCCTGTATGTGTCCGGTGTTTAAAAAAGGACAGATGGTTGTATGAAGGGAACTGCCCAGGATCCGGTCGCCGGGCAGAGTATCTACTTGTGAATTTCTGCTGTCAACTTTCTAACTCCAGGTTACCACGCATTAATGTGGCCGGGAGAAGTATGTAAATAGGAGAGTAAAAAAAGGCTGTAAATCCAAGTATTTAACTCAGTTGTTTACAGGTAATAAAGAACAAAAAAAACAATACCATCGGGATTTATTACCCTGCCTGATTCCCAAAATCAATTAAAAACGTCATTAAGTGCATAGCGTGTTGGTTCATAGCCCGGCGGGTGCAGTTCAACATGGACTCCTCGCTGGGTATAGTCGACTGCTCAGAGTCCTAATTATTGTAAGATGGCTTTTCTATTATTTTTCTTTTTTATTGAATTTAAATTGGGTTTTGTATACAAAAACCTTCCTGAGAAGATGGTAATTTCCTGTTTTGTGCAGCATCATCAACTCTAAAAACGAGCATCGAGTATAGATTGTCGAGGTGTGTCTCTGTCATTTTACTTTATGACTTAAGAGAAAGCTACTTTTCACTTAAAAGCCCAAGGTTATAAAAATTTGGCAGTATGATTTTCAAATACTTTTCTATGCAGTCTCGAATAAAAGCATTATCAGTGCACATATTGCTGCTGTTGCCAATGTGAAAATCATCATCTTTACTACGCTGAATATAATGTTCTCAGAAGAAACATAACCTGTATAAGCACCTAATATTGCGGCAAGAAATGTGACTAATCCGATAGAAACATAAACCCCCGGAGTAATGGTAAGAAAAAAGAAAGGGATTAACGGAATAAGTGCACCAACAACACTTACTGCGCCATCTATAAATCCTCCTTTCAGAACATCTCTCGCAACTTTTTTTTCAAGAGTTGTCCCTTTAAGAGATTTAATCATATGCTTTTCAGTAATATTTAATGCTTTATATCTTCCAATCTTCTCTGCTGTAAATGCTGCAAGAATATTTGATAATCCGTTTGCCACTGCACCGGATAATCCTGCCGATAGGATTATTGTAACATTTTCAGATATTGCGGCACCTATAACAACACCTAATGAAGATAGGGAACCATCAACGAGCCCTCTGATTGCTAATCTTATCATTTGTTGTGGTCTTGATGGATACTTTCTTCCTTAACAAGTTTCAATCCTGCTGAAACCTTATCAACGCTGTGGATAGAGCCTCCCATAGTTTCTATAACATTCTCAATTTCATGATATATTATATCATCACCAGCAATAGTTAACTTGTCGGTTTCTACTTCTTTATCCATTTCAATGACTGATGCATTCACTCCATCAATTCCATTAAGATCACTCAAAGCACATGTCAAATCAATAATTGACGGTGAATGTGGCTTGAGAACATCCAATACAATTTGCTTAATTGTTGCCATATAACTTTACTTTTAATTTTTGCTAATATATAATTTTTTCTAAACCGAACTCCCATTAGCCTATTAACCAGGGCAAGCATATTTCGTTTATGCATATAGATCAGATTTTCTATTTTCATCTCTTTTATATCTCAATTTCAATAATCCGATTCACTCCTCTATTTCAAAAAAGTATGCTTCACCTTCCTTTTCTTTAAAAACATAATAAGTTTTGTCTTCTGTTTTCTTCATCTTACCTTGTAATTTTAATAATACTCTCTCTAAACAGCTTGCTTGACCGGGTAGCTTACGCCTCCTAAGAACCTTGCATGCGAGTTTCCCAGCACACGGCTCAAGTACTTATAAGGCCAACCTTGTTAGGGGAGACCGGGCTATTTTTACACGACTTTAAGTCGCAACAACGTTTGATGGTATCGTGTTGTGCGGGATTACGAGGCGATCTCTTTTCAGTTTACACCTACTTTTTTTACGAGCCACAGACCTTCTAAAACTTATGAAACTCCCATGCACTATACCATTTGTTGTACGTTCATGCTTACATTGTTTTAAATTTAATCAATTTATACTTACTTACAAATCAGCTCTTCTCAATAGTTTTTTGTGATGCAACATTATCAATTGGCATCCGCAACCTTTTAAACTATTCAGCCTTGTCTGGCGATACTGTTTTAAGTAATGAAATCATAGTTTTAAATTTTTTTTAAAAATTTAAATTGAATTGTTTCCGTTTTGAATTATCACTTATTCCTATTCAGAAATTCAATCATTTTTTTATTTACGATTTCAGGTTTCTCCATATTCAAACCATGCCCGGCACCGGGAACAATAATCACTTCAGCATGCGGGATGGCTTTTTGGGCTTTTGTTTTAAATTCTTTCGGGTTATCGTAAATTATAGGTAATCCCCCTGCCATTACTAAAACGGGCATTTTTATCATTTCTAATTCCTCAGGCTCATAAATTCTATGCTGCGGTACGTCAAACATGCTTACTGAGCCATATTCAATAACATCAAGCATGTGCTCAAACCAAATATCTAATTTCGGATCGGTGTAGCCACCACCCATCCAGTCGAAGAACTTCTCGTACTTTTTCCTGTTCGGAAAAAACATGAAATGGCGGAAACCTTTCCACGCCATCTCGCTATTCATTGGCATGAAAGTTTCTGAAGGATCAAGTAGTACCAGATTGGCAATGGTATCAGGCAATTCGCGAGCTAATGCCAGGGCAAGCCAACTGCCATAGGATAAGCCTGCTACTGAAACTTCATTTATCTGATAATGCTTAAGTATTTGGGTAAACCAGGTGTGGTAATCCCTAAAACTATTAACAGCCCTACCAGACGGCTTGCTCTTTCCACCATAGTTGGACATGTCAAGGCTGAACACCTTAAAATGCTGCGAAAGTGCTTTCACATTGGGATACCACATGGTAGCATCGGCAAATAAACCAGGCAACAAAATTAATGGCTCTTCATTTTTTTCGCCGGAGATAATCACGTGGGATTGACCATAATCTGTATCAACAAACACTTCTTGGTATGCAATGTCCCACAACTCCATGGTTTTGTCGTAGCTTTCAAACGCGATGGATTTGCCCTTTTCGGTTTTATACAACGATGACGGGGCTGTCATGTATTTATTCGATGAACAGCTAACTGTAATTAACAATATTATAATCGTCCAATATAAATAGATATATGTTTTTTTCATTTTGTTTTGGTTTCTAATATTTAATCCTAAATAATATTTTTATACAAAAAGATAATCATAAAAACCCTCTTTTTTCAGCTTCTCAGCATATTGTGTTAAGCCAAGTTCAGGGTGTCCCAGTGTTTTGTATGTACCACAATCTTGAGCTAAAAAAGTTTCATTCGTCTGGTTGAAATAATCTGACATATGTTTCAACAATTTCATTTCTTTTTTGAAAAGCCCTAATAGACCAAAAATCCAGCCGGGCACCGGTTTTGCTTTGGTATTTTCGGAAAACACAGACAAAAAAGATGTTGCCGCTTCAGGGTGCCTCAATCCCTCTGAGCCTTGTACGGGAAATTCTTTGAAAAAGGCATCGCTATTACCAACGGCATTGTCTAAATGGCATGAAAAATCGTAACAGTTGGTGAAAAAGATGGGGTTTTTCGTATTGCCAATTACTGAATAAATGTTATTTCGCCTGTAAAACACAAAGCTGTCGGCAAACCAAGTGCAATGCATAATGGTATAAGGAATGCCGGATTCTTTGATTAATTTATGCCCTTGCTTGCGGATAATATTGGGAATAAATTTAAACTTTTTTGAATCCTGCTGATTATCAAACGCACCTAAGCCCGATATGCTAATAATTTGCTTTATGCTGTCTTTATTAAGCGCAGCAATAATATTTGCAACGCCTTCGCGCTCGTTGGCAAAAGGGATGTTTAAATTAGTAGTTTGAGTAGAAAGGTTAAGATACAGATATACTGTATTTTTCAAAGCGGCTTTCAATGCTTTAACATCTTGTAAATTGGCTTCTGATATTTGCACTTCCTGCATTTTGCCAAAAAGTGCATGTGCTTTTTCATGGTTTCGCACTATTGCATGGACCCGATAACCCAAGCCCACCAGGTTTTTTACTACGGGTACACCCAAATTTCCGGTTGCTCCGATAATACTGATTTGCTTTTTTGCTGTCATAACAAAAATTTATTTGATTATGATCCAAAAGTATACAGGATAGCATGAACGATTATTTGACAAAAGTCAAAATCGTTATTTCTTTTTCCTGATTCGGCTAAGGGTGGCTAAATTGATGCCAAGATATGCAGCGATATGTCCTAAAGTAACCCTTTGCAGGATTTCAGGATTTTCAGAGCAGAATTTGCGATAGCGCTCTGTGGCAGACATGGATTGAAATTGATTTGCACGGTCCATCATTTTCCTGCTGTTAGCGTCTGCAAGATCTTTGCATATTTGATTCCAAACAGGAATAAGGCGGTATAATTCTTTCTGTTTTTCAAAGCTAATAACCATTAATTCTGAATCTTCAATGGTCCTGATGTTTTCTTTTGAGGGCACACGATTGTTGAAACTGTCAAATGAAATAATAAGCGAGCCTTCGGGATAAAAAGCTGTGGTAATCTCATTGGCCATGTCATCGAAAATGAAAGACCTTAAGAGCCCTTTTCTGACCAAGCCTATATGATTTGATACCTGGCCCTCTTTTAGAAAAAAATCATTGGCTTTTAAACTTTGAGGTACATAACTGCTTATGGTCAGTTGCAATTCCTCTTCTGTTAAATGATATTTATCTAAGCTGTTCTTGTTTAGCTGCATATTCATTGAAATTAGCAATTTTCTTTGACAAATGAGCCTAAAAAGGTGTGTTTTTATTCCAGAGGGCGAACCGACCGGAGGGAGCTCAGAAATACCATTGGAATCAATTTATGAATGAGTAAAGTTCCTTACATACCCTGGTAACGCCGGGAATTGTTATTAAGCCGCAAGGTGGTTTATTCACTCTTTTGTTTATCTTCACCGGTGTTCATCAGAACGCTTCGCTAAGTTGGGGTGACCCATGCACTGAAGCCTGCCTGCCGGCAATGCAGGGAAGCCATAGTGCAATCCCGAAAACTTTCGGGACTGTACTGACAGCCCACCCCGATTATTCCATCGGGATGGCCCTTACGGTCGAGTAGGTCAGGGAGATTTCTC
>CAZAYB010000204.1:0-5602 GCA_964489215.1 uncultured Pirellulales bacterium
AGAGAGTTGGGTTAGTCGTGATAATAAACCCGCCGGTTAAACCGGCGGGCTAACTTTGAGGGACGTGAGTATTGTCCCGGCGGTTGCGCTTCGGGCTTGCGGTTGGTTTATAGCCTGTACATCAAAAAGGGACCTGATATTTTTAGTTACGCTCTAAAGCAATATCTGTTACACGAACTGCTTAATTTTTTTAAGGCCTGATAAAGAAGGCGTTAGAGTAAAGTGGCGGAAGATGTGACTTTTGATTAACTCAAAAAAATTCGAATCTAACATATCTCTTGCAATAAGCTAATAGAAAAGATGTATTAGTATTATCGTAGTTGAGAGGGAAGCTCAGTTTTATTTTATGTATTTTTGTTATTTATAAAATAAAGGCTTATTCAGGGAAGGGTGCATCTCTTTGGGTTGTATCCACAGTTATAAAAAATGAGAGCCGGTTTGTCTTTGTCGAGAGTTCACCGGCTCACTTTGAGAGTATGACGGGTTTTTTATGCGCCCGCACGCTCATTTTATATATTAGTGTATTAATGAAAATTATGCAAGAACAAATATTAGTATTGAAAGGGGGTGAGAATATAGGAGCGCTAAATAAAGAATTTGCCTTTAAGCAATGAGGTTAAGGGCGTCATAGCTTTGGAAAGGATTGCCAAATATTTTTCAGATCTTGATTTAGAATTATGCAGTAAGTAAATAAAGCGTTTTTTGTAATTTAATTTTTTGAAAGCGAGGGAAGTATGATGAAGAAGTTAGGATTTCTTATCTTGTTTGTTTTAGTTTTAGCGGGTGCGGCTCAGGCAAGATACATTACCGCTGAGTGGAATACCTGGGAAGGGGCTCTTAGCGCCGAACGGGACAGTTTTGGTGATCTTACGGCAGTTATGCCGGCAGATGCTGTTATGAGCGACCCTGAAATACCAGATATGATTGCGAATGGATACCTTTTCTATTCTGATCTATCGCAAGAGGAGTATCCGGATGAATACAAGCCGTTTTTGTATGATTCTTACGGTCAGGGAACAGATGAAAAATTCGGGGTTCTTGAACTCAATGCTGACGGTCAGCTGATATTTGAGCTTGATAACTACGCCGGCGGATACAGAAAAGAGCTTTTTATTGCTGTAACTTATTACGATCAAGGCGTTGAATCAGTAATTTATCCAGTTGCTCAGAGCGAAGGGATTGTAGTTACCAGTATGGATTTTCTTGGTTATGAGATCGACGGAAAATGGGTAACGGATTTTTGGCAGATCATTTACGAGCCTAATCCCTCATGGGAGGCTTTCGGGATAGATTTTGCGGGATGGCCCGGCACAGCGGATTACCCTGCACTTATTGACAGCATAGTAATAGAAAGCGAATGCATACCGGAACCTGCAACTGTTGGTCTGCTTTCATTGGGTACGCTTGTTGGTATTTTCCGCAGGAAGTAATATCGGCACGATTTTCAGAGAAAGATTATGGATTAAAGTGAAGTTTTAATGTTTTTTTAACGGATTTTTTTAGGAGTAAAAAAGAATGGAAAAAAGAAATGTAATGAAAAAGTTGATTATTTGTCTGGCAATCATTGCTTTGGTTGCTGTTGCTGCTGATGCTCGCAGGTTCTCGCGTTATCAGGGCGCAAAGTATGTTTTCTTCTTCATCGGTGACGGTATGGCCTCTCCGCAGATTCATGCGACAGAAGCCTATTTGGCACAGTCTGTTCAGGCAGACAACCCTGACGGTCTTTATGATGGTGAAGGTAATCCTGCAAGTCTCGGTACGGCAGGTGTAGAGCTTCTTAATATGAGCACACTTCCGGTCGTAGGTCTTCAGATGACTTATGCTGACAACCGTTTCATTACCGGTTCAGCGGCATCTGCAACTGCTTTGTCCTCGGGAAAGAAAAGCTCCATCAATACAATCGCGATGGACCCGACCAAGAGTTTCGATTACACAACAGTAGCGGAACTTGCAAAGCAAAAGGGTATGAAGGTGGGTATTGTATCGAGTGTATCTATTGACCATGCCACACCGGCCTGTTATTACGCTCACCAGCCAGAACGAGGCAACTACTGGCACATTTCCAACGCACTTTCGGACAGCGGTTTCGATTATTTCGGAGGCGGCGGAATGAAGGGTGAAAGGGTTAAAGGCGGAAATCGTCATTACGCACCAGGCAAACCGGTTGCAGAACCGAGCAATGATCCCATCCAGCACGCAATTGACAGCGGTTATGTTGTTGCTGAAAACAAAGCGGAACTTCAGGCGGCTAACCCCGGGGACAAGGTTTTCGCTTACAGTAAGAATTATATTGACGGCAGCTGGGCTCTTCCTTATGAAATGGACAGAGATCCTCAGGATGTTTCAATTGCTGAATACACCTCCGAAGGCATCAGGCTTCTGGACAACCCCAACGGTTTCTTTATGATGGTCGAAGGGGGAAAGATTGACTGGGCCTGTCACGCCAATGATGCAATGGCAGCTATCCAGGACACAATCGCATTTGATGAAGCGATAGAAGTTGCTTTGGATTTTTATGAACAGCATCCCAACGATACTCTTATCGTTGTTACCGGTGACCACGAGTGCGGCGGTTTAACACTCGGATTTGCCGGCACAGGTTACGAAACGGCTTTTGAGATTCTCAACGGACAGACTATGTCTTATGAGATGTTTGACTGGACATTGCTGGCCGATCATAAGGCAGCCTATGGTGTTGATCCTAACAATATCCCGGAAGACATGAACCAGGATATCAAAGACAAGATGCTCGCAGCTTTCGGTCTTAACTATGACAGCCTTACCGATTATGAAAAAGAACTTATCGAAGGTGCTTACGATAAGACAATGAAGGGTGAGTCAGTCAATACTCCAGACGAAGATACGATTCTTTACTATTACTATGAGCCTTTTACGGTTACCTGCACACACATTATGAACCGCAGGGCTGGTATTGATTTCACATCATACAGCCATACAGCACTTCCGGTTCCGGTTTTTGCAATCGGCCGTGAGGCTTACAGGTTCGACGGCAAGTATGAGAACACAGAATTGGCAGTGAAGACAGCTGCGGCTATGAGAGTAAATCTTAACAACTAATTTTACTTTCACAGATACTTGATTTTCAGGGGCAAGGGCTTATTATACGGCCTTTGCCCTTTTTTTAATTGGAAGGCTCT
The DNA here is from genome assembly GCA_964489215.1 of uncultured Pirellulales bacterium. Classification (GTDB taxonomy): domain Bacteria; phylum Planctomycetota; class Phycisphaerae; order Sedimentisphaerales; family Anaerohalosphaeraceae; genus CAZAYB01. The sequence goes on from CAZAYB010000204.1 coordinate 3,159, forward strand.
TAGTATGAAAGATTTGATTATCGTTCTTTTTTTTCTTGTTCTTTGCGCAATCCTTATATTCATTCCTACCGGATATAAGAGCAGCTTTTATGAGGGTTCCATCCATGCCAAGGCCGAGGTTCTTTCGGTTGATAACGACGATATTCAAAATCTTTCGATAATCCAGGTTGGGACCCAGATACTCCAGACAAGGCTGCTGAACGGTCCTCATGAGGGTATGGAGGTTAGGGCTCTCAATCAGCTCCAGGGTAAAAAGGAAATTGATGAGATCTACAGCAAGGGTGATGACGTGCTTGTGGAGTACCGATTCAAAGGGGATAAGACGACAGCTTACACTCGCGGCCATTACAGGCTTGAAGTTGAAATAATTCTGGCAGTTCTTTTCGCAGTGTTTCTGATTTCGGTGGCAGGGGTTACAGGTTTTAAGGCACTTATTTCATTTGTTTTTGCAGCTCTTGTGATTTGGAAAATTATGATACCTTTGTTTTTGAAGGAGATCGACCCTTTTCCGGTAGCGATCATGATAGTCGGAGCTTTAACCGCGTCGGTAAGTTTTCTCGTAGGCGGGATGAGCAAAAAAGGTCTGGTTACATTCATTGGTTCTTTTTCAGGTCTGCTTTTTGCGAGCGGATTGGCTCTTGTCTTTTCGGGCGGGTTTCAAATACACGGAGCTGTCCGGCCATTTGCCGAGGCACTTATGTATTCGGGTTTTGCACATCTGAACCTTACAAGAATTTTCGTCAGCGGTATTATTATCGCATGTTCGGGAGCGGTTATGGATTTGGCGATGGACATAGCTGCCTCAATGCATGAGATACGCGAAAAGAAACCAGATATTGGTTACGCTGAGCATGTTCTTTCTGGTATGAAGGTTGGCAGGTCTGTGATAGGCACAATGACGACTACTTTGCTGCTTGCTTATTCGGGGGGATATACGACAATGTTGATGTACCATATGGGGCAGGGCACTCCGCTGGCACAGTTTTTCAATATCAATTACATTGCCGCTGAAATACTCAATGTTTTTGTGGGAAGTTTTGGGCTTGTTGCGGTAGCGCCTTTCACAGCCATAACAGGTGGACTGATATTCAAATATAAACGCCGAATAAAAAATAAAGATTAAGAGTGCAGTGCACGGCAAAAAAACATTTTGGCTAACAGGTTATTGACAATAGGAGCCAAACAGGGTATAAGATGGCTGGTAAACGTCAGGGCGGTTGTGCTCAGATTTATTTGCGGACATGACAGCTGCTGAAGATGGAAAAAAACGCCAGTTGACAGGAGCAGATTTATGAACAGCAGAGAGAGGATGATAAAAACACTGCGTTTCGAAAAACCGGACAGGATTCCGCGGGACTGCTGGGCACTGCCGGCGGTGAGACTTTTTGAAATGGATAAATATGAGAAGCTGGTGGAAAAATATCCTATGGATATTGAGCCTTCTCAGTTGACTCCTGGGATAAATGATGCAATTATGCAGGCTACCAGGTACGGCGGGACTTATACAGATGACTGGGGTTGTGTATGGCATGTTGGAGAGCCTGGGGTTGTTGGGGAAGTAAAAGAAACTCAGCTGGATGACTGGGGGGCGCTTGATAAGTTTTCTCCTCCGATGCATCTGCTTCAGGGGCGCGACCATTCTTACGTTAATCGGCAGTGTGACCAGAGCGATAAGTTTATGATATCTGATATTACGGCCCGTCCTTTTGAACGGATTCAGTTTCTTCGAGGCAGCGAGAATGTGTTTATGGACCTGGCCTATGGTACGAAAGAGATTCGCAAGTTAATCGAAATGGTGCACGAGTTCTATCTTGAGGATGTAAAAAGCTGGTGTAAATCGAATGTTGACGGTGTGTTTTTTATGGATGACTGGGGCAGTACGCGAAAACTGCTTATTCCACCTTCGACGTGGAGAGATATTTTTAAGCCTTTGTATAGTCAATACTGCGATGAAATTCATGCAGCTGGTAAATTTGCGATGTTTCATTCAGACGGCAATATCAATGAGATTTATGGAGATCTTGTTGAAATTGGAGTCGATGCGATTAATTCTCAGTTGTTTTGTATGGATATAGATGAAATTGCTTCACAGTACAAGGGTAAGATTACTTTCTGGGGGGAAATGGATCGCCAGCATACCCTGCCTTTCGGGTCACCGGCTGATGTAGAAAGAGACGTGATGCGGGTTCGGAGTTTACTTGATGACGGAAGGGGGGGATTGATCGCACAATGTGAATGGGGCAAGAACAATCCGGAAGAAAATATTCATGCTGTCTATAAGGCATGGGAAAAACGGCTGTAATCTGATTGTAATTAGCGGCGGTGATGAAAATCCGCTTAACGTCAATGGCTACTTTAACCACAGAGTGCAATTTTTGTCTTGAGAATAAATTAATTGGCTCTCCGGAGTAATTTGTGGGGAAAATAGGTAGAATCTTTGCCTC
>CAZAYB010000205.1:0-5547 GCA_964489215.1 uncultured Pirellulales bacterium
CCTGCATATCGCCTCGGTAACTTTAGGATGGCAGTGACCTATTCCGCTTACCGCCCAGCCCGGAAACATATCAAGTATCTGATTACCTTCAATGTCATATATATAGTTGCCTTCGCCCTTAACTATAGTTTTATTAACCCTGCCGTAATTGGCGATAACATACTTCTCAAAAATATCCGTAACTTCTTTCTGATCCATTTTATTCCCTGAATTATTTAATTATCTGAGTTCCGATTCCCTCTTCGGTATATATCTCCAGCAGCAGAGAATGAGGTATCCGTCCGTCAATGATATGGGCCTTGCTGACACCGCCCTCTATCGCCGTAAGACATGACTCAACCTTAGGCATCATACCCGACGTTATAACCCCCTCTGCCACCATATTGCCTATTTCAGACTCACTTGCCGTTGAGAGCCTGCTCAAAGGATCATTAACATCCTTCAATATCCCGTGAGTATCGCTTACTACTACAAATTTCTCCGCTTTAACACCTGCCGCAACTACACCTGCAACACTGTCTGCGTTAATATTCAGCTTGCCCCCGTTCTTATCAATACCTATCGGAGCAATCACAGGTATCACACCCGTAGAACAAAGCTTATTCAAAAGCATACTGTTGACGCCTTTAATCTGACCTACAAGACCCACATCCAGCTTCCTGCCGTTTTCACCCTCAAGCCGTAAAGGCTCACCAAAAAGAACACAGCTGCTAAGCGAATGAAGACCCATTGACTCACATCCCTGCTTATTGATGGACTTGCAAATCGTCTTATTGACCTTATGCACCAGGGTATGCTCAGCAATAGCAAGGGTACGCTCATCGGTATACCTCCTGCCGTGAACCCATACAGGCTCAAGACCAGCCTCTTCCATTGAACGCGTTATAGCCTTGCCCCCACCGTGAACTATAATTGGCCGCATACCAACCGTTGCCATAAAAACAACATCGTTAAGAAGCTTCTTCTCGAGCTCATCATCATCCAGAACGCTTCCGCCGAGCTTAACCACAATAGTCTTGCCCTTGAATCGGCGAATATACTCCATCGCCTCTATAAGTGCCTTAGCCTTTTCTATTGCCTTTTCCATTATTATTTTGCCCAAACTAAAACAAAATCCAGATTAAATGATGACCAGCTGCTTTCTTATTGCCCGTTGCTGACATATTCAGAGAAGTACTTACTGTAATGAATCGCGCCCGGCCAAAATGTTATCTCCCTGCTTGCAATAAAAAGCAAAAGCCAACGGAGGGAATCGAACCCTCAACCGCTGGTTTACAAAACCAGTGCTCTACCGTTGAGCTACGTTGGCAAAAACCGTGAGGATCAAAACACTCCCCGACCGGAAAACAGATTATTATAAGGAACAATTACACTCAATCAAGAAAAAATTTCGCTTTAAGAAATGTTTTATACCGCAGACCCTTAAAAATCAGGGCCTAAGGCCAAGGCCGGTCATTGATGTTAAGCGAATCTTTTGAACCCGTTAGCATTAAACCAGCAAATCCAAAGCCCTTCGAAACCGAAACGGGCACAAGATAAGCACTGCTCATCAAAAACACAAAATTTAAGCCCCTATATCTTACCCTCAAGATATTTCTCAATTACCTGCATCTGATCATCCTGCTTTTCCTTTGCTCTGTCTGTTTTTTCAACCTGGCCGTTCAAAGGCAAAACCACGATATTTGGCTTTTGAGGGACCAGCCTCGCACACCAGTATCCGCTCAGAAGCCCAAATGCAAATGTACCGATAACAATCAAAATACCTACAAGATAAAGATCCTTCAATGAGTACTTATTCATTTTCCCGCTCCGAAAAAAGGCTCGAAAACATACTTCCCTGCTGATTTCCCCCATCACATAAATTGCGATGCTTAAAGGAATAACGACCCAATCCGTCGGGCATAAGTAATAAACCCATTATATCCGTTTACTTTAAAAAAGTCAACCCCGACATGCCGTTCTCACATCTCATTTCTGACCGTAAGCGCCTGCTTCCGATAATATCTTGACAATAAACCCCAAAAACCATAATATGCCCCGCCGGCAAACGTAAAAATATTCTGTAATTTGATAAATAAAGTCGTATTATAAATGAATAAAACCAGACCAGCCTTTACCTTAATAGAGCTTCTTGTCGTAATTGCCGTCATTGCCCTTTTGCTCACTATTCTCCTGCCCTCCCTCAAGAAAAGCAAATCAATTGCAAAAAAGATCATCTGCCAGTCAAACCTCCGGCAGATAGACCTCGCCGTCGCCTTGTACATCCAGGACAATAAAAATCACTACCCCTGTGCACAAGACCCGCTGCCCTCTGGAAACTGGCTCTGGATGGGCAGGGGCTTTAAGCACTTTCTGAAGCCATATTTATCAGCAGATATAAATACTCAAAACCCTTCAGTTCTGTGGTGCCCGGCAGACCAGCAGGGACAAAAAAAATATGAATCCACAAGCTATGCCTATTCGATGGCATTTTACCACTCACCCGAACAGATAAACCAGATGACCGCAGTCCCAAACCAGTACTCAGATCCCGTATCTGCTGTTTGCCAAAAAAACACTGCCCTGAAAAATCCATCCTCGAAAATACTGATCGGTGAATGGACCAGCAACCACCTTCCCGTAAAATCGGCAGATACTGGATGGTGGTGTCCATACGGAGCAAGAAATTTCCTCATTTCAGACTCATCCGTCGCATTCATACAGGCAAAAGACATTGAACCGGCAAACGATGGAAATCCAAACCCAAACGTTACTATAGACGGAATAAAAGGAAGAGACTTATAAAAAGTTACAGCTCTTAAAATACCCAAAAATCATAAAAACCTAACTTCAATTTAGTATTTCTTTAAAGATAACCCATTAATATCTCCGCGATAATATAAATAATAAATCACGGAGGTAAATATGAAATACGCAAGAATAGTACCATTTGAAAAGCTTGTTACCGAATTCAAAAACAAAACCTTTAACCAGATAATTACAATACTCTCAAATTCGCCCTCACAGGAAAACAAATTCACTCCTGCCTCTGCCGATATGATTCACGCAACTGATATAATTTATCGTTACAAAAAAACATATTGGCTGGTTAACTGGCCCTCAAACTGCCCAAAAAACCTAATAAACCCTTCCAGAGACTGCACATACCTTGCCGATTCTCTTAGAGACGCTGTAAGATTAAGCCCAAACGCCGAATTGCCCCTCGAATATGGAAATGATTTTTCTGTTCCGGATATTGACGATAATTTCTGAAAACAGAAACACTGAAAAATATAAATCTAATAATTCACTTATAACAAGCTTACAAACCCCAGCTATCCTCAAAACATAAAGGATAAAATTACCGAGGAAGGTGATTGTTGAATAACAGGGATGTTCCAGCATCGCTTTGCGGAGCATCCCGCTCCTTTATACTCCCCATCCACATTTTCATAGCTCAAGTGCCTTCTCCGCCAATGAATTCTTATCGGTGCCCCCAAAGTTTGACTCCAAACCCTCTTTCCTGTAGAATACCGCTGAAGATATGCGTTAATGATAAATTATTCTAAGGACCAATAAATGAAAATTGTAATCGCCGGACCAAAAGGTGCCGGAAAAACCACTGTTGGTAATGAGCTGTCAAAGCTGATAGGCCTGGAAGCAGTCGAAACAGATATACTCGTTGAAGAGGAATACGAAAAAAAAACGGGCAGCAAAAAATCATGCCGGCAGATTTATACCGACCACGGAAACGAATACTTCAGAAACCTCGAAAAACAGGTCGCTGCGGATACTTTCGATATGGACTGGAAACTCGTAATAACCGGAGGTTCAATTCTGCTTTCCCCCCATAACAGATTGCCCCTTAGAAATAATGCAATTATTGTTTACCTGAAAACCGACCCCCGCGTCGCATGGCAAAGAGCAACCGCAAACGGAATTCCGCCATGGCTCGATGGACCTGATGGTAAAGAAAAATTTAACAAAGAACTCACCTATAGAAACGAGGTCATAGAACCATACGCTGACCTGGTCCTGGATTCAACCGAGGATAACCCCAGGCTGCTCGCTGAAAACATACAGGATCTGCTCACCGAAGAACTGTCCGTAAGAAGCACCGCAGCAAACACCTACGGCCAGATTATACGGGTTACCACATTCGGTGAAAGCCACGGACCTGCAATAGGAGCAGTGCTCGATGGCATAAGACCCGGACTGGATTTCGACCTCGAACAAATTCAGATACAGATGAACAGAAGAAGGCCGGGCCAAAGCGACGTAACTACTCCGCGTTCTGAAAAGGACCGTGTTCATGTGCTTTCCGGAGTCTTCGAAAATAAAACAACCGGAGCCCCGATTGCTCTTGTCGTTTACAATAAGGACCAGGACTCCTCCAAATATGAAGGAATAAAGGACCTATTCAGACCGGGACACGCTGATTTTACTTACTACAAAAAATACGGAATAAGAGACCACCGCGGGGGGGGAAGGTCATCCGGCAGAGAAACTGCCTCAAGGGTAATGGCAGGGGCGGTTGCAAAACAGATTATCGAAAAAAAGGGCGTAAAAATTATCGCTCACGCAATAGAAGTTGCAGGCGTAAAAGCCCAAAAATGCGACCACAGCCAAATTGAAAAAAACCCCGTAAGATGCGCAGACCCAGCAGCCGCAAAGTTAATGGAACAAAAAATCATCGATGCAAAAGATGATAACGATTCTGTAGGAGGTATAATAAAACTTGAAATACTCAATCTGCCCCCCGGCCTGGGAGACCCCGTATTCGATAAACTCGATGCCAGAATTACAAGGGCAATAATGACACTCGGAGCGGTAAAGGCAATAGAAATTGGCGCAGGATTTGAGCTTGCAAAAATGAAAGGCTCACAGTCCAACGACCAGATGTCGGAAAATGGGTTCCTCTCAAATAACGCAGGCGGAATTTCCGGAGGAATATCAACAGGTCAGCCCGTACAAATAAAAATAGGAGTAAAGCCGACCGCCTCTATTGCAAAACCGCAGAAAACAATCAACCTTGATAAAAAAAATAAACCTATAGAAACACACGGCCGACACGACCCCTGCATCATACCAAGAGTAATACCGGTAATTGAAAATATGACTGCACTTGCTCTTCTAGATGCATGGTGCGTCCAGGAAAAACTAAGACCGGACTGGAAGGATTCCGCAAACAAATGACATCGTTATAAAACATCATCGAGAACTTTTATACCGTCAACAATTCCGCAGCTGTGAACTGCGTATTTGTCCTTAAGCTCCGGATGACTTCTCGGGTAAGCCCTGTCTACCGCCTGCTTAACCTGCTCAACCGAATCTGCCCTGACAATACAGCCAGCCGCTCCTTTATCACCGCCGCCGAGCATACGCTCACCGTAAACACCCTCTACCGTCCGAACGATATCACACATCGTCTCCAGTTCTTTACCTGAAATTCTGTAATCATCACGCAGACCGATACCGTCCCTGCGAAAATAACCCCCAACCTTTTGAATGTCACCGTTTTTCCATGCCTCCAGCATCAAATAGAAACGCTCCTGGGCATGATAAATA
>CAZAYB010000206.1:0-5500 GCA_964489215.1 uncultured Pirellulales bacterium
CTGCTGATGAACACATGGCTCCCACTGACCGGTAACATTATCTGTAAGAGTAATAGGATTAGAGGCCTTCCAGCTTTGTCCATCATCATCACTGTAAAGAAAGCCATTGAACATAACGGGGTAACGAACGCCCTCTATGGTTTTCAGTGTATCAAAGGTCACAGGCATAAGAACCCTGCCGCTTTTTAGCATTACCATATTTTGAGATGGATAGGCATAAGTATTCCAGTCCCCTATCTTATGAGTGTTCATTATTTTCCGGTTTCGCCATTTGTCTGAACTGGATTTGAGAATGCTTAGATAGGTCCCGGATTGCCCTTTGAATCCCCGAATGCACCAACTGCACCACAGTTCTTTGCCTTTATAATTAAGCAGGTTAGGCTGACTCTGCATTTCACTGTCAGCAGCTGAGGGAGTTATGGGATTGTAGGAACCCTCTCCAGTAAAGTGCATCGGTTCCGACCATATTTTGCCGTCCTTACTTCTCGCAAGCCATATTCTTCGACCGGGAAAACCTTCGACGTTTTTATAGTTCGCCTGCCAAACAGCATAGAAAAAACCATCAAAGTATTCTATGCTCGCACAATGGTTATAGGAAAAACGATCCTCATCTTCACTCGCCTTATAGATATAATGCCTTGTGATTTGAGGTTCATATAATTGATAATCGCGTTTGGGATAATCAGCGAAAACACAAGCAAAAAACAAAAACACAACAGCCAAACTTAACTTCCTATTAAACATAAGCTTCTCCATATTTCATTTCAACTGCCTAACTTAAAGACATGCCGACTGAGACAATCATAAATATAGACGCCAATTTCAAGAACAGATGTCTTAGGCATAGAATTGACAGCTGCCTGTAAGCTGATTATTCATACAATGTCTTTTCCGCATGGTAATGAGCAATAGCCTGTGAAGTTCTCAATACCTTGCCATAAATCCTAAGCTTTTTGATTTGACAGGCCCCTTGCCGCCTTATATGTAACTGTTGTGTTCCGTTCACATCTGACAATTTCGGATCTATGCGAAATCGTCCATCTTTGCGTACTTCCAGCCCATCGTACAAAGTTCCATCTGTAATAAGACTGATTATCTTCGGTCCGCCGTCTGCAATTATCACCAGATGATGATAACCCGGTTCAAGATAAACTTCCGCAGAACTTGATGCAGTCACCCCTGCAAAATCTTTCAGCTCAAAAACAACCTTTCCGTCTTTTTCTGCTATGAGCATAAAACCGCTCCCATTTCCTCCGGTGTTGTCAAGCAGAATTTCTCGGCCATGCTTACCTGAAATTTTCAGCCATACTTCGATAGAAAATCCTCCCCCTACCCCAATATCCGCAAGCCGGGGCAATGATAAAGACCCAGCCGTATTATCCCAATCCCATTCCAGAAGCAGTAAATCCTTCTCAATTCGCTTATCGTTGCCCTGGCCGCTCATGCTTTCTATCAACACCGGGTCTGCACGATGAATACGGGCAATTGTTTTTTCTGTTTCACTGATCCAGTATTGCCCACGTTCTTCTACTAAATCAGGATAACTTATACGTTTATCAGGATTCGGTTCGTAAAGTAATATCTCCGGTTCGGACCACATTATCTTATCGCCTTTTTTTATGCCGCAGCTTATCCATACCGGATTGCGGTCTCTGAAGTCTTTTCCACCGTGATTGTGATGCCACAAAAGAAGTTGTCCTTTTTCGGTTTTCCACATCGCCGGACATGCACGCGGATGCTTTAATATTCTCTCATCGGCCGCATATCTCGCAGCCTCAGGAGTTGTCCAGGTTTGACCCATATCGCTGCTGTAGCTTTGTCCAATCTCACCAAGAGTAGTCCGAAATACAGTCATTAATCTGCCGTCAGAAAGTTGCTGAATCTGAGGCTCCTCATTTACCCTGCTGTCTTTAAGCTTTAACCCGACAGGCCCCTTTGGGAATATTTCCCATTCTATCTTTCCTGGATCAGATTCGGTAAGGATGTTTTCGCTGCAGTGGAAAAAAACTTCCGTATCTCTCAAACCTTTTCCCGTAGCTGTCCTGATCAAAGCCCATGGAACTACTACTTTTCCATTTACAACAAGCGGTTTCCCCACCGTCCATCCGCGACGGTGACCTTCTGTCGGCAGCAATTCTTTACGCCACGGAATTGCATACCTCTTAGACCAGCTCAGACCTTCATCATCAGAGTAGGTAAATGCTAAAGCAGTAAGAGCATAAATCCGCCCCGACCGAGTCGTCAAAGGAACTGGATAATGACTCGCCTCAAGACTGGAATGGTCTTCTTTATCAACCGTAACAAGAGGAGTCCAGCTTTTACCTCTGTCCCTGCTCAAAGTGGAAGCACTTTGTTTGCTTGGATCATGTTCAGCACCTTGAGCTACTGTAATAAGACAAAGCCAGTCTCCGTCCTTCGTTTTAGTAATATAAGGCTGGTCGCAATAACCCCAGTGAGGAATCAAAGAACCTGTTCTGATATTTCTCCAATCTGAAACACAAAATCGTTTAGATAACCGACTGGATTTCATTAAAAAATCTTCACAGCCGGCAATGTAGAAAAACAATGTCGATAAAAAAAGTATTTGTACGGTTTTCATAAACCTCATCAGTGATTTTTCGTTACATCAAAAACAGTAAGCACACAAACAACCCGAACCGTCACAACAAAAAGTCAAGCAGAAGCGGATCTGTTTTATTTACCTGGATATAATTCCAAAGGGCATTGTAAAAATGAAAATATTCGCCGCAGCTCTCAATAAAAGCACCGTAAGTGAGATCTCTCCGTGGATTCTCAGGATGAAAACCTTCGATAGAACAAAGCAGCCTCGGCGCAGTGAACATCATTGGCCCAGAACCGCCTTTAACTTCCCTGCCCACAGACAAATACACCGGATTTCTGTTTTTTCTTGAGTCATAAGGCCCCTCGCCACCGTTGTGAGTTCCGTCATTGTTGCAGTAAAGCAGGGCATATCTGCCGTCCGTTAGCTTTGTAAACGGACATGCGCAGTTAGGATTCAAAATCACAGGCCCATCATCTGCCCAGTAACGAAGAATCTTTGACTCTGACCAGGTCCTGCCGTAATCTTCACTAATAGTATATTCGATCCTGCCGTTACCTGTCCTGAAAACACACATTAACCGGTGGTCACTCAACTCAACAACCTGAGGCTCCTGGGCAAGGCTTCTGCTTCGATTTCCTTCTACCGGTGACAATACGCCCCTTGGAGGCTTGGGAAAGAACTCAAACTCTATTTTTTGCGGGTCAGGCTCGGTAAGAATGTTTCTGCTGATTAAAAAAACCACCTCGGAATTGATCTCTCCCAAAGGCGCCGGGTCCGAGGATACATTCACAGGCAGTATCCATTCTCCATTGCTCATAATATGACCCGGAGCCATTAAATGCCAGCCCCAGCCGTCTTTACTTTCACTTACAGCATAACCGGATGGATCATCTACCTCGAAAACTGTCCCCGGACCATCAGGACCAAGCCAGCTCCTGCCGTCATCCTCTGAATATGTAAAAACAATTTTACCAAATCTCACACTCTCTGGAGCATACCTTCTTATATGAAACTGATATATCCTCATCTTCCTATCAGGACCCAAAGCTGCCGGAACCGCAAGGAACTGTCCCATCTCGCTGTTCCACTCATCTCCCATATCAGACCCGTCATAAGCAATAACTCTCGGCCCCCAGGTTCGGCAACGGTCACTGCTCCTGCGAGTATAAGTAAGAAAAGATACTGTTTCATTACTATGCAGATCCTCTGGAACATACCCCGTTCGAGAGGTTGCACTTAACAAAAAAGTCCCAAACTGGGTCATACAAACTGAATTGATGTACTGAAAATTCGTAACATCATCGATCAACGCAAAGGGATTAGAAGCCTGAGTTGAATATTCCATAGTATATTACCTTAAAAAAATTTGCAGATTACAATGATAATTAAACAATATTGTACACCTGACTTCAAGAAAAAAGTCATTCCATTACAACAAAGACTGAATCCTGACAGCAACTTCAATACCCTAAATAACATTCCCCTGCCAGATATACACATCTTAATCAAGAAACAAGCACAAAACAATCTTATAATACCTGTATCCCCTGTTTATGTCCAACACGTTATTAATAAATATAATTGTCTTGATTTGATGCGCTTTAACATTAGAATATTACAACGTGTACGATATATTATAACTTAAGGATTATGAATTATGGAAAGCGATACCCCGATAAACGCTGTTTTTATCGCTTTAAGAAGGATTATCAGAGCAATTGACCTGCGATCGCGATTCCTGGTCAATAAATTCGGAATAACAGGTCCGCAAATAACTGTTATGCATGAACTGTCTTGTCATGGTGGTATTTCAATATGCGACCTTAAAAAAACCGTTTTCCTAAGCCAGGCAACAGTCGCCGGTATCATTGACAGACTTGAAAAGAAAGGGTTTGTAAAAAAGCAGCAATGCAGCAAGGACAAAAGAAGAACTGAAATCTGGCTCACTGACAAAGGAAGCCGAGTACTTAATGAAGCTCCTCCATTGCTCCAGGAAGAATTTACTGAACAGTTTTTAACGCTGGAAAACTGGGAGCAAAACCAAATATTAGCTACACTACAGCGTATTGTTTCAATGATGGAAGCAAAAGAAATTGAAGCTACGCCTATGTTAGCAACCGGACCAATATCCGCAACATTTGAAAATACAAAAGAATTTTTAACTGAAAACTTAAAACAGGAAACTAAATCTAAAGGAGTGTCCAAATATAATGCCAACTAAAACATCAACAGTTAAAGAAAAAGTGGGCTATCAATCTTCTCTATATCAGCCGCTGGATAAAACTGCACTGCAAAAAATTGCTGACGCAGCTTTTGAAGTCCTCGAAAAGTCTGGAGTAGCTGTCTATTCTGAAACTGCCTTCAAAGCCTTCAAAAAAGCTGGAGCTGTAGTTGATGAAGAATCCAGAACTGTAAAACTGCCAAAAGCCTTAGTTGAAGATTCAATAGATTCAAACCCTTCTGAAATAACTTTATTTTCAAGGGACCAAAAAACAGATATATACCTGGAAAAGAACAGGGTACATTACGGCACCGGAGGAACCGCAATATACGTAATTGACCTCGAAACAGGAAAAAGAAGACAATCCACAAATAAAGACGTTGCCCTGAACGCACGTATTGTCGACAAGCTTCAAAATATCCATTTGTTTACAATAAATGTTTTTCCAAACGACATACAGAATAACGACTCTATCGACATAAACAGATTCTTCCATGCCTTTGACAATACCCAAAAGCATATAATGGGAGGGATATACTCTCTTAAAGGCTGCAAACAGGTAATAGACATGGCTGAGATGATCGCAGGCTCAGAGGATGCCCTCAGAAAAAAACCTTTCGTCTCATTTATTACTCTGCTTATAAGCCCCTTTAAAATAGACAACCACTATGGCGAAATGACATGCCATATCGCCGAGAAAGGTTTGCCCGTCGTCG
>CAZAYB010000207.1:0-948 GCA_964489215.1 uncultured Pirellulales bacterium
CATCTCAACTTCCTTTACAGTACCGTCACTGTGAGCCACTGTAAAATCAACCGCCTCACCCTTGCCCGACAAAGCACCTGCTATCAATAGAGAACCAAAATCCACAAAGCTTTCATTGCCGACTTTTATTATCCTGTCACCCGCGCCAAGACCAGCTGTCTCAGCAGGAGAGTCAGGCCGAACTCCGCCGACAACTGCAGGTGGAAGCTTGATGCTCGCAAGAAAAACTATCATAAATATAAACACCGCGCTGATTGCGTTAAACAATACACCAGCCGCTACAACACCTATCCTTACCCACACACTCTTATTCGCAAACGAACGGGGATCATCACTGGCCTCGGCACTGCCAACATCCTCCTGACCCAGCATCTTGACATAACCGCCGAAAGGCAAAAGACCAAGACGGTATTCAGTACCTTCCTCATCGCTCTTTGATTCTGAATCTGAATCATCACCCGAACCGGAACCCAGGAAACTGAATTTCATACCCTTGCTGCTCTTGCGTATACCCAAAAGAGTTGGTGCAAAACCGATACTGAATGCCTCTACTTTGATTCCCGAAAGCTTAGCAACTATAAAATGACCAAATTCATGGATCATGATAACCGCACCAAAACCGATCATTACCATCAATATGCTCTTGACAGTATTCAGCGCAGAACTTTCATTTATGATCAGGTAACTAACTCCGCCTGCCATAAGCAATAGTATTAGTAGAAAACTCAAAAACCTCACCGCTGCCAGTCGCTTCTGTACAGTTTTCCGCTGTGTAGCCTTAGTATCCTGTTCGCTCAAAATGAACCTCCATGTAACTATGCCGTGTTCTCAATTTTCCCTGTTTTATTGACCCTGTCTTCAAATATCCTTACAACTTCGGCCCTGGCATGCTTGTCAGCTTCCATTATTTCAAAAAGACCGGGATCATTTACAAAATCATGACTTTCA
>CAZAYB010000207.1:958-5469 GCA_964489215.1 uncultured Pirellulales bacterium
CTACAATATCGAATATATCGGTAAAACTTATCCCCCCCGAAAGAAACTTTTCCACTGCCGCCTCATTTGCCGCGTTAAATACCGCAGGACCTGTACCACCAGCCTTGCCGACTTCATACCCGATACGTAAAAGACGAAAAACTTCCATGTCAGGAAGCTCAAAATCAAGCCTTCTCATCTGATCAAAACTCATACTTTGACCAATTCCCTCAACACGTTCCGGATAAGTAAGAGCATACTGTATCGGCAAACACATATCAGGGCTGCCCATCTGGGCAATAACAGAACCGTCTACAAACTCAACCATGGAATGGACAATCGACTGAGGATGAATAACAACTTCTATCATGTCTATATCGATGCCAAAAAGCCACTTCGCCTCGATAACCTCAAGAGCCTTATTCATCATCGTCGCAGAATCTATAGTAATCTTAGGCCCCATCTCCCAGGTAGGATGCGAAAGAGCCTGCTCAACAGTAACGTTCCTTATATCCTCAGCACTGGCACCCCGAAATGGTCCCCCGCTGGCTGTAAGCATTATACGCTTAACCTCGTTTATTCTGCCGGACTGCATTGCCTGAAAAACAGCGCTGTGCTCGCTGTCTACTGGCAGAATTTCTGCACCGTTAGCTTTTGCCGTCTCCATCAAAAGCTTACCTGCAGCAACTAATGGCTCCTTGTTGGCGATTGCTATCGTTTTACCTGCCTCAGCTGCCGCAAGAACGGCCGGCAAACCTGCAGAACCAACTACTGCTGTTATAACAACATCAACGTTATCATCGCGAGCGATTTCGATCATACCATCACCGCCCTCAAGAACCTTAACGTCAAGCCCGTCGGATCTGCTGAGAAAATTCTCAAAAAATTCCCCATCTGTAACAGCTGCAACTTTTGGCTTGTAGGCCCTGCACTGATTGGCGAGCTCTTCAACACTGCTGTTGGCGCTCAGTGCGTACACCTCATAACCATCACCAAGCGCATCTATTACGCGTAATGCATTATTGCCTATCGAACCGGTAGAACCGAGAATCGCTATTTTTTTGCCCATAAATTAATATACCAGTAAAACTTGTTACCGATCTGAAATAATGACGGAATTTACACCAAATCACCATAAAACACTGAAAATACTCTAAAAACTGCATCAAACAAAGCTAAGCTTATCTTATCTTTTCGGACAAACAATGTCGCCGGCGCAAATATTTTCCGTCTTTTCAATCAAAAGATAAGTATCGCAGAAAAATTCACACTGTCAAACAAAATAAAAACTCAATAAGCTGTTTAAACAGGGTTAAAACTATATCGGATTGAGTTTGACAGGACGTTTATTCTTATCCCTGAACTGCCTGGGTGTCATGCCGACCATATCCTTAAACGTCCTCGTAAAATAGCTCTGGTTATTGTAACCTACTTCAAAGCATATAGCCGTACAGCTTTTGTCTGTCGACAATAGCAAACTCTTGGCGTGATTGATGCGAACACTCGTGAGATATTCTATAAGGGTTATACCCATCTGCTCCTTGAAAAGGTGGGCAAGCCTTGAAACACTCAGATAAGATGCCTTTGCGATATCTGCAAGCGTAATCGGCTGGTCATAATGGCCTTCTATAAAATCGACCGCCGGGCGGATCTGTGTCATCTTGCCCGCGTCCTGGGCCCTGTATACACTGTCAATAAAATCATTTAACGCCGCACTTATCCATGCGCAAAGCTCCTCCTGGTTGTTCTTCTGCATCGCGGTATTGATATAGTTAAGGTTCTTTTCAAGAAGAAGATTTATCTCAACCCCTCCCTCAGCGGCAGCCCTGCTCAATACGCTCAAAAGTTCAACCAGTCGAGCCTTTAAAGTGTTGATATCACCTGGGTTATGAAGCATTATCGTTGCCAGCATATTGTTGAGTATCTCCCGGGCTCCAGTTCGATCGCCGATTTTCACCTTACCGATAAGTTCACGTTCGCTTTCATAAGGATACTTGCTCTCAATCCCGAGCTTTTTGCTCTCTTGAATAAAATCGCTTATTTCCGACTGCTGCTGGGTCATTTTGCGACGCCATTGAGCCACACGGGGGTCAAGTTCGGTAACTTCATAAAGCAGAATGTATAAAAATTCAGCCGCCTCGTGCAGCTTTCTCCCGGATACAACCGGCAATTTATAAGCCGAATTTATCAGCTTAGACCTGTTTACCCTCAGTCCCCGAAGTCGCTTGAGTATGTCTTCTTCAATACTCTCATTGCATTGCTCCCAGAAGCACTTACCAAAGAAAAGCCCTCCCAATGGATTGTCACGGTCCATTATAGGCACTGCAACGGTAACAATACCGGCATGACAAAGTGAAATATAAGGCTGACCTGTTTCTATCGATATATCAAGGCTGCGCAACCTGTCCTGGTGACAGCGTTTAGCTCCGGTTGCAGATTCGCGGACGTTTTCGCAAAATGCGGGTAAACAGCCGTTTGAACACATGCTCCTTATGCGTTTACCTTCAATGTTGGTTGTCTCAAGTTTCATTCCAAAATTGCTTTTGAAAACAGACTCGATTTTTTTGAAATGGTCCTTTGTGAAAAGGTCAGTAAGTTCTGCTGCGTTGGGTTGTACCACTTATAACTCCAGTAATTTAACTTTGTTACATTAAAATCACGCCCAGTAGCAAGATTGTATTATAGCAATAATGACAAGAAAGTGCAAGTATTTCCACAGAAATATAACAAAAAAACGGCGGGTAATCGCGGCGGATAATTGTGGTCGGGAAAAATTCAAATCTTGAAAATGTTATTTCTTAAGGGTATAATCAGGGTAATTGATAACTTTTCAGAGTATTTATCATCACTTTAGGAGATTTAACATCACTGTTTATATGGTACTGGGGTTGTTGCTTTTGGCTGGTTCTTTTGCAGCTTCTGTTATATTAACAAAAGCAGCGATCATATATTACACCGGCAAGGGTTTTTTGGCTCATCCTTCAAGTGACAGGTACCACAGCCGACCGGTGGCACTTGGGGGGGGCAGTGCAATATTTGCAACGATAATATTATTTATCGTAGGGTCGGTGGTTTTTGCGCTTCTTTTTGTTTTTCCGGATCCTTTTAATATTTTCGGGGAGGAAATCGGGAGCCATTACGAGGGTTTTTCTGCCAGTCTCGATCAGCTGTGTGTTGTAATCGGCTGTGCTGCAGTGCTTTATGTTGTTGGGTACATAGATGACAGGAAAGGGCTTGGGCCTTTTTTCAAGCTGGCGGTTCAGTTTGGGGTTGCTTTTGCGGGGGCCTGGTTTGCGAATATTAAACTTGAGCTTTTTATTCATAATCGCTTTATAACTTCTGTGATATCAACGTTTTGGATAGTGTTGATAATTAACTGCTTTAATTTTCTGGATAATATGGACGGTTTGTCGGCAGGGATAGCGCTGATAGTATCGACGGTTTTGTTTACAGCGGCGGCGGTATCCGGCCAGTTTTTTATAGGGTCAATATCGCTGGTTACCATGGGGGCGCTGGCGGGGTTTTTAGTGTTTAATTTTCCGCCTGCAAAGGTGTTTATGGGTGATGCAGGGTCGATGGTTGTAGGGTTTTTTCTTGCGTTAATTTCTTTGCGGACAACGTATTATAATCAGTCTTTAGGTTCAGGGCTTTATGCGGTATTTATGCCGATTATAGTAATGGCAGTTCCTTTTTATGATTTTGTTACAGTAACATTGATTCGGCTCTGGCAGGGTAAGAGTCCTTTTGTGGGTGATACACAGCATTTTTCGCATCGTCTTAAGAGACGGGGACTTACGGACAGGCAGGTGGCGCTGACTCTTTATCTTGCGACTATTTGTACGAGCATTTCAGCGGTCTTTCTTTATCAGGTAAATCTGGCGGGGACGATTCTTGTATTTGCGCAAACTATTATGGTACTTGCAATTATAGCTACTCTCGAATGGAGCGGGGGTAAGGGGTAAGGTTGTAGCCTTGTAACAGGGGGACAGAGCTGGTTTAGGAAGGGGGGTTAGGGCGGAAGAATCTGCCGATATCTGGTTGGGAGTGAAATATCTGGGGGTATTTCAATTTTTTTAAGTCTTTATGGGTTAGCAGTTTATGTTTGAGCCTGATATTGCGGGTATGGATGTTGCTTAGGGTCAGTTGCAGGTTTGATTATATAGTTGCGGTGCGCTTTATGCGCATGGGAATAAGATGGATGGATCGATAGTTCATGTTGGGCCTGGGGGGTGCGGCGCAAGAGGCAGGGACCTTGCGCTATATAAAAGGTGCGTCAGCGGTAAGGGTAAAAGGGAGTCAGGCGGGCCCAGGAAAGGGGTTAACAGGGGTAAAAACGGGCATTTGACACTTGAGGCGGCTGTCAGGAGGAGGGGCCAAAGCGGCAGCAGCAAGATGATTGAGGGTCTGTTGAAAATTTATTTTGAGGGCAGCCGGATCTGGCCTGGTATGATAATTGATGTGTGGATGTAAACAGTGATTGAAACGGGTGTTCAATTAGACACCTGGTATATAAGAAAATCTGCAAAATTTTT
>CAZAYB010000208.1:0-5333 GCA_964489215.1 uncultured Pirellulales bacterium
AGCTGCCTTACTCAATACCTCTAAAGTTTTTGAATCATTATTTAAAGCTGAACGAATGATATCGTTAAGTGTCTTGATTTTAGGGTCATTAAGCTGCTTTATAATCGCCCATCCGCCTGTATATGCTTCTAAACATCCTTTGTTCCCGCATATACACTCAGCTCCCTCAGGTACAATTCGCATGTGAGCTATATCATGAATACCGCGGGGTGATTTTTTACTGTCTGTTGCAACGCTGAAAAAGTCATCATTACAGCCTGCAACATGGCCCAGGCCAAGCTCCCAGTCGATGACTGACAAAGTGGTATTAGGAGGCATGTATGTTTTCTCAGCATAATAATATGTGTAATAATGGGAATGACATTTACATTGAATTCCGTATTTCTCAAGGAAATGATCTCTTATTTTCATCCCTTCCAGAACCGGCATATTGACACTCTTAATTACACTGTTATTCTTATCCAGATACCCCGGAAGACCGAATGAAACAAAACGAAGATCACCGTTTTTCTCATCTATGCGCCCAAGACTTTTATCAAAGAAACTGTCAATAACATCAAAAAGACCAGCTTGATTATTAACATCTGTAAGGTCAACTTGGTCTTCCAGACATATATTGTTATCAAAATCAGCGGTTCCGCAAAGCAGATATGGAGGAACAATTACAAAACCTGATGTGAAATTTGTTGATTTGCTGATCTCCCAAAGAGTAGATGGTCTGCCTTTGCCGTTATTTCTCTTCAAGTTAGTTTTGCTTAAAAGCCCCTCTTTTTTCAACTTCTTAAAGTGGGAAAATGTCGCAGGCAAAGTAATGCCAAGCTTTTTAGCTACACTTTGCTGATCTGTGGGCCCATGCCTGTAAATTAGCTGTAGAGCCTGAAAGGAATTGCCGAAATCATTTTGAGTATTATTTTTTTCGACAGCCTTTAACACTGTTTTTCCTCTTCTGATTCATTTAACATTAAACACTGAAATATTAGAATACAGCGTCCCATATCAAATTTCATAATACCACATTATTAAATACTTGTCAATTAATTAATTCAGGTTAATTAAATATTTCTTGACTTTTTTACTTTTTCTGCTATTTTCATGGAACTGAACGTAGAATTTTCATTAAAAAAAGCGTATAATGGTTTTTTTGCAGCAAAATGACCTCTTTTTCTATAACAATAATAGTTAATCCTTAAAGTATAGAAAGGTGAAAATGACTATTTCACATAATTTCTCATTCGTGAAGATTATTGCTGTTATAATTCTGAACTTTACTGGTTTTACAGGTGCTGAATGCCTTGATTACGGCATCAAACCTGATTCCTCCCAAAATCAAGCTGATAAAATCCAGAATTATCTGAACTGTTTAGCTCAACAAAAAGGCGGTACAGCATCCTTGCCTGCGGGAAAATACATACTACGCCAACCGCTAACTATCCCCACCTCGGTTACACTTCAGGGCTCATGGAACGGGCCTCATCACGGCATAATCGAAAAAGGAACAGTCCTTTACGCATATCCAGGAAGGGGCTCACAATACGGCAAACCGTTAATAACACTTCAGCAAAGCTCTGCTATAAAAGGGCTTACAATTATCTATCCCGAGCAGAAGCTCGATGACATTCAGCCATATCCCTGGACCATAAAAGGCTCCGGAATGCACAACGTTATTGAAAATGTTACGTTGGCCAATTCATATAACGGTATCTGCATCGGCCCTGAAAACAATGAACTTCATTTTATACACAACGTCTACGGCTGTGTACTTAGAAGAGGCATATTTATAAACAACACCACAGACATTGGCAGGATAGAGAATGTACACTTCAACCCCCATTTTTGGCCCAGAAGCGGACATAAAGGCGTTCCTGAAGATGCAAAGCCAAATCCTGATATAGCAGTGGCAAAATACATGAACCAGAATCTCGAAGCCTTTATTTTCGGCAGAACTGATTGGCAATATGTTACCAATACCTTCGTTTTTGGCGCTAAAACCGGGTATTTATTCAAAAAAACCGAAAATGGCGTATGTAACGGACAGTTCAGCGGAATAGGCGCCGATATGAATCGCGTCTGTGTATATATAGAAAACACTGCCCCTTACGGTATTTTGGTTACCAACGGTCAGTTCGTTCCGGGAAACCTCGTAAAAAATGACAAAACCATCAATCCCGTTGGTATACTGACATCTGAAAACTTTACAGGCAAAGCTTCTTTCAACAATTGTGCATTCTGGGGACCTTCCCATCAGGTACTAAAGCAAAAGGGCCACGGTTTCATATCTTTGGTAAATTCGCTCTTAACGGTAAATTCAGACTCTAAGCCTGTAATTGAATTGCTGTCCGGCTCAACTGCTTTGCGCAATCTTAATTTTGACAAACAGGCCGACCATATTTATATTGCTCAGGATGTGCAGCGTGCAGTTATAAGTGAAAATTTTGCCCCCCGAAAACTTGTATTAATCAACTGCGCCAAAGGCAAAGTCATATTGTCGAACAATCCATAATTTTTAACATTACCTGAATATAATTTATTAGGAGAAGTAAAATTTGGATTACTTAAACCAGCTGGACTACATTGTAATATTTATTTATTTTTCATTTCTTGTAGGGCTGGGACTTTATCTGAAAAAAATGGCCTCGGCAAGCCTGGAAGATTACTTTCTCGGAGGTAGAAAACTTCCATGGTGGGCGATGGGTATATCCGGAATGGCATCATGGCTCGACATTACCGGCACCATGGTCATAACATCTTTTTTATTCATGCTCGGCCCGAGGGGCATATTCATAGAACTCCGGGGTGGTGTCGGACTGATTATGGTTGTAATGCTCCTTTGGACAGGAAAATGGCACCGAAGAAGCGGATGTATGACTGGCGCAGAATGGATGAAATTCAGATTCGGGGAAGGTTTCGGTGGACAGTTTGCAAGAATATTTTCTGCCATCGCTCAAACTGTTTTTACCGTCGGAATGCTGGCATATATGGTCAAAGGAGTTGGACTGTTTCTATCTATGTTCCTTAATATGCCACCTCTCTATTGTGCGATTATTATGATAGGAATAGCCGCTGTCTACACAATGGCTTCTGGTTTTTACGGGGTCGTATTTACCGACATATTTCAGTCAGGGGTCATTTTGATTGCGGTAATTACTATAACCGTCCTTGCTACTGCTAAAGTCGTAGATTCACAATCACTGGACATGCTCGCACAGAAGGTGACTGGAAACTCGGACTGGATGAAAATAACTCCATACTGGAAAACCCAGATGCCTAAAGGGTATGAAGTTTTTCAAAACCTTGGCATGTTTGCTGTTTTCTATCTCTTGCAGAATTTATTCATGGGTGCGGGTATGGGCGATGACCCAAAATATTTTGGCGCAAGAAACGACAGAGAATGCGGACTGTTAAGTTTCCTCTGGAGCACTTTGATGGTTTTCCGTTGGCCGCTCATGATGGGACTGGCGATTCTTGGACTGTTCCTAGTAAAAGAAATGTTCCCTGACCCGACAAATATCGAAAACGCCGCTCTGGTCATTAAGGAAAATCTGGGAGAAATCGCACCGAGCAGATGGGCTGACGTAATAGCGAGAATAACAAAACATCCTTCGCAATACCCAATGGAAATGATATCTTCTCTGCAGGAAATACTCGGCCAGCAGTGGCAGGATAAATTACAACTCGTAAGCTCACACGGAACTGTAAACCCTGAAAGAATCGTGCCGGCTGTACTCATCCACAATATACCAAGGGGGTTCAGGGGACTTATCCTAATTGCTCTTATCGCTGCAAGTATGTCAACTTTCGACTCCACCGTTAATGCAGCTACAGGCTTTTTCACAAGGGACATTTACCAAAGATACCTTCGGCCAAAAGCCGCAAATAAAGAATTGATATACGCAAGCTGGCTCTATATATTGGGAATAGTAATTATTGGTTTCCTGTTTGGCTATACCGTCGAGAGCATCAATGACATCTGGAGCTGGGTAATCGCAGGCTTCTGGGGAGGAATGGTAGTTCCGAGGTTCCTTAGATTTTACTGGTGGAGGTTTAACGGTGGAGGCTTCGCTTTCGGAACCGCTTTTGGGCTTTCTGCTGCAGTATTACAAAGAATAATCGCTCCGGCTCTGGACCCCAGACTGACTTTCCTGCTAACCGTCGCATTTGGATTCATCGGTTCTGTCATTGGGACATTTATCAGTCCGCAGACCTCAAATGACGTACTCCAAAGCTTTTACAAAACCACTCGTCCTTTCGGTTTCTGGAAGCCTATGAAAAAATTGCTTACAGAACAGGAAACTAAAATAATGAAAAAAGAGCACCGAAACGACCTGCTTGCACTGCCTTTCACAATATGCTGGCACATCTCCTGGCTTATCTGGCCGATGATGCTTTTGATACATAATTACAAAGGCTTTGCCGGAGTAGCTGCTGTATGTCTGACAGGGCTGGCAGGTATGTACGTCTTCTGGTATCGGAACCTGCCGAAAGAAAATTTTTACGAAGAAACGAATAACGATTAAGAAAGACACTCATAAAATTTAACAGGATCAGTTAAACTTAATAAAGAGATTATATGAAAAAAAATACTGAACAAAACAAAACCGCTCATATAGTATCACACACTCACTGGGACCGCGAATGGCGATATCCGATCTGGCAAACTCGGCTTATGCTCATGGATTTTATTGATGAGCTTATAGAAGTTCTTCAGAAAGGGCAGTATAAGGCTTTCCTCATGGACGGCCAGACCGCTCCTCTGCTGGATTATCTGCAAATAAGGCCTGAAAAGCAGGACCAGGTAAAAGAACTTGTCTCCCGGGGCAAGCTGGAGATTGGTCCCTGGCTCACCTTGCCCGATGAATACCCCGTTGACGCCGAGGCTTTGGTGAGAAACCTTCTGTTGGGAAACAGAGAAGCCAAAAAACTGGGCAGGGTTTTCAAGGTTGGGTACACCTCTTTTGGATGGGGGCAGACTGCTCAATTACCACAGATTTACGCCGGCTTCGGTATTGATGTCGCTATGGTGGGTAAAAGGGTAAATAAGAAAAGAGCTCCGCAATCAGAATTTATCTGGCAAAGCCCAGATGGTTCTGAGCTCCTGGCTACAAGATTCGGTGAATGGGGAAGGCAGAATTTTTATTTCAAGGTGCACCTCTCTGCTCTTTTTGGAACTCACCATGAAGGAAAAGGATGGAAATACGAATGGGAAAAGAGCGGGCTCGCATACCACCGTGCTGAACCGGAAATGATGGAGCAGGATCATTTCCAGCTGAACGAACCGCAACATTGGCACCCGGAATACATAACTCAGGAAGTGGTCGATGAAGTATGGTCAACTA
>CAZAYB010000209.1:0-5280 GCA_964489215.1 uncultured Pirellulales bacterium
ACCCGGTATTCATTCATCGCTTATCAGACCGCCTTTCTAAAAGCTTATTACCCCGTACATTTCATGGCCGCCCTGCTCAGCTATGAAATGGGAGATACCGACAAGGTGGTTGATTATATCGCCGAGTGCAAGGCAATGGGTATCGAAGTCATGAGCCCCGATATAAACGAAAGCTTCGCCGATTTTACCGTTGTTTTCGATGCCGACCATGAACACCATGAACCTTCCGGACACATTCGATTCGGCCTGGCAGCGGTAAAAGGAGTCGGGCTAAAAGCCGTTGAGCAGATAATTGCAGCACGTGAAAAAGTAGGCCAGTTCAATAACCTCTTTCATTTCTGCGAAGTCGTCGACCTTAGAGCTGTAAACAAGCAGGTGCTCGAATCGCTCATAAAGGCGGGGGCTTTTGATAACCTCGGCGGCAGCAGGGCACAGATGATGGCTGCTATGGAATCCGCCATGCAGGCAGGGGCATCCCTGCAGGCTGATATACAAAAAGGGCAGATGAACCTTTTTGGCGCCTCCGGTTCTGCTGCACTATCGCAGCCCGAAGCCAAAATAGACCTCCCGGAAGTAGAGCCGTGGAGTGAAATGCAGATGCTTACTTACGAAAAGGACGTACTGGGATTTTATGTAACAAGCAACCCGTTAAGCAAACACGCAGAAACTATTTCAGCTTACTCAACATGCAACACTTCCCAGCTGAACGCTTCAATGGAAAATCGGGAAGTTACAATTGGAGGCATGATAACAAAGATAAGGCAGATAATTACAAAAAAAGGTAAAAACGCAGGCTCAAAAATGGCCGTATTCACTCTTGAGGACCTCCAAAGCGACTGTGAGGCAGTGATGTTCCCAAAAACCCTCAGCGAATATAATGAGCTTGTTGAAGTTGATAAAATTGTTTTCGTCCGCGGAAAAGTTGATTGTCGCCGGGAGCAGCCAAACATTATCTGCGAAGAACTTATAAGCATTGAAAACGCAGCTGATGTCCTGGCAGCTAACCTGTGGATTGACATACCAAGCAGCGAAATTACCGCTGAAAAGCTCCAGGCCGTGAAAAACGCATGCCAGTCCGCACCTGGAAAAAGCCCCGTCAGATTCACCGTAACAACAGGCCAGGGTTACAGAATAAACGCGGTTGCAGATAAGAAAATAAAGGTCAGAGCCGACGCCCAGCTGCGTAAAAGGCTGGAAGATGTGCTCGGTTCTGCTAAAGTATCATACAGAAGAAACTGACCAGATATTAAATTAGCCGCGGAAAACCAAATTGCCTCCCATTAAAGATATATTAAAAAACAGATGGCCCGAAGCGCTGCTGGTAATTGGGTTCCAGGCCATTGCCATAGCCCTGGCTGATGTCGTACTGTCAACAATGCAGGACAAAAACGCTCTGCAAATGTCAGATACTGCCTTATTCGTAATAAGTTTCGCAAGCGGAATCTTCTGGGTTTTATGGATGCTGCTAAGGCTCGGGTTTCTCTATACCGCCTCAGAGCACGGCAGCGAAAACTTCGACCCTTCAGCTCTTATCGTAAACGCAAGGCCGTTTTTCTGGAGAATGATTCGCTTTGAGATAGTCCTTGGAATTGCAATGGTGATAGTTACAATTTTGCTCATGGCGGTATTGACTGTTATAACAGGCGCTGCAGGACCGGAATTTATCCAGAAAAGTTATGTTCAGCAGGGCCTTTTCATGCTCGCCACTTTAATACTCATAAAACCGGCTTTGCTTATGCCCGCAATTATGATTGTCTGCAACAACATGGTAATAGAGTCAATGTTCGCTCTGAGGGACTATCGGCTTTCTCGCTGCAAAGGCCTGATAGCCGTGTTTTTTATACTGCTTACCGGCAGCTTCCTGTTGAGCAGGTTCATGGAAACCGCCTCGCGCACCGCCGCTGAAAACATACTGCTCGCCGTCCACGCGGTTTTCACCGCAATCATGACATTGCTGATGGGGCTATTCGCAGTTAAATTTGTCAGCGACCAGGTTTCTCCGCATGACACCGCCTCGCCAAACCTAAATCACCAATCACAAACCCCGCCTCATGCAAATGACCAGACCGACAACCAAAACCACCCGCCCAGCCATCCTGAGCAATAAATATTGCGAAAATTCTCAAATCATGTATCATATCCTGCATGACTGAAAAAGATGCCGGAAATTCAAAATACGCAGGAAAATTCATCGTTCTCGATGGCCCCGACGGCTGCGGAAAAAGCACCCAGCTGACCTTGCTTGCTGACAGAATAAAAAAAACCACCGTACCTGTCGCAACATATCGGGACCCGGGAACAACAGTAATAGGTGAAAAAATTCGTCAAATACTGCTCGACACTGAAAATGAGCTGATGGCGGATAACTCAGAGGTTATGCTCTACACCGCTTCCAGAGCCCAGTTATGGCACGAAAAAATCGCTCCTGACCTCGCAAACAACAAATGTGTCCTCCTGGACAGATGGGTCTCCAGCACCTGTGCGTACCAGGGAAGCGCAGGTGCCTTTGGCATCGAAAACGTTATAAAAATTTCGCAAATTGCACTCCAAAGAGTCTGGCCGGACCTTACAATAATACTCGATATAGACACCCAATCTGCGAAAAAAAGATTGAACAGGGAGCTTGACCGCATGGAAATGAAAAATGAGCAATATCATAAAAAGGTAAGGCAGGGTTTTCTGGACCTCGCTGAATTAGTCGATAACGTTATCGTAATTAACGCTGCCGATACAATTGAAAATGTACAAAAAGCGGTCCTCAAAGCCGTTGAGGGAATCTTATGAATCTGTCAGACATTTTTTCACAGGATAAGGCACTTTCAGTAATTGCAGGCTCAAAAACTGCCGACCGCATCGCACACGCATATATATTTACCGGTCCGGACGGTGTAGGAAAATTCGAAACCGCAAAAAGGTGGTCCGCTGGATTGTTATGCCAAAACCCCCAGGACTTAAAAATAGAGGGCAAGATCTATTCGGCCGTAGATCCATGCTGCGATTGTCAAAGCTGTAAGCTGATGATGGAAGACAATCACCCGGATTTCATTCACATTCACAAGGAACTGCTCGAGTTCACAGAAGGCGGAAAAAACAAAACCGCCCCTCTGGATATGCCCAAAAAGGTGATCGATGAATTCCTCATAGACACAGCCAACAAAAAACCGCTCATTGCAAAAAGAAAAATTTACGTAATCTCCGAAGCAGAAAAAGTAAACCCCTCCTCACAAAACGCTATGCTCAAAGTGCTCGAAGAGCCCCCCGCCCACTGCGTAATTATCCTCATATCAACCAGACTCGAGGCCCTTTTGCCCACAACCCGCTCAAGGTGCCAAATAGTCCGGTTTGGTCCTGTCGAAAAACAAAAAATTGAAGAAACACTTATTCAAAACGGCACAGATCAGGTAAAAGCAGCTTTCTATGCGAATTTTTTTGAAGGCAGCATCGGCCAGGCAATAATGTGGTCTTCGCTGGAAAAATCTGATATTTTCGACGTAAACACAAAAATTGTCAGCCGTCTGGCGGATTTACAGCTCTCCGATTGCCTTGCTTTGGCAAATGAACTTACTGCCGATGCAAAGGAACTCGGACAGGCTCTGTCAGATATCAATCCGCAATTAAGCAAAAAAGACATGCTCAGAAGGGCACAGAAAACACTTATTTTAATGGTAATAAGCGCAATGCGGGACGCAATGGTTTTTCATATAAACAAAAAAGATGACCTTGTAAATGCACATTTGACTGGCGATATAAAAAAAATTGCCGACCGGTTTGAACCTAACCTTGCCGCTCAAAAAGTTGCTCAAGCCGCCAAAATGATAAACTGGGTAGATGCCAACGTAAATGACAGGCTAATATTTGAGCAGTTGTTGATTAATCTGATCTTATCTGATAATATAATAAGTTCATAACTTTGCGATAATAACCGATTTGGAGCTTAAGCTGAATAAATTCAAACATATTTGCCAATGTAAACGTAGATGTTGACATAAGTTAAGATAATTACAACCCTGGTTTCAGGATTGGAATAAAAGTGGAAGATAAAAAAACAGATAATAAAAACGATAATAATCCTCAAAGTTCGCAGGATAATCAAAAACATCCAAAACCCAGCAGTAAAAAAAAGATGCTCATAAGCTACGGCTTAATGGGCCATCTCGGATGGTTTGAGCACGATGAAAGTGAAATACCAAAAAAACCGCTCCATGCCGTCATAAAAACTGACAGAGGACTGGAACTGGGAAAACTCGTAGGCGAACATAATTATCGGCACGGAAACTACAGGCTCTCAGAAAAACAGGTACAGGACTATTACTGCAAAGCTTTCGAGAACAGAGAACAAAAAGACCTGGACCAGTGCCCGGTTACAAAAGGAGGTACTTTCGTAAGATTTGCTACCCACGATGATCTCCTCGAAGCAGAACACCTCCGGCAATCAGCACGCAAGGAGTTGAAAACATGTGACAAGTTCGCAAAAGAGCTCGGACTGGAAATGAAGCTCATTGACGCAGAACACCTGCTCGGAGGGGAAAGAATTATTATATACTTTACAAGCAATGGAAGGGTCGATTTCCGGGAGCTGGTAAAAAAACTTGCAAGAGAATATCAGACAAGAATTGAGCTAAGACAGGTCGGCAGCAGAGATGAGGCAAAGATTATTGCCGATTTCGAAAGCTGCGGTCAGGAATGCTGCTGTAAGAGATTCCTTAAAATACTTGAGCCTGTAAATATGAAAATGGCAAAAATACAAAAGGCAACTCTCGACCCCTCAAAAATCAGCGGACACTGCGGAAGACTGAAATGCTGCCTGCGATACGAGGACCAGACTTACAGGAAACTGAAAAAGAGCCTGCCGAGAAAAAATACTGACGTCAAAACTCCTGAAGGCAAAAAAGGTACCGTCTTAGACTCACAGGTCCTCACCCAGCTTGTCGTCGTTCAGGACGAACAGGGAAATAAAGAAGCCTGGCCCGTCGAGCAGTTGGAAAAAATAAAGCCCGGCGATGAAGCTGGACAAGAGCCCGGTAAAAACACGGAAAATAAAAACAAAGACAGCAATAAACAGGATAATAATGCCCGTAAACAGGATAATAAAGTTGATACACCCAAAAACGATACATCACCCGAAAATGGCAATGACAATCCTCAGACGCAAAGTAATGAAAATGCTGCTGAAAAAAGTGACCAGAACAATAACAAAAACCAAAATGAAAATAATGCAAAAAACAATAATAACCGAAAAAACCGTTCAAAAAGAAATAAACGCGGAAAAAACCGTAGAAA
>CAZAYB010000210.1:0-5251 GCA_964489215.1 uncultured Pirellulales bacterium
CTCCAGAGCGGAGGCAAAGATTTTACCTTTTTTAACCCACAAATTATCCCGAAGATCCAAAATAATTTACTTTTGTAATTAGACCCAGCCTTTCCTGCTCCAACCCGGCAAGTCTATAAAATCAGGCTCCGGAAAAGAAAGCCCCCTTACCTCATCAAGCCGCTTTTCATTAAGATAATTGTTGTCCGCACAGCGAACCGCCTTTTCAAGATATTCAAGCTTGTCAATTCCCACAAGAACAGATGAAACCGAATCCAGGGAAAGAACAAACTTTGTAGCAAGTTCAGAAAGCTCCCACCCTACCTGCTCACAAATAGGCCCATATTTTTTCCGCCACTCTTGAATTTTTGCCAATGATGAAACAAGCCTGTCACCTTTAGGCGTTAAAATCCCCTTAAAAAGAACGGACCTTACAACAATACCCACACCCTTTTCCTTAGCTAACTCCATAGCAGGACCAAGTCGCTGGTCCATAAGATTAAAAGCAACCTGTATCACATCCCAGTTACCGGAATTGATCGCCAACCTGGCCTGCTCAACCGTGTAAACTGAAATACCCGTCGCCCGTATCGCACCCTTTTTCTTGAGATTATTAAAAAAACTCGTTACTGTCTCGTGCTCGATTATCTCCTCAGTACAATCATGGGACATATAAATATCTATAAAATCAGTTTTAAGATTCTTTACACTTTTCTCAAACGAACGCTCAAGACTGCACTGAATCTTCGAACTTGCAGGCAAAGCCGCACCCTCAAAAGAATCATACAAATGCTCAGGCTTGCTGCATATTACAACTTCACCCCTTTTACCGGAAAAAGCCTTACCTATTATCTCCTCGCTGTTGCCGTAACCTCGGGCAGTATCATAAAAATTGATACCTCGACCAAAGGCCTCATTCAAAAGACACACAGATTCCTTTTCAGATGGCTTGCTGGCGTCTATACCATAATCAATACCTAACGAAACAGTACCGAAAGAAACTTCAGAAACCTGTATACCTGTATTGCCTAACGGTCTTCTCGTAACCATAATTATAACCTTTTTTTATTTACAATAATTGCCTTTTATGATAGTATAAAATCATGGAAAGTATATATTAATGAATAATTAAACTTATTTAAAAACCTTTTCTTTGCCATATATGACTTTTTTGTTGCCTAATCTGGCTTTTAGATATGATAAAAACACTAAAAAACAACTATGGGCAATTCAACGATATACAAAAAATCGGCCCTGCAATATGGAAATGGTTCGATTTAATTGTCGTAAACAACGGACGAATTAAAATATTCCTCCAAAAAAAAGATGAAATTGAAATTGAAACAAACCAGGCCGTTTTAATCTTTCCCCAAACAAGATTCAGAGGTCATTCCCTCGTGGAAACAACAAGAGTCTCAGTACACCATTTCAATATTGAATTACGAAAACAATTCCTGCCGGACTCACTGAAGCACCTATGCAATAAAAACAAAGGATGGGAAATTTTCACCTCAATCACAGATAATATCTCAACCGAACTGGATAGAATAATAAAACTTGAATTTAACAGCAGTGATCAAAAAGACCGTGACATCATGGATATACTTATGAGCCTGGTTCTTTGTGAATTATACAAAACAAAAAAATCTGCCGAAAAAAGCCGAATACACGACAACAGCTTTCAGGAATTTACAGACTGGCTGAAAAATAATCTTAACCAAAATATCAGCCTCGATCAAATGGCTGAATATAACAAACTTTCAACAAGCTATTTCAGAACGGTATTCAAAAATAAAACCGGAATAACTGCAGGACAGTTCTACTTTAACCTGCGTATGCAGGAAGGAGCAAGACTGTTAAGGGAAACTTTACTGCCTATAAAATTAATTGCAAAAAAAGTCGGATACAACGACATTTCGCACTTTTACAGAGCCTTTAAAAAAACATACAAAACCCCGCCCCTGATATATAGAAAACAAAACATCGTTAAAGGATAATAATATCATAGTCCTCCCAACCAGCTTTTTGAAAGTTGATTCTGATATTAATTGCCGTAATTGCCGTTTTTAACCCGGCCTTTAATCGGAATTGTTAAAATACCTTCTTCTGAAGGAGGAATTTTATATTCATGATTATTATACTTTATTGAAACCGAATCCTCACAACTCGAGAAATCCGTCCTTTTTACAAGTAACCGTCCATCGTATGCCCTTGCTGAAATAACAGTCTCGGCTTTGGCAGGAACATCATAAGTAACAACATCGCCCTTCTCAAAAAAATCGCCATACCTTAAGGACTCACTGTAAACTTCATGCAAAAGAGATATCTCCTTATCGAGCTCTCTGCCAAGACACCACAAAAAGAAAGAGTCATAACCCCTGAAAAGAAGATGCCATAAAAGCTCCTTGTACTTCTCACCGGAAAACTGCTTTACCGCTGGATCGGGATTCTCAGGAGCGACCGTCGTATGCCAGTGAACAAAACCAACTGCAGGAACATCATTAAAACTATGCTTTGCAGCATTAGTGCCTGTAAGAAGCAAATTGTAAAACCAACGGTAGTCAGGCTCATTAAAATTATACCACTTAAAAGTATTGTACCAGGTATAAGTAACCGGCATAGCCATTGTATAACCCGTCCCCGGAAACTCCGGATACCATTGCCTGTAAACTGCATCCTGGTCCTTTTTATGAGGAATTTTATCTGTGTCTATCGGCTTTTCAAAATAATCATACCAGTAACGGTACTTACCGCCCGGGTAAACTCCGTAATTACCAATAACTGCTTCTGGATAATAACGCTTTATCGTTTCTGAGAAAACCTCTTTCTGTAAATCACTGCGAATCTGCCTTAAACTTGCCTGAAATTTTGTAAAATTATCTATATCCTCAATATTCGCCCTGCAAACTCGGCATTTTTTGGAATTCTCCCAGGCATTGTTCCATTCGATCGGACCGTCTATTTCCCAATCTCCAAAAATAAAGTCTATTTTTATATTTGCCTGACTGTACCTCTTTAAATAATACTCAAGCTGACCTTTTATCTGGTCATATCGATGACGTAAAGAAAACGGACAACCCATTTTTCTTGACCCGAAAGAGTCGTCATAAAAAGCATTGCCCTCTGAATCAATATGAAAAGTAGACTTATCGCCGTTAAAAAAAAGATACATACATGAGTTAGCGTTTACATTAACCTGCAAACCGAGGTCCTGCTGAGCCTTTGAAAATTTAATACAATCCAAAACAGTTTTCTCTTTTCCCTGCGGGTACCAGCTCGATGCACATCCTATCCCCCTGCTGTCCATCATTTTCAAAACCGTTTTAATCTCAGAAAACTCAAGCTTATCCAGGTTATTCATCAAACGCCACACATATAAAGGCATACGGTTCCCGCGGGGATATCGAAGGGGCATTGTATTTTCAAGTACAACTTTGTAATCGGCCGGGATTTTGTTCATGATATCTGATTGTGCCTCACTTGAAATGCAAAAAAGATATGACAACAAAAAAACTGCTGTAAATATGGCTTCTTTAACTTTCATTTGCTGAATTTCCTAATAACTGTATTAAACATTAAAACAGCCTTGCCGGGCTGTACGGCTTACAATCATTCAGGAGCTTCTAATTTAAGAGGAACGTTTGCTTCCATCTTCTCACCGCCTGCCATACGTGAAACTTCCGGAGTAAATGGAATACTCTCATCTTCGCCGGGCATTTCCGGGAAGACAGGTTCCGGCAATCCTTTTACAAGATCGCTTATCTTAATCGGCTTGTCAGTCGCCATCGACTTATTGGCAGCTATTCCTGTAAGAATTGAATACGCTCCCTGGACATAATTGGCGCTTCTTAGATATCTGTCTTCTTTGCTGCCGTTGAATATCTCATCGAGCATTACAATATCACCGCCGCCATGGGAGCCTTTACCCTCATCGATCGGCACAGAATAGGCTTCCTTAAAATGCGGATAAACCACAATTGAAGATTCCTCCGGCTGAAATTCATGGTTGGTACCGCCATCGCCGCTTACATAAGATGATTCCCTGCAAAGCTGTTCGAGCCTGCCTTTTGTACCGTTAAAGGATACGCGGTAACCCTCCCACGGCATAAAGGCGTTTAGTGAATAGCTAAGGTACACACCGTTTGAGTAGTTTACTACAACGTTCATGGTATCTTCTATGTTAATATCATCTCTGAAAACACAGCGGTCACGTACATAACCGTCGTATTTTTCATTGTCCAGATAAAGTTCCTTAATATCATCAAAGGCGGTCATGTCGAGATAGAAGTTGCATTTATCTTTTACCGGACAATCCAGGCAGCGGTCCGCGTGGTCCTGCAGTCCATAGCGTTTGGCCTGTTCGGCGTTATAAAAGATCCTGTCGCCCATTGCGTAAACATTTTTAGGATATGAACTTGTCCACCAGTTAATAAGGTCGAAATGGTGTGTGGATTTATGTACCATAAGCCCGCCGGAGTTTTTCTTATCACTGTGCCAGCGTCTGAAGTAGTCTGCGCCGTGGGTGGTATCCAGGAGCCACTGGAACTCAACGGAGAGCACCTTTCCTATAACGCCGTCCATCAGAAGTTTCTTTATCTGGGTTCTCGGCGGTGAATAGCGGTAGTTAAAGGTTACACGCACGTTTTTGCCGGTTTTTTGGACAGTATCAACGATTTTCAGACATTTTTTCTCATCGGTGGTCATCGGCTTTTCGGTAATGACATCGCATCCGAGCTCCATAGCCTGGCAGATATATTCATCGTGCATAGCGTCTATAGTTGTAACAATAACGGTATCCGGGGTGTGGTTTTTGACCATTTTCTTAAAATCCTCGGCCGGGTAGGTTTTCAGGTCGGGATATTGTTTTTTCAGGTACTTTTCAGCGAGCTGAAGTCTGCCCTGGTTATTATCGCATATTGCGCAAAGGTCAGCTTTTGCCTTGAATTGGTTGGCAAAAGCCTCTGTAAACATTCTGCTCCGGCCGCCAAGGCCAACTATAACGTATTTTTTCATAAAGACTTATTCCTTAATTCACCAGTTATTATTTCACCGATTTAGAAACGCAATAGATTTGTTTGCGATTAAAAAAAACATGATAGAGTAAAAGGGTTGATTTGTAAAGTATGAGGTTTTGTGCAGACCTTAAAATGTGATTTGAAACGGGTGTTCAATGCGACACCTGGTATATAAGAAAATCTGTAAAATTTTTATAAGCTGTTTATTGGTATGGTTTTACGTTAAAATGGGCGATTTTTAAAAACTGGCCAAAAGT
>CAZAYB010000211.1:0-5223 GCA_964489215.1 uncultured Pirellulales bacterium
GACATAACGGCACACTCATAATAGCCAGGATTTAGAGACTAAAAAATTTACAGATACACTGCTGCCTGACCTTAAGGCATATCCATAAGACCTGTTATTTTATTACTGGATAATTATATGTCTGTCACTATCGCCATAATCGCACTGATATTCGGAATGGCAGTTCTAATAAAAGGGGCCGACATACTTATCGATGGCGCCGTCATCCTAGCTGATTAATTAAAAATACCCCCTCTCATTATTGGACTTACTATCATCGCAATGGGCACCAGCGCACCTGAAGTGGCCGCAAGCATAAGCGCTGCAATTCATAATTCAGGAAACATCGCTATTGGAAACGTATACGGTTCAAACATAGCCAACCTGGCACTCATAGGCGGAATTACCTCAATGGTATACCCTATCACAATTAAAAGATCCATCATTCGAAAAGAGCTCCCCGCCGTACTGATTACCTCGCTAATACTTTGGCCCTTGTTCGCCGACCTGCTCCTGACAAGACTTGAAGCTGCCGGACTGCTGACTTTATTTGGAGGCCTCTTAGGATATACCGTCTACAATGCCGCCAAAGGCAGACAAACAGACCTCGTAAAAGTAGAGCCAGCCGTTGAAAAAAAAACGTTAAAAATGAAAAATTCTCTGCCGGGCGCCATAACCTTACTCGCACTCGGCCTTATAGCCCTTGCTGCTGGAGCTGAAATCACCGTAAGAAGTGCTGTTTTTCTCGGCAAATTTTTTGGACTTAGCA
Organism: uncultured Pirellulales bacterium; assembly: GCA_964489215.1. Lineage (GTDB taxonomy): Bacteria > Planctomycetota > Phycisphaerae > Sedimentisphaerales > Anaerohalosphaeraceae > CAZAYB01. The sequence continues at coordinate 749 of CAZAYB010000211.1, forward strand.
CCTCAGTCATAGGACTTACCGTTATTGCTGTAGGAACCTCCCTGCCCGAACTTGTAACATGCCTGATAGCTGCTCTCAAAAAACACGAGGACATCTCAATTGGAAACCTCCTTGGCTCTAACATCTTCAACACACTGCTCGTTATTGGGACAGCTGGCTCAGTAAAACCTTTCCAGGTAGCAAAAAGGCTAATTGGAACTGACTACTGGATTATGATTGCAGTATCAGCTTTCATACTCATGATTGCTGTTATCAGCGGAAAAATAACTCGAATCTGGGGCGCAATACTCACCTCAGGATATATTGTCTACATCGCATACCTGCTGGCATTCACAGCCAGAATATAACTCACCTGACTCCTTGTTTGTCCCAGACTAACCAAAATTGTTAAATTACTCATCCCCAAACATCAGAGACTCCGCAAAGATCATCTGAAACTCAGTCTCGTGAGCAATTTCTACATAATTAATCTTTTTCGTTATCTCCCCAGCCAGGCTCCTGCAATGACTGCTCAAAAGTATCATTTGAGCCCCTGTGCTCGCTGCGTTGCCAACATAATTGATCTTGCTCCTGTCAATATTCGGCAGCATACCTATACCGCACGCACTCTTGCGTCGGATATAATTACCAAAAGCACCTGCCAGAAGTATCTGGTCTATCTGCTCATCGCTTATTGACATCTTTTTCTGCAAAAGCTTGATACCCGTCCTGATTGCCGCCTTTGAAAGCTGTGTTTCCCTCACATCTTTCTGAGTAAAATATAAAGGCTTATCACCGGTCTGCTCTGCTGTAGCCATAATAAACGCAGGCTCACCATCATACTCGCCCACTCGGTTAAAAATCGCTTCAGCAAGCTTACCTTTCAAACTCTCTTTATCAGAAAACCTGCCGTTAGACTCTATAATCCCAAGTTCTGACAAAACAGCCGCAAGATCTATCAAACCGCTCCCGCATATAGAGCAAGGCCTCCCCCCTCCGATTACATCTATACCGATATCTTCTTCGTTTACAACAACCCTTTCAATAGCTCCATCCACTGCTCTGGAACCGTGCAGTATCCTCGCACCCTCCAATGCAGGCCCAGCCGCACAGCTCGCCGACATCATCTCGTCCTTTGTGCCCAGAATAATCTCGCCGTTCGTACCAACATCGACAACAAGAGTCACCTTCTCTGCACTATCCATACCAACTGCCACCGCAACTGCAGTTGTATCCGAACCAACAAAACCCGCAATATTTTCTATGACATGAAGATTACCGCACGGATTGATTTTAAGCCCCATATCTTCTGCCCTTCTATCCTCCGCCTTAGTCGAATAAGCCCTGTACGGAGCCTGACCCAGCTGTTCAACAGGAAAATTCAAAAGTATATGACTCATAGTAGTATTACCCGCTGCTGTAATCTCATAAATATATTCTGAACTGACCGGCACACTTTTGCAAAGCTGTTCTGTCAACTCGTTAAGACCGTCTATAACAATATCATGAAGATCTGCATACCCCCCTTCCTGCTCAGAATACGATATCCTTGCCACAACATCGTCTCCGTACCTTATCTGCGGATTAGCCATGGATTTAGTTGCACTGACTTTACCGGTTTTCATATCTATAAGTTTTGCCACGATAGTCGTAGTACCTAAATCAACAGCTATACCAAACAATTTATCCGTTGTATCGCCTTTCTCAGCACAAATTAACTTATAGCACGCACTGTCATCATGTTCATCGCAAGGCTGAATTCGGTGAAGAACAACCGAAACACCCTCTTTACAATCTTTAACCTTCGAAAAAACCTCAACCGTCTTCTCGCAAGGTTGATGAACATGCGACTTTGTCTTATTCTTAAGCTCACTCAAAAGCTCATCAACATCCCCCAAAGGCATTTCAATATATATTTTTTGAATCGATGGATTCAGATGCATATCCCGGTCAATACCGGTCTGAAGGATTCGCTGTTGAAAAAAACGAGACGACTGCGGAATAGTTACCGTCAAATCAGATTCTATTTTGGTTTGACACGCCAATACAGGCTCTTTATTTGCTCCAATATAAACCGTACATTTTTTACACGTACCTGCCCCCCCGCATGGACTGTTAACTATTATTCCTGCCTGACCTGCCGCCTCAAGAACGGTTGCACCGCAATGAATTACAACTTTTTTACCATCGGGTTCGAAAACCACTTCATAATGCTTCATCTTTTTCTTCCATATATTGCTATAAAACCACTGAAAACATATTTTCTTTACAAATTGCCGATTTTCATATACTATAGGTTCAGTTGGGTTTACTGAATAACGTTATATATTGAATTAGAACGGGCCTTTTTGCAAGTAAAAACAGCCTTAATTCTTCCATTTCAATCGTTTTTCAGAATTCCAAATTGAGTTGTTAATTATTTAAAAAACAGGAAATGTTATGATCCAGTGTAAAGATTGCAAATATTTCGAAACTACTGAAAATGGGCAAAAAGTTTTCAAATGCGACCCTTTCAGCAATATCGTTGAACCCCAGTGCCTCGAAAAATGGCAGCTTTTAAGGCTCGACATGCTCGCCAGCTCATATCAGAAAATGCTCAGCTGGTATGAACAGATGGCTCCTATGCAGAACAAAATTTTCAAGTTCGTACAGCAGCAGATAAACGATGTTGATGAATCCGAAAAATGGAAATACGAAGACGATCAGAACCCGGACGAGCCTTTTTTACCATAAAAAACGGGTTTTCACATCTTAAGCTAAACCACAAACAAGAACATAAAGCTTTTTAATAAAAACACTTACACAAAAAAACGACTGCCCGCAAAAATGATTTTTTTACTGGCTGCCTTAAATTGAAAAAAATTTTTCATTTTTTGCAATAAATTTTATCATCAAACGTCTGTAATAACGCCGGACAACTATGAAAATGAATGAATCGGCTGCTCTAAATAAAATTATAGATGGGTGTAAAAAAGGCAAAAACGAGGATTTTGACCGCCTGATTGATCTTTACGGAAAAAAACTTTACGCCTTTTTCTACCGGATGAGCTCGGACACTGCTGTAAGTAACGACCTGCTCAGTGAAATGTTCCTCAGACTCGTTAATAAAATATCAGGCTTCAAAGGCGGTTCTTTCGAAACCTGGCTGTTCACTATTGCCGCTAACCTTTTCAGGGATCATTTAAGAAAAAGCTACAGGGAAAAAAAGCTTCTTCAGGAAAAGGCAAAGCAAATCAAAGCCGGACAACAGGAGAATCAAACTCAGCAGGACGTAATTGACGAACTTAGCAGTGCATTAGCAAAAATTGAACCGGACACCGCCGAGCTCATAACACTCAGATACCAGGCGAACCTGTCATTTAAACAGCTTGCCGAAATGAGAAAAGAACCGATAGGAACAACGCTTTCAAAACTTCATCGGGGAATAAAGGAACTAAGAGAAATAATGAGAACAGAAAATGAACTCAAATAATGAAAATATAAATAAATTGCTCGAAAAATTCTTTGATCAGCAATCTGCCGAAAAAATTGAAAAGGACATGCAGTACGCCCAGATGCTTTTCCAGTCCCGTAAATGTCCCAGCCCTAACCCCCAACTGATAAAACAGATCAAAGCAGAACTAAACAGCAAAATACAAAAAAAGAAAAGATTTACCCTGATCAGGAATATCACCGCCGCCGCTGCATGTCTGCTTCTGGTTATACTCGGCTATTTCATTTTCAGCACAGTCTCCTCGACCCAAAAAAACAATACTCACCAGATTGCCATAAACAGCAGCTTCTGGGGTGAAACCGAAAAAACTGACAACAATACCGAAACCGCTGATCTTTATGCAAGACTCGAAGACATTGAAACTAATTTAATGAACATCAGACTCGATGAAGCCGATGATTATCACGAAGATTTACAGATTATAAACCTCGAAATGGAAGTCATTGAAGAAGACGATTTTTGGAAAGGATGATTATCATGAAATCTGCAAATATTTTTTTAACCTTGCTGTTATCTTGTTGTTTCCTTATCTCAGCTCCAGTTTACGCACGTCGGCAAACACCTGAACCACAGGACATATGGGCACAAACACAGGACGTTGATTTCGAAAACCACAACATCGAACCGCACTTAATTGACAGAATTATGAATAGAATTGAACAAAACGACCCCCAACTTGCAGAGGACTTAAACCTCCTTCGCCGGGAAAACCCCGAAGAATTCCATGAAAGAATACGAGATTTGATCAGGGATAGAATGGATAGACGCCGCGACAGGATTCCAGGCCAGAATATGAATCCAGAAAGACCTCGCCGGCGAAACCGAAAAATGAATGAACCCTTAATGCACAATCCGCCAAATCGGCCGGGAGCAAACGGACCGGCAAGCAGATGGCTAACCCGCCAATGGAACGAATTCAAGCAATGGTTCCATGAAAACTATCCCTCACACGCCGAAAAACTCGAAAATCTGCAAAAAAATGACCCTGAAGCTGCTCTAAGAG
>CAZAYB010000212.1:0-1622 GCA_964489215.1 uncultured Pirellulales bacterium
AACCAACCGTCATGTCATGCAAGGCTACGTTGAACTTAGTGATGTTAAGTGGGATAAAAAGAAGATGGTATTGTCCGGGGTTGCTGATGTTATCGGCGGCGAAACGTTTAAGATCGTTATTGCGTCAAATGGTTTTGCACCTGTCAGCAGTGAGTCAGATCAAGGAAAAATATCATATGTTGCTGGAAACAATGAATATTTTGATTTGTTAATAGATAATGCCGAAAACGCCAAAGTCGAATGGTCTGCGTTTTTCAAGCGACTGTAGGACAGTTAAAAACGTTGTTTTTATTCATAAAATGGCGATTTCCTTTTGATTTTCTTTTAATTTGCCTGCTATTTATTTCTTGTCCTTCGATTTGTATTGCAATATGGGTTAGGTTATTCATAATCATTATATTACTTTAAGGATAATTCGTCATTACTTTTCATGCTTACCAAAAGTATATCATTTGGACTGCTGTCGGGTAAAACTTCCACAAGTTTGCAGCTTCTTGTCGGTGCCTGTTTCGGATTGAGCCAGAATGGTTCAGCTTGGATGTAATGTTTGCCCGGCCTAAGATATTCGAGCACAAACAGGCCTTTCTCATCGGTAACGGTTGATGGATTGAAATACCGGTTTCCGCAAAAGTCGGCTGCCGTTGCACGTACGATTATTCCCGAACTACCTTTACCGGAAGGGGTTACTACCCGTCCTTTGACCCGGCAAGGCTGATTTAGTTTAATATCCATATTCGATATCACTTGTCCCGGCCTGGTTATGAAAGGCTGACTGACTCCGTTGGCCCAATCCTTCCATGTGTGCATATTTCCAACGTGAGCGACGAGGTTGTACTGCCTGTTATTGCTGGCCGGCAGAAAAAGTTTGTAATTGCCGTTTTTCTCAGTTATAGTCTTGAACCGAGAATCACCGGTGAGAGAATTACCCGTACCAGTGAGTGCTGCAGTTACGGTAACCTTTTCAACCGGTCTGCCTTGCGGATCGGTGATCTTGCCGCTTACCGCCGCGGCCCGTTCGAGGTATATGGTGGCGATATCCGGGCTGTTAGGCTCTATATTAAAGCACAAGAGGTCGAAATTTCTTTCAAAGCCGTTGTTTATTTTTTTTGCGTCTTCGGTAATTATGCTTTCTTCGGATCGCCAACGCCCATAACCAGATGATTGAATAATGAAATAATGTCTGCCTGGCTTTAAGCCTTCAATTTCAAGGTAACCTTTGTGGTCTGAAAACGCCTGCTTTAAGGGGTCATGCCAATCTGCAATACCGGCGTCTGGCAAGGGTTCGTTTGACTGCTCATCGATCATATATGCCCGGAACCTGCAGCTTTGGGTAAAATTAAAATCTACATTAATGCTTTGCCCTTTTTCTATCTTATACCTTGCTTCCGAGGACTTAAATCTGCTTCCTGATTGAGCAAAAAGCGTGTAATCTCCGTCATCGACATATAATTTATACAAGCCGTTCGGGTCAGCCTTTGTTTCAGTACATATCGACGAAATCGTAACGCCCTCGGCTTGAATCGGGCCCTGTCTTGCCCTGATTACTGCACCAGAGGCCGGGGTTCGGTCACGGTTAAAGGCTCTTCCAATGAAACATGTATCATTGCTGAGAGTTATTACAG
>CAZAYB010000212.1:1632-5156 GCA_964489215.1 uncultured Pirellulales bacterium
GCATCAGAAACGCCTCTGGGCTGATATGCTATCAGTTCCGGACAATACCCTTGCGCAAATATTCTTACTTGCGCGGTTTTGCCATCTGAAGGAACATTTTTGAGAATAAAGAATCCGAGTTTGTTGGAGTTTGTCTCACAGCCCTTGTACCAGGTCCATGCGTCGATTTCTGCAAATCCAACTGGATTGCCGTCAGAATCGATGATTCTGCCTGCGATATCATCTTCGTCAGCAAGGTTCTTCAGCAGAATACTGCTTATTTCGACTCTTTCGTATTCGCAGGCAAGTTCAAGATAATCTATATCACTTTTTTGAGCTTCTATTTTTGCCCCGTTTTCCAGCAGGAGATTCACAATCTGACTGCTTCCGGATATTATTGCCGCTTGAAGCGGTGTCTGGTATGGGTTGTTCTCCGATAAGAAATTTGCCAGTTCGGGATTTGCTAAAAGCAGTTGTTTTGCCTTGTCCGCATACCCCATTCTCGCAGCGCTTATGATATCAACTTTTGCGCCGTGTTCAATAAGTGCACGGGCGGCTTTATGGTTGTTATTCCAGGCAGCGTGCTCCAGGGCGGTAAGCCCGGCCGGATCACGATAATTCAAACAGCAGGGGTCACTTTTAATTAAATTTTCTATATCTTCTAAAAACCCGTGCCCGGCTGCTGCGAAAATATCAAGCTTGAGTCCGTGGATTTCCAGCAATTTTATGGTTTCCCGGTTTCCTGGATATGCATGGATTGCCAAGAAGCCGTTTTTGGTCCGAACCATAGGATCAGCACCTTTTGATAGGAGTAAGGCTGCTGACCGAAGCCCGTTCTTTTTCTTTGCGGCTTCAAAAAGCAGGGTATCACCTTTAGAGCTTTTATGGTTCAGTAATTGCGGAAATTTATCAAGCAATAGCTCAAGATTAGACAAATCGCTTATTTTTATAGAGCGAGCTGCCTGACAATACGCAAGATTTTCGTGAGATTTGCTATTTATGATTTTATACTTGCTGTAAACATATATTGAGTTGCTTAGAGAATAAAAAAGGGCTCCAACGCATAGAAATGTGACAATAAACACGGTCCATGTAATGGATTTAGGAGCCGGCTTTTTTTTTGTTTCCGCTTTCTCAGCTCTATTCTGGTATTTTAGAAAAAAATTTTCAGTCATTTTTCAATCTTAATATTCTTAATTTATTTTGTTTTTTGCTTGGTTTAGAACCATAAACCTGTTGCTGTCTTATTTTTGCCTCTATGATATGCAGATAACTTCTAAGGGCCAATGATACAGAAAAAATGGGAAATTCTCCGAAATTTTAAAAAAATTAAAATATATTTGGAAAATCTGTAACTTTGCGGGGTCTGTTTCATCTGTAACTTAAGAAAGGCTTTTATAGACAAAGGCATTATATAATTGCCGGCAAAGTCACAAAAAAAAGGCTAAACGATGGATAAGACTTTTTCAGAAAAGGATATTTTGAAAAATATTAATGAAAATATTAAAAAACCGGTCCCACAGGAACGCTGTGTGCTTGAGATATTTGCAAATCTTGCAGTTTGTCAGAGAACTGTTCTATCTCTAAGATGTTATGATAAAATGAGTTTTGCAGAAATATCACGGATTATGAACTGCAGAAAATGGAAGGTTAAAAAAATTTTCAAAAGTGCATTAATTCGCCTTAGCAGGGCGTTAAAAGCTAACGAAATTAATGAAAAGATGTTTATACCATTTTTGATTATATTTGGTATAATTACCGGCGAAAAAAACACCAAAATTGACATTTTAAGGCTCAGAGAGCTTATCGGAGGGCAGTTTTTTTTGATTTCAATAAGAAAGTTTATATTTACCTCTCTTATAGCTCTTATATTTTGCGTGAGCAGTCAGGGAGCAGAAGCAATCAATCCGGATAGCCTTGCAAGGCAGGATGTAAAAAGTGTGCGATATGCAACACAGGGAACCTGGATTGACAAAGGTCAGCTCAAAAGCAAAGGCTTCTATGAAAAATGGTTGTATTTTCCCGGCAACCCTGACGGCCCGGTATTTTACCGAATGCAGCGGTGGGGACACAAGAATCTGACTGGTAAGTTATGCAGCTGGCTTCAAAACGAAAACGGTTTTTATTATTATCACTGTGGAAAAAAAACGGTTTATATTTCTAACGATCCGCTCTCACTGAGATTTATTCCTACCGACGGCAAAAAATTTATGGACTATGTCTCTGAAGTTTTAAATATACAAAGTAACGTAGAATATACATGGAACAAAGACGGGACGCTTTTAAAGTCAATAACCGACAGTCGAATTGATTCTGTAGGCACTTATACTTGCCAAGTGCGATACAACGATACTTCACCTGATTTTTTCGATTATGACAACTGGGTCGGTGAAGCAAAAATAGTCGATATGCGGGATAAAATGCGCAAAAGAGGATGGACATATTTCGAAATCACTGGTGAATATGAAGGCAAAAAAGTGACTGGCAGCGGCAGAATACCATTTACATACAACATGAAGCAGAAATATCCGCCCTGGCTGGAAATAAATATTGAAGACACAGTACGTATTATCGACTGCAACAATATCGCTGTAGTTCAAACCAAATCCGGTGAACATTACTACAGAAGCGGAGCTTTCTTTCTTGGTCTGCACAAACCCTGGCAGGGATACAGAGTAGAAGAAGCAGTCGCACGTGATGCGATTCGATACGGAGGGGATATAAGCAAGTTTATGTCGAACATGAGAGTGGATTATACAAAAGGCGGCGAAAAGGTTGAAATATATTACATGCTCTCCGGTAACGAAAATTTAATCAAAATGATCACTGTCAGGAAAGGCGATAAGCAGGGAAGCCTTATGCTGAAATATCATCAAAAAGTTGATGAACTTGACGAAAAATTCATTAAGCCCAAAGCAGAACTGTCTAAAGGCGGGAATATAAGCAATGAAAAGCTCCACTGGCTGGTCGATATTCTTGCCGACACCGATGGGATGGGAGATTGCATCACAGAAGCCGATAAAACCGTGGAAGAAGAACAGGATGATATGGATGAACTGAGAAAACAGCTGCGCAAGTGCAGACCGCCTATGTACTGATATCATAAAAATGCGCAATGAACTACCTAATCTTAATATAAGGAGAATAAAAAGTGAAAAATCGTGTAAGTTTATTGATGATTATTGTAGTTATGGGGCTTGTTTTACCTGCCTGGGCAAAGGAATACTCACAAAAGCTGATGCTGAAGATCAACCTTAATACAGGTGATAAGTACAAGGTCGTTGCAGACACTCAGCAGGATATAAGCCAAACTATTATGGGGGCTGATCATAAGATGTCACAGACGGAAATATCTGAGACAATCTGTGAAGTTATAAATGTTGATTCGGAAGGGGTAGCGCAAATCAAATCTACGTTCGCGCGGATGTGTATGAAGATGGAAACTCCAGCGATGAATGTTGATTACGATTCCGCTGACCCCAACACCGTTCCGGATACCCCGCAGAAAAAAATGATGGCCTTGATATGGTCTTCGATAATAGGAC
>CAZAYB010000213.1:0-5122 GCA_964489215.1 uncultured Pirellulales bacterium
AGATGATAATCACCGTGTATGCGTATCTTCTGGGCATCGATCTTATTCCTGGTAAACTTCTGAAATCTGCTGAGAATATTCTTTTCCTGCCTGATCAGCTTTTTAGCATCGGGCAAAATCGATTCACTGAGACTGTCAATATTGTTTCTGAACTGCCTGAAAACCTTACGGGTCAATGAAGACATTGACTGAGCTACAGAACGCTGATAAAGACGTGAAAATGCCTCCGCCCTGAAAGCTTTATCATCACCCGCAGAAAGCTCCGCAAGACGAACATGCATCTGGGCTGTACGCCTGCCCAATAGAGATATCATGTTCAGATACATTACATCTGTCATATCGAGAAACTGCTCCGGAAGCTCATCGATCTCTACTCCCATACCCTCTTCAAAAACTGATGACAGCTCCGGAGGATCCTCCTCCTTAACCTTGGAAAGACTGACATACCTGCCAACCGAATCAATAGTATACTGCCAACCGTCAGACTGAATACTTGCAAGCTTTTGAACCATTCCTATTGTAAGGTCACCTTCGCTGGTATGACGCCACTTCAAATGACCGCCGAAAGCCGGGAACATATCCTCGATGGATGAAACTGACGATGATAACGCCTCGTTAAGTTCGACATCAGGATTTACTCCAGGCTCTATTTTGCGGTAAAGCTTCATAAATAGCTTATCAGAATATATCAAAGAAGTATTGCTCTGTTCTGTCTTCAATACCCTCGACTGCAAAGGAGGCTTTTCATCACCGAGAATTGCCTTGAGCTTTCTGCTCTTATAACCGATAACCTGTTTTCTCCCGCTCTTTACTCCGCTGTTCCTGATCACAAGCTCCAGAAGATCATTTCGAAAACTCTCCTCATAAATCGCTTCATATAAAAAGCCCTCACCTTCCCTTACCGAAAGATGCGCTATCAGACCCTCAGGATGCTCCTTAATAACCTTAAGCGCGTTTTCTCCCGTCCCGAATGCCGCCGGCATAATATACATCTCATCTTCACCCTGAACATAAGAAACTTTCAAAAGCAAAAGGATTGCAGAATCAACACTGTCAGACGCGCTCGAACTGTTAATGATAACAAGATTGCGAATACGCTTACCCTTGCCCGCGAACCACCTGCACCCCGATATATATCTGACAAGCGCCTTTTCTAAAGAACGCTTCGCTGCTCCCCCGGCAAGATTACGCCAGGAAGCTCTGCTGCTTATCTCAGGATGCTTCTCCTCCTTAACTAAACCTGATGTCTCAGGTGCCTCTTCAAGTGAAAACCAGTAAAAACTGTGAGGACCGAGAGTAAGAGTGTAAGGTGAATTGCTTATCTGGGGAAATTTGTTCGAACTGAAAAGCTCCTCTGGAACTAAACCGCTGTATTCGCTGAGATTAAGGTTCACCATCTGACAAAAACGCGAAAGATTAGCGACAATAAGGATTTTTTCTTCCCCATACTCCCTTACAAAAGAAATTATTTTTGGATTCTCCGGCAAAAGAAACTTAATGCTGCCCCGGCCAAAGGCCTTGAACTTTTTACGAACCCCTATCAACCGTTTCATCCACCAGAGAAGTGAAGAGTAATTCTTATGCTGGTTCTCTACATTAACCGCCGCGAAATGATACTCAGAATCTATTATTACAGGAAGATAAAGACTGTGTGGATTAGCCTTGGAAAAACCCGCGTTACGGTCAGGAGACCACTGCATCGGAGTACGAACTCCGTCCCTGTCGCCAAGATAGTAATTATCCCCCATACCTATCTCGTCACCGTAATAGATAACTGGTGTACCAGGCAATGAAAGCAAAAGCATGTTCATAAGCTCGATCTTGCGCCTGTTATTACCCAAAAGAGGAGCAAGCCTTCGCCGAATACCCATATTGATGCGCGAACGCGGATCCTCCGCATAGCTCTTATGCATGTAATCACGCTCCTCATCTGTTACCATCTCAAGAGTCAGCTCATCATGATTACGCAAAAACATCGCCCACTGACAGTTATCCGGAACTGTCGACGTCTGCTCAAGTATATCAACAACCGGAAAACGGTCCTCCATACGAAGAGCCATAAAAAGTCTCGGCATAACCGGAAAGTGAAACGCCATATGACACTCATCCCCGTCCCCGAAATAAGCCGCCGCATCCTCGGGCCACTGGTTAGCCTCTGCCAAAAGCATCCTGTTCGAAAAGTTCTCATCTATATGAGCTCGAAGCTTTTTCAAAAAATCATGAGTCTCCGGAAGATTCTCGCAGTTGGTACCGTCACGCTCAAAAAGATAAGGTATCGCATCGAGCCTCAGACCGTCAATGCCCATCTCGAACCAGTAATCAAGCATACGGAATATTTCCTTCTGAACTCTCGGATTATCATAATTAAGATCGGGCTGATGATGATAAAAACGGTGCCAGTAATAAGACTTTGCCTCCGGGTCCCACGTCCAGTTGGAATGTTCAAAATCCTGGAAGATTATACGTGCGTCACTGTACTTGTCCGGACTGTCGCTCCATACATAAAAATCACGGTAAACACTGCCCGCTGAAGAACGCTTTGCTCGCTTAAACCACGGATGCTGATCTGAAGTATGATTGATAACAAGTTCTGTTATAACTCTTATGTCGCGCTTATGAGCCTCGTTGAGAAAACGCCTGAAGTCTCGCTTGGTACCGTAATCAGGATTGATACTGAAATAATCACTTATATCATAACCGTCATCACGTTGAGGAGAAGGATAAAAAGGCAAAAGCCATATTGCGTTTACACCAAGATCCTCCAGATAGTCAAGCTTATCTATCAAACCGCGAAAATCTCCTATACCGTCTCCGCTCTTGTCATGAAACGACTTGATATGAAGCTCATAAATTATCGCGTCCTTATACCACAAAGGATCAAGTTCTGAGTTCTGTCTTTTTCGTTTACTCGGCAAATTCACGCTCCTGTAACTGGTTAACAAAAACTGCTCAACAGATACCCAACTCCGCCAAAAAAACTTCTGCAGCAATCATGACGAAACTTCAGAAATTCTGTATCAGCCCGTTAAAAATACTGCTCAAAATCCGTCTCCTTGCTCATTGTCTTATGAAGCCTGAATATATGGCAAGGCAATACATAAGGATTCAGTTCTACATAGTTCCAGCTTCCCTGCCAGATATATTTACCTTTACCGAAAAGATCATGAACAAGGAAAGGCTGCTCCTCATCTATCCCGATATCCTTAAGAGGAACCTCAACCTGACCGCTCTGGGTATTATAAGGATCAAGATTAACTACCATCAGCATAATATTGCTAAGGTCGCTCGTACACTTGATATAAGCAAGTATATTGTCATTGCCTATATTCAAAAACTCAATATTGTTCGTCGTGTGCAAAGCTTCATTCTCTCGACGTATCCTGTTCAAAGAACGGATAACATGACGGATATTACCGCGGGCTTCAAAATCCCAGTCCTTAATCTCATACTTCTCAGAATTAAGATACTCCTCCTTGCCCGACACTGCATCCGCCCTGCAAAGATCATAAGCAGGTCCGTATATCCCGTAATTGGAACTAAGCGTACCGGCCAGTACAAGCCGCGTTATAAAGGCCGGCTTACCTCCGTACTGAAGATACTCAGGAAGAATATCAGGAGTGTTCGGCCAGAAGTTAGGACGGAAAAACTCCCTGCACTCCTCACGCGTAAGCTCGGTCATATACTCTGTAAGTTCCTTCTTCGTATTACGCCAGGTAAAATATGTATAAGACTGAGTAAATCCTGCCTTAGCCAGATGGTACATCTTCTTAGGCCTCGTAAAAGCCTCAGAAAGAAAGATAACCTCAGGATGCTCCTCACGGATCGACTCGATACACCACTGCCAGAAACGAAAACTTTTCGTATGAGGATTGTCAACCCTGAATATCCTTACCCCCTTGCCTGTCCAGTAATCAAAAACACTCTTAAGCTCACGCCAAAGACCCTCCCAGTCCTTAGTCTCGAAATTTATCGGTATAATATCCTCATATTTCTTCGGCGGATTCTCAGCATACTGAACTGTGCCGTCAGGACGCCACAAAAACCAATCAGGATGCTCTTTAACATAAGGATGATCAGGAGAACACTGAAAAGCGATATCCAGCGCGATTTCTATATCATATCCCCTGGCCTTTTCAACCAGAGACTCAAAATCTTCAACACTGCCAAGCTTAGGCTCTATCGACTTATGACCGCCCCCGCCCGAACCAATCGCCCACGGACTGCCCGGATCTCCTTTTTCCGCATTAACATTATTGTTCCTGCCCTTACGGTTGGTAACCCCAACAGGATGAATAGGAGGCAGATAAAGTACATCAAAACCAAGATCCTTAATGTCTGCAAGCTTGCCCTCAACATCCTTAAAACTTCCGTGTTCAACTCCTTTACCCATCGAACGGGGAAACAGCTCGTACCAGCTGCTGAAAGACGCCTTCTTCCTCTCTACATGTACCCTAAGCTCCTTCTCATAACGGGTTACTCGGCTCTGGTCCGGATAACTGCTTATAAGCTCTCCTATCGCAGGAGCCTGGCAAAACTCCATAAGCTCCTCAGTTACTTCATTGTCAGAAACATGATCTATCCAGTTTTCTATCTTATTCTTATCATATCCTTTGGCACGCTTCATACTCTCACGGGCAAGATTGATACCGATCCTGATCTCCGTCTCCATATCCTGACCGTTCACATACTTCTTGCGGATACCATCCTGCCAGGTAAGAAAATGATCGATCCACGCCTCTGCCGTAAATAAATAATCTCCTTCCTGATCAACCTTGAACTCGCCAAGCCATATATCATTATAAAGTTCACGCAAAGCTGCGGTTTTGTAATTCTTCGACGATGCTTTCCTGTAAACAACCCGACCGCAGAGAATATCATGGCCGTCTGCGAATATATCCGCGGAAACTTCCACAATCTCACCGACTCCGCGCTTCGCGCAGAATTTGCCTTCTTCCACCTGAGGCTTTAAATTTTTAATAAATACTCGTTTGCTGCCGTCAATATTATTCATAAAAACCCGTTTGAATTCTAATTATCATATTCTTACGCTGCACTTTAAAGGCAAAAAAAATACTTACAGGATGATAATGCTAAGTATTTTAACCGTAAATTCAAGCCATTT
>CAZAYB010000214.1:0-5094 GCA_964489215.1 uncultured Pirellulales bacterium
GTTTTGTCAGATACAAGCAAGGCTCGAGGATTTTATATGCAGATGCTCAGGAGTTAATAAAGCGGGTAATCTGTATTGTGCGGCTCTTGCGAAAAAGTATTATTTATCCGCGGTCAGATTAAAACACCAAGTCAAAAGGGACCTTAATGAATTCAGCTATCAGTTCCTGCAGTTTAAGGATTTTATTAACGCTGATATTATAGCTGAACCTAAGTTCTCTGCCGTTTATGAGGAGCTTTTACAGATTAAGCAGGAATACGGAGAGTTTGACTTTGACCTGCATGAAAAAACCATATCTGTCATTACAGATGATATAACCCTGGAAGATATATATCTGGGTTCATTTGAGATTAAACTCTTTATAGATAATATCCCTGTCATGCACAAGAACAGGCCATACAAGGTTATAGCACTAAATCCAAACCCTGCGGGAAGTAATGAGCTGGTTACTCATCCGCATGTAAGTGATGAGTTTTTATGTGAAGGTGACGGTCACGGCCCTATATCAAGGGCCCTTGAGCAGGGAAGATTAAATGACTTTTTTACCGTAGTTATAAGTATCCTCAATACCTATAACCCGGACAGTCCGTATGTCGCTCTTTCGGACTGGGAAGGTATATCTTGCTATGACTGCGGCTATACCATGTCAGGGGATGATAACTACTATTGTGAGTTTTGCTGTAACGATTATTGCGACCAGTGTTCTACATACTGCCAGAGATGCGACCAGACGATATGCCTTGGATGTTCCTATGAGTGTATTGGCTGTCATGAACCGGTATGTACTCACTGTACGGGCCAATGCAGGGAATGTGAAAGAGAGTTTTGTAAGAACTGTTTAACTCAGGAAAGTTTATGTGACCAATGTGACCAAATAAGAAAGGATCAGCAAGATGAAGATAACCAAACCGATATTGAAGTTCAGTCCCACAGCGTGGGCCAAGTTGATATTCATGCGTGATATCAGTGACAATGAAGTAGGCGCCTTTGCAATAGCCGATAGTGATGATTTATTGTTTGTAACGGATATTGTCCTTGTAAAACAGAAGGTAACGTGTGTATCGGTATGTTTTGAGGATGAATCAGTAGCAAACTACTTCGAGGATCAGGTTGATGCCGGCAGGAAACCTGAACAATTCGCGAGAATCTGGTGCCATAGCCATCCGGGAACATCTCCGCAGCCAAGTTCCAGGGATGAAAATACCTTTGAGAGGGTATTTGGCTCCTGCGATTGGGCCGTGATGTTCATAATAGCAACTGATGGTAAAAGCTATGCCCGGCTAAGATTTAATACCGGACCCGGCAGTGAGATACAGATACCTGTATGTGTGGATTACGGTGTTGAGTTTAAAGAAGCTGATTTTAACAGCTGGAAAAAGGAATATCACCAAAATGTTATAGAAGAATCTGCTATTAAGGTATCCTGTGGTCCAAAAGAGGTTGAGCAGGTATTCGGCTCTGAGAGTATAATAACCGGTCAGGATATTATCGATGAGATCGACCAGATGGACCCTGCCGAACGTGAGATGCTCATGGAAGAGCTTGCCGTTAGAAGTGACTTCTGGCAGGAAAGTGAGGGATACTATGAATAATGAAAGATATTCAAGACAGGCCGATATAGTTCCCAGAAAACGTATCCTTGACTGCAAAGCCACTGTAATAGGTGTCGGTGCGATAGGCAGACAGGTCGCAATTGAGCTTGCCGCTATAGGAGTGCCGCATATACAATTAATAGACTTTGATGTGGCAGAGGTAAGTAATATCGCCTCACAGGGCTATTTTGCTAAAGATATCGGCAGGCCGAAGATAGATGCCACATGTGATTTATTAAGACAGATCAATCCTGACCTGAAGGTTGAACTTGTTTTTGACCGGTTTAAAAGATCAGCTGATATCGGCAACTGTGTTTTCATGTGCGTTGACAGTATAGAAACAAGAAGGCATATCTATAACGCCCTAAAGGACAATGTATTATTCTTCTGTGACGGCAGGATGAGTGCCGAGGTTTTAAGGGTAATAACCGCCTGTGACGAAAAGAGCAGGGAATACTATCCGACAACATTGTTTTCATCAGATCAGGCCCATACCGGACCGTGTACAGCAAAAACTACCATATACTGCGCCAATATAGCGGCGGGTTTTATGCTGGCACAGTTTACCAAGTATCTAAGGCTTTTGCCCATCGATCCCGATATACAGGTAAATATACTGGCTTCGGAGATAAACGCAGGGCAATGTTAATTTCAATCCCGGCTTAGCGATAGTTGAGGGTGACTATCGCTAAGCATTTTTAAAACTATGAGGTGAAAGATATGGAAAGAATACAGATAAAAACAGTAGATAAGTTAAAAGACCTTTCTAAAAACGGTATTGAGTGTTTCATACTCCTCAGCGGAGGGCTTAGAAGCTCAAAGTATATTCGGTATGACAAAGACAAAAAGAGTTTTTATGTTTTTAACTATATCGATGGTACCGATCAGTTATTAACCCAAAAGCAGCTTCTTGACAGGCAGTACTGCAATATATCAGAAGCCATGGAAAAAGGTTCACTAATAGCGGAGGTGGCAAAATGTACTATAAAAAGATAAACCTGAAAAAACGCGGTGAGATGATTGCTTTTTTAAAGAATCATTTCAGATATGACACGATGAACTCGTGGAACCGCTCCACGAGCTACGCGAATAATATCAAGCTGTATAATGTCGATAAGCCGGATAATATTGATGAGGATATATGGTGGCAGATGCTGACCATAACACAGTGGCAGGAAAAGTTAAGTGATCTGCTCGAAGATTTCGGTGCAAGGTATAACTGGAACTGGCAGGCAGGGATTAACGGCAAAAGCGGCGGGTATATCGTACTTTACCGCGGCGGCATAAAACCCAGCGGTTATATGAGTTATTGCACACACTGCGGCCAGAGAAACTTTAAGAAAGTGCCCGAAGGTCATATAGGTATATGCGGCAGATGCGGTGCAAAGAAAAGGGTTAATTTCCAAAAGACGCATATGCAGGTATTTACGTGGCCGGGAAAAGCAGTTGATATGCATGAGGATTTTCGCGATTGGGGGATGGAAGAATTGCGTGAACGAGTAACTTTGGTACAGGAATTTGATAAACTCGCAGATGAGATCATTTCAGAATATATCTCAATATGTCAAAATTATCGTATTTTAGAAGAAGAGATTTTCGTACCAAAGAAAGTAAAAGTTTTAGAACCGGTAAATTAGGAGAAAAACCATGCTTTATATAAGATTGTTTCACGGCAGAAAGGACCCAAATCAGGACATGAACGAATGGGGCTCTGACGGGCCGGTATTTGGACCGTATGATTATGTGCATACTACCTACGCGAATTTTATTCGTATGGGTAAACCTGACGGCAATTGCGACCAGCTTCAAGTAATCGAAGAAGATATGCTTTACTATGATAACGTTTATTATGGTGACTGGAGTGTATTTACAGAAAAGATATTTAGTCAATCCGATTACAAAGTAAGTAACTTAGATCCGGCCAAAGCGAAAGTTCAGGCTGTTTCTTGATTTATTTTTTCCGCAGTCGATTTTCTGACTGCGGATTTTACCGCCCCTTAGCGACAGCTATATTCAATATTAGCAACAATATCAGAAAAGGGTTGGCTGATTTTCATTAAAGTTTTTAGAGGCTTTGGAAGCTGGTTTTGTGTTAGCCTGCTTGCCGGGAAACTTGATAATTTTTGTTTGCTTAGAGTTTTGAAAATCAGGTTCTTTTGTCTCATCCGGCATGTATGGTATTAATCCTTTTGCGTATGCTGCTTCCTGGATTTCGCGAGGGGCCATGCGAATATCCATCAAAAATCCATTGACTTCGACCATCCAGACAAGAGGATTGTCTTTGAGTATTTCCGGGAGGCACCAGTTAGGGTCCATCGGGATAATATTCAAATAATCACGGATAATTTTTGATTTGGCAGTCATTGTTCCCTGCGATACCCCGAAACCAGAGGCAACTTCGGCCGAACTCATATAAGGTTCAAAGCTTGAGTCCTGTAGAAAGTTTACCCAGCCCAAGGCATGAATTATGCCGCTTGCCCAGCTTTTAGCTCTGCCCTGTTTGACAGGGGAACCTTTCTGGTATATTTTTATAGCCATATCCCTGGCAAGCTGCTGATAATCTTCGTTTAGATACTTTTCGCAGAAACCATCAGTTAGATTTACAATATCTGTAAAAATATCATGAAATTCTTTGGGTATATATTTTAATAATCTCTCCATTGCGAAGTTCCTTTTTATCTATTAATTTTTTGTTGTCGGATACCAGCTGCCGGGAACCAGTTCAAAATTTAAAATATCCTTAAAAAAATACGCACGGTCCAGTATCTGTGCCGAATCCAGTTTGCCGCTATAACCTTCTTTCCAGTCGTTTGCGTCAACAATGCCCATCGTAAGGTATTCATTGCCGATCACTTCAGGATTTACTTTCTCAAGGCAGGTTGTCATCAGTGACTCTAACTCAGGTTGTTTGGCGATTATCAGATCACAGTTTATACAATATATGCATTTTTTATTCACAAGAATAATCTGATGCGGGTCAATATGGATAACCAGAGGAAATTTTCTGATTTTTGTACTCTTGTCACACTTGGGGCATTTGGTAAAGGCGCAGTCGTTGTATGAATTGAGAAAAAAGTAATGTCTTGTTTTATAGGAGTTTTTGCCAGTTCTTTTTGTCATTTCTTTCGGTCTTTAGCGTGTTTATCCATCACGCATAAAACACGATGGATCCTTCTGTATGTTTCATTGTCAGCAGTAAGCAGCAATATGCCGCGATTGAAAAATTCAATCTCTACCTCATCATCGGTTAATATAATTTTCAGATAATCATATTCCGGCGGGCTGCCAATACTCCTGTCCCCATAAGAACCGCCGAGGTTCAGAATATCTTCATTGTTAATGGGTTTGAGGATGTCAGGTGTAATCTGTGACCTTCGCCAGATTTTAACAGGCAGATCCGCAGGCTGCTTTCCTTTTTCGAGCATTCCGTGACGATATTCAATTCTTTCAATATTCTGTAGCATAAAACCTCTGATTATTGTTGCTGTAATCGACTCTTATT
>CAZAYB010000215.1:0-5049 GCA_964489215.1 uncultured Pirellulales bacterium
TTTCGGTATTGTAGGCTCTTGCCAGTCTTGTGATTGAATCTAATAGAATTACGACGTCTTCACCGTATTCGACCATTCTTTTTGCCTTTTCGATAACCATTTCTGCAACCTGGCAGTGTCTGTTTGTCGGCTCATCGAAAGTTGAGCTGATAACCTCGACGTCGTCGTTTGTTTTTCTTTCCATGTCGGTAACTTCCTCAGGCCTTTCGTCAATGAGCAGTACAATCATCTTGACCTGAGAATAGTTTGTGCTTATAGCATTTGCCATTTTCTGCAGTAAAACAGTTTTACCTGTTCTTGGAGGTGCGACGATCAGTCCTCTTTGTCCCATGCCGATAGGAGTTGTCAGGTCAATAATTCTCATTCCAAGTTCTTCTGGTGCGGTTTCGAGGATTAGTCTTTGTTCAGCGTGCAGTGGAGTCAGGTCAGCGAAAACGACTTTTTCTGCGAGTTTGTCAGGTTCCTGATAGTTAATAGCCTCTACTCTGAGCAGAGCGAAGTATTTTTCGCTTTCCTTAGGCGGTCTTATTTGTCCTGAAATCACATTACCGCTTCTTATCCCGAACCTTCTTATCTGGGAAGGTGAAACGTATATATCGTCCGGTGAACTAACGTAGCTGTATTTGCTGTTTCTGAGGAATCCGTAACCATCGGGCAGTACTTCAAGTACACCTTCGCCATACATCAGGCCGTTCTGGCGAACTCTTTCTTTTAGAATTCTGAAGATGAGCTGCTGCTTTTTCATTCCCATGTAGTCGTTTATGCCCTCTTTTTTTGCGAGCTTGTGCAGCTGAGAAACGTCGAGGTTTTGCAGGTCTGTCAGGTGGAGATTTCCCCTTTTGATTCTTTCGTATTTTGCGTGTACAGATTCCTGGTCAGATGAATTTGCATTTTCTTCAGTTTGCTTTTCCTCTACAGCAGTATTTTGCGTCTGGGTCTGCGGCTGAGGCTGAGAGTTTTCGCTATTGTTGTTTTTAGCTTTCCTGGCAGATTTCTTCTTGGTTTTTTTCTTTTTTTTCGAAGCAGTTCCACTGCCGTTTTTCTCTGTTGTTTTGGCCATAAAAGTTAAACTCCTAAAAACGCCTTCCTTAGATTAATGGGAAGTAATGATGATAAAGAATGCTAACGCGGTTAATGTTATATTAATGCTGCTAATGTTTTAATAAAGCGGTTAATGTTTATTCATGTAATATTTTTGAGAAGATCTTTGCGACCTGATCAGCCAGGGCCGATAGGTCAGAGTTGTTTCTTAATATATAATCAGCTATTGCTTTCTTTTTGTCCAGAGAAATTTGAAAATTTTCTCTTTTTTTTACATCATTTTTTGAAAAACCGCACTTTTGGGCCGCTCTTTGGTATCTTTTTTCGGCATCGGTTTCAATAAAAATGATATTATCACACCTTTTATGCCATTCAACTTCGATAAGTAATGGCCAGTCAAGCACGATGGCGTTGATTTTGGGGTCTTTTTCATATTTTTCGATCAGGCTTTGTGAGACGGCGAATATTTCCGGATGCAAAATTGAATTAAGTTTTTTCAGCTGCTTTTCGTCTTCAAAGACGATTTTAGCCAGCGCCTTTTTGTCTATGGCGGATTTTTTCAGGACATTTGGAGAAATTTCCTGTGCTATCCGGGTTTTGACACTTTGGTTATTATCGAGCTGTTGGTGTGCTATTTCATCGGCGTTTATGACCTTTGCGCCGTGCTGCTGGAGTAGTCGGGCGACGGTGCTTTTTCCGGAGCATATTCCGCCGATCAGTGCAATTATTTTCTTTTTGTGCTTCATTTGTGTGTCCGTTCTCAAATAGTTATAATATACTATCGGCTCTTGAAAAATGCGATTGACATCAATGACGGACTTGAACCTCAGGTCGGAATTTTTCAAGCCCTGGGGTATAATCTGTATTTTGGACAGTTTAGAGCATACATAATTATATTTTGTGGTCAAATATTTTTCTTATATATTCAGGGAACCTCTAAAAATTCATTTTGGCGTTCAAAAGCAATTATTAGAGCAGCTCTGTATTTTTTCTTAAAAAAACAGCATGATATGTAGAAAAGGGTTGCAATGTTAGGTAAAACTAACTATATTAGGGTTAGTTAACTGGTATTAAACGTTTTATAGATTTGCTTAAATATGCCCAGCGGTAAGATAAAAAAGCTTAGTGCGTCTCTCGAGGATTATCTTGAGGTAATTTATGCTTTGACGATAGAATGCGAAGTCGCCCGCAGTAAGGACATTGCATCAGAGCTTGGAGTTGCCAGGCCTTCAGTGACTGGTGCCTTGAAGAGTCTTGCAGATAAAGGCTATGTAAATTACCGTCCCTACGGATACGTTACTTTGACGGAAAAGGGTTTAATTGCGGCTAAGAGTGTATCGATGCGTCATGAGGTAATCGGCAGTTTTTTTGAAAAAGTTCTTGGGGTTGACCCTTGTGTTGCTCAAAAGGCAGCCTGCAGGGCTGAACATGCTCTTGGTCCAGTGGTTATGGAGAAGCTGATTAAGATGATAGATTTTGTTGACAATGAGACAGTCGGAGAAAATTTTGTCAGGCAGTTTAAGCAATACTGTCTTTTTAAGTGAAAAGTAAAGGATTCTTATGTCAGTTGAAAAAGAGGCAAGTTTGTCCGGTGTTCAGGCAGGTTCCAAAGTTCGTCTTGTGAGGGTAAATGCTGGATGCGGTCTTAATCAGCGTCTTGCGGCGATGGGACTTGTTCCGGGTGCAATTATGGAAATAGTCAGGAATGAGGGTAATGGACAGGTTATTGTTAATGTCAAGGGCAGTAAGGTTGTTCTTGGCAGAGGTATGGCATCTAAAATGATTATCAGTTAAGCAGTATAAGTATATTTATGTCGGATAAAATTAC
The DNA here is from genome assembly GCA_964489215.1 of uncultured Pirellulales bacterium. Taxonomy (GTDB): domain Bacteria; phylum Planctomycetota; class Phycisphaerae; order Sedimentisphaerales; family Anaerohalosphaeraceae; genus CAZAYB01. The sequence goes on from CAZAYB010000215.1 coordinate 2,870, forward strand.
AGTAGCATTGGCTGGTAACCCCAACAGCGGCAAGACGACTGTCTTTAACTGTCTTACAGGCAGCAGGCAGAAGGTTGCCAATTATCCGGGTGTTACTGTCGAGAGCAAAAAGGGTGCTTATCAATGGAATCAGGTTGATTATGAGGTTTATGATTTGCCGGGCACTTACTGTCTTAGTCCCTATTCTGAGGAAGAGCTTGTTACAAGGCATTTTATACTTGATGAGCATCCTGATGTTGTAGCGGTTGTTCTGGATTCTTCCAATCTTGAGAGGAACCTTTATATAGTTACTCAGTTGATAGAGATGCAGGTGCCTTTGGTTCTGGCGTTTAATATGAGTGATATTTCAAGGCGGCGGGGTTTGGTTTTTGATACCGAACAGCTTAGCCGATACCTTGGGGGTCCGATTGTTGAGGTTGTTGGTCATAAGGGCAAGGGTATAGAAGAGCTGAAAACTGCTATTGCTGATGTGGCAAGCAGCGGTGCCAAAGGGCTTGCACAGATCAATTACGGTTTTGAGCTCGAGGAGGAGATCGGCAAGATTCGCAGACTGTTAAAGGGTCATGATGAGCTTGTGGAGCGATATGGATTAAGATGGCTTAGCGTTAAGCTTCTGGAGAGGGATTCTGAGATTCTGGAGCTGGTTGATGATGAGCAGGTCAGCAGTCAGGTTGGTGAAAGTGCGGCTCATATTCGGCATATTTTCGGCGATGAGCCTGAGATAATACTTGCAGATAAGCGTTACGGTTTTATATCCGGCGCTTGTCAGGAGACAGTTGTCGATACGGTTGCGGCCAGGCATGACGTGAGCGACATGATAGATAATATTGTAACTCATTCTGTGATGGGTTTGCCGATATTCGCTTTAATGATGTACGGGGTTTTTGTTGCGACATTTGAGCTGGGCAAGTATCCGGTGATGGCTTTAGAGTGGTTTTTCGGGTTTTTGTCGAGAATTATATTGGTAAACTGGCCCAGTGGTGACGAGAGTATGCTTTGTTCTCTTGTGGTTGACGGTGTAATCGGCGGTGTTGGGGGTGTGCTGGTGTTTTTGCCGAATATACTTATCCTTTTTTTGGCCATTGCGGTACTGGAAGATACAGGTTATATGTCTCGAGCCGCTTTTGTGATGGACAGGTTAATGCATAAGATAGGGCTTCACGGTAAAAGCTTTATACCGATGATAATCGGTTTCGGCTGTTCGGTTCCTGCTATAATGGCAACCCGTATACTGGAGAATAAGCGAAACCGGCTTACTACTATGCTGGTTATACCTTTAATGAGCTGCGGGGCAAGACTTCCTATTTATATTCTGTTTATAAGCGCTTTCTTTTCAGATAATCTTCAGGGTCCGATGATGTGGCTGATGTATGTTATCGGGATTATTGCAGCGGTGATTTCAGCGAAGCTGCTGAGAAAAACTTTATTTAAAGGGCAAACGGTTCCATTTGTTATGGAGCTTAGTCCTTACCGGATTCCTACTTTATCCGGTCTGCTTATTCATACATGGGACCGTGGTAAGGAGTATATCAAAAAGGCGGGTACGGTAATACTTGCCGCTTCTGTGATTTTGTGGGGTGCGACGACATTTCCGGTTGTTGATAAAGATAAGCTGGAAGGTTTAAGTGATCAAAAGGCCCAGGCGGTTAAGCTCAGGCACTCTGCAGCGGGCAGGGTGGGTTTGGCGATGGAGCCTGTTTTGAAATATGCAGGTCTTGACTGGAAAACCGGCACAGCACTTATCGGTGCATTTGCCGCTAAGGAGATATTTGTATCACAGCTTTCAATAATTTATGCGGTTGGCCAGGAGGAAGGGGCGGTTGAGAAGCTTGAGGAGAGTCTGAGGCGCAATTATACCAGGCTTGAGGCTTTTTGCATAATGCTTTTTTGCCTTATCGGGCTTCCGTGTCTTGCGACGGTTGCGGTTACGAAAAAGGAATCAGGCTCGTGGAAGTGGGCGTTTTTTCAGCTGGGCGGTTTGACGCTTCTTGCTTATTTAGTTTGTGTATTGGTTTACCAGTCTGGTTCTCTGCTGACCGGTTAGGCAGGATTTTTTTGGGTTGAGAGAACTTCAGCGGCAATTATTTTTTCATATATTTCCGGGTCGATGAAGCAATGGTTTTGTTTTGGGTTATATTTTGTGAGCATTTTTACAGCAGCGGCGAATTTTTTTTCGAGAT
>CAZAYB010000216.1:0-5010 GCA_964489215.1 uncultured Pirellulales bacterium
TAAATGGTATCATGAAATCATAATTTAAATGAGCTATATATTTTTTGACCGCACGCGGTGTCCAGCCGCATGAACCTGCTTTAATCTGCTCAAAAGACGCCGGAAACAACTGGAGATTGCTGCAGACTAATGAGATAATTCCTGATTATTTGGAATATGACATTAATAAAGATTTCCAATTCGACTACAAAGACATAGTTGCAATTTCTAATAACTGGCTTGAAGATTCTTGTGACAGTCCCGCAGATTTGGACGACAATTGTTTTGTAAATTTTTCTGATTTTTCAATATTTTCCAAAGCTTGGTGACTGAATAAGCGCAAGCTCAGCTTGATTTTTTTAAAATCACAACTCGACGCTTAACATGTACAATAATTATGAATAACATAAAAAAAGCCGGCAAAGGTCTAAAAACATAAAATTGACCGCGGTCAAAGCTGAAAATAAAATTGACAACCACAAGGGCAATAAATCTGCCGGGTCGCTTGCATCGAACCTGACATTAGGGTCATAACTTATCTTTACTTGATTTACAATTGCGACAAAATTCACGAAATTAAGAATTTTGCTAATAGGAAATAAGAAAATTCCTTATTTTATGAACCCCTGAAACGGATTACAAATGACGAAAAAGTCAAAAGAAAGGAATCATACCACATGACGGACAAAACACAGAAACTGATCACGGTCGAGGATTATGAATCTTACATCGGATCGGAAACGGTTGAACGTATTTACCATAAAGCCGAACATCTCAAGGGGTTGCACGTCGCCAATGTCAATTCCACCTATTACGGCGGTGGAGTGGCCGAATTGCTGTCATCCTTGACGTTGCTGATGAACAGTGTCGGCATCAAGACCGGCTGGCGTGTGATTCAGGGATCGCCCGACTTTTTCAGCATAACCAAAAAAATGCACAACGCCCTCCAGGGCGACTGTATTAATCTAAGTGATCGGAAGAAGAAAATCTACGAAGATGTGATCTATGAAAATGTAATCCGAAATCATTTGACCCACGACATGGTTGTCATTCATGACCCCCAGCCGCTGCCGATGATTCAGCATTACAAAAAGAAAGGTCCCTGGATATGGCGGTGTCATCTGGACCTGTCAGTCGGTGAATGTGAACTGTGGAATTATCTCAAACCGTTTGTTGAATGTTACGACGCAACGGTTTTCAGTATCAAAGAGTATCAGCAAAAACTGAATACCCCGCAACTGTATTTTATGCCCGCGATTAACCCGTTTTCCATTAAAAATAAAGAAATGACAGCAGAAGAGATTAACGAACGCTTGAGCCACTATGATATCCCGACCGATCTGCCGCTGGTGGTACAGATTTCTCGATTTGATAAATTCAAAGACCCCGAAGGCGTGATAGAGGCCTTCAAAATCGCTCGCAAAGAGGTCGACGCAACCCTGGTTCTGCTCGGTAATGTCGCCACCGATGACCCGGAAGGCAGTAAGGTTTACAATTCCCTGCTGGATTCGCGGGAAGAACGAATCATAATTCTCAGTGAAGAAGATACCGCATTGGTCAACGCACTCCAGCGCAAGGCCGCTGTGGTCTTGCAGAAATCTATCCGCGAGGGGTTTGGCCTGACCGTCACCGAGGCCATGTGGAAGGGCGCCGCAGTAGTCGCAGGCAACGTCGGCGGAATACGATACCAGATCGAAGATGGTAAAAACGGCTTTTTGGTTTCCGATATCGACCAGGCGGCACAACGCATGGTTCAGCTTATCAAGGATGATAAACTGCGAAAGCAGCTTGGTGAAAAAGCCCGCGAAACCGTCGAGAAGAACTTTCTTATGTCCCGGCTGCTGGAGCAATATCTGGATTTATTCAGCTCGTTTGAAACGATTTATAAATTGAAACATAACTGACCCCCCTTTGACATCTGTGATATTGTAAGGCTGTAACATGGATTTCAAAAAGAATCCCAAAACGAAATTTAAACGGGTCGATAAACTCAAAAAGGTCAGGCATACCCAGCCGATGCTCAGCTTAAATGCAGCACTGCAAGAAAAAGAGGTCAAAGATTTTAGCGACTACGTCAGCAGCAATACTGATTACCTGGTCGTCGGCGAGGACCCGGGCAGCAAACGAGATGAGGCAGAAAAACAGGAGACAGTCAAGATCATCGACGAAAAAAAGTTTGAAAAACTGTTGAAAAAATAAATACGCCTGCAATAAGAAAAATATATTGAAAATGACTCGAACCAACAATCAATTACGGCAGAATATTCTTACGGGACAATGGATCATCTATGCCCCGGATCGGGCAAGCAGACCGGGCCAGCATGGACAGCAACCACAGGACACGAATCAGTCGCTTTCCGAATGGGATGCGAAATGCCCGTTTTGTCCCGGAAATGAAAGCATGCTGCCCGACATTTTGATGGAACTGGAAAATACTGATACCGCTTCCTGGGCCGCGCGGGTTGTCCCCAATAAATACCCTGCCGTGATGACCAACCCGGACACCCATAACAGCAGCTCTGGGCTGTATAAAACCGCTGCCGCCTACGGACGACATGAAGTCATTATCGAAACACCGCGTCATAATCAGGACATCCCCGACATGCCGACCGAACAGATTTGCGCCCTCTTAAACGCCTATGTACGTCGGCAGTTGGTTTTGCTCGAACAGTATCCTGATATTGGCAATGTCATTGTCTTCCGCAATCACGGTCACAGTTCCGGCACATCGCTGGTGCATCCGCATTCACAACTGATCGCTACCGCTATTGTTCCGGCCGCCATACGTCAACGGCAAATGACGGCGGAACAGTATTTTGAAAAAAATCATCGCTGTGTAGTCTGCGACCTGATCGATCATGAAAAGCGGTCCGGCGAACGTATAGTTCACGAAAATAATGCCTTTACGGCGACGGTTCCCTTTGCCGCAGAAACGCCCTATGAGGTCTGGATTATCCCCAAACAGCACAAAAGTGATTTTACAAGAATGACCCCGGCTGAGATATCCGACTTGGCGTCCATTATGCACGGGGTTCTTTCAGTCTATCGTAACCGGCTCAGCGACCTGGATTACAACTATGTCATCCATTCGTATACACAAAAAAACCCAAAACTGCATTGGTACCTGCAAATACGTCCCCGAATGACGATTCCCGCAGGGTTTGAGATCGGCTCCGAGATGCATATCAATCCCTCGCTGCCGGAGGCTGACGCCAAACTGATTCGAACGGAAATGGCGGTTAGAAAGTAAACATTTTTTTTGACATAACTAAACAGCAGGATTTTGTAAGAATAAAACCAGCGGGACAGTTGATAAGCCCCGCTCGCTCTATTCTAATTTAAGTTATTTGAAGGGGTCCCAGCGGCTGACAAGTTTTTCGAAAGACAAGCCGGGAAACTTTTCCTTAAATATATTGTAATACCACAACTCCTTGGGACTGCTGAGATAATAGCCTCCTTCGGTATTGCGTTTAGCTTCATTAAAGTCTGAATCTTTAATTACCCCTGAGGCAAGTTCATCCATGAGACCGTCTGTGCCGGTTCCTCCGGAAAAACGCAATTTGACTCTTTTGTAGATATCTTCAGGCAGCATATCTTTGAAAGCTTCACGTAATATCCATTTTTCAATAAGTGTGCCGGTTCCCGGATCATGAATTTTCCACCTGACGGGAATCTGCAAAGCAGTGGCTATGACGTCAGTATCGATAAACGGGGTCCTGTAATTTATCGAATTGCCCATCATCGCGCGATCGAGTCGCTGGACAGCAGTATTATATGCGATAGCAATGAGTTTTTCCATCATTTTGAGTTGCTGTGATTCTGTGGGCAGCTTTTTGAGCAGATGGTAGCCGCCGAAAAGCTCATCGCCCCCTTCGCCGCTAAGAATGCACTTGGTGTATTTAGCGGCAGTCTTGGATGCAAAAAGGTTAGCGATAGTACCGCTCACACAGTCTTCGTCAAAAGATTCCAGTGTATACACGGCACGGGGTATTATTTCCCGAATGTCTGCCTTGTCAAAAAGAAAAGTTTCGTGTTTTGCACCAAGATATTTTGCCATTATAGCTGCATTTTCAAGGTCCGGACCACCTTTGACACCTACTGTTATCATGGGCAGGTCTGGGTTGGTTTTGTGTGCGATTGATGCAATTATAGAACTATCAAGCCCGCCGCTGAGAAGACAGGCCCCAACCGCACCATCTGACATGCGTTTATTAACTGATTCTATTAGGCAGTCACGAAGCTGATCAGCAGCCTTTTGGAAGTCTGCAGGTATTTGCACCTCAGGCATATGCGCAACATAACCTGCCACACCTGTTTTAGCTGAAAAGTAAGTTCCAGGCAGAAGTTCCTGGACATCCTCAGTGATACCTGTAAGTGATTTGAGCTCGGAGGCAAAGCAAATATTACCGTCTGCAGTTTTGCCGAAGTAAAGCGGCCTGACGCCTACGCAGTCACGCACGAGGATTATATCATCGCCGTCATATACTGCACATGCAAATACACCTTTAAGAAAACCTCCAAACCCTCTCCCATGCTTTTTAAATAAAGAAAGAGCTATACCTGCATCAGTTTTAGCTTCTGAACGCTCGTTATATATTTCGCCGTCAAAAAGAATGACGGTTTGATTATCTTTTTCTATTCCGTTGCCGTGTTTGGCAGAAAGGTCAGATGAGACTGCTCCGCCGCAGAAATTTTGTGCCTCGTATTGGTTAAGTGTGTCCGGCCCGCGGTGGTTAATAGTCTCTAACATTTGCTTTACTGTATCTTTTTGAGGTTCTTTACCAAATAAACCGGCTATTCCAGCCATAACAATAATCCTTTCGATAAAATAATATATACTATGTTTAACTCAACATTTTACTATGGATTAATAAACACTTAAAATAATTTAAATCGCTCTTTTGAATTGGCTTAAACAGTAAGGAGCAAATTATAACATTTCCATAGTTTTTTGCAACACTGCTTTGAAGAGCCTGCAATACGACACCTGGTATATAAGAAAATCTGTAAAATTTTTATAAGCTGTTTATT
>CAZAYB010000217.1:0-4992 GCA_964489215.1 uncultured Pirellulales bacterium
GGCACTGGTCAGTTAATGCTGTGATGGGGTATATTCTGCTTGTTTTCCTCACAAACCTGACTTCGCCAGATTAAAATAAGGAAGGCTGCCTGTTTTATCTTTTTGAGTATCAATTTAAAATTTTCCCGTAGAATCATAGTTGTCGACTGCAGGAGCCTTGGTTTTCTGGAGACGACTGCTGATAAGAATATCCATATCAGACGATGAAGCATATGAGTGCGGGCAAAAACTAAATTCTTACTTTTTGGGCCAAAATGAAAGTCCTCAAAAAATATCTGAATAATTTGACAGTTTCAGTGATTTATCCAAAAGGATGGTCCAAAATGGAGATTATTGCAAACTATTCTGCTGAGATGAGGGCTCTTTTTGGTGATTTTCTCAAGAAATATGGTCAAATTGACCTGCAAATCCGGGTTTGAGGCCAAACTGTCAAATAGTTTTGAGGCAAAGAATTAGCGTGGGCAGGGTTGAAACTGGCGAGAATAAGATGAAAATATTGATAGGTTTCCGGGCAAGATGTGCTCTAGTTATTGATCCCTATTTTTTAGTAAGGAGATGTAGAAGATTCAGGATGCCATCTTTCCAGGGATTCAGTTTTGCCTCCCCTCTTCTCTGGACATAGGTTATTGGAATCTCCCGACATTTGAGATTGTTTCTGTGGCATTCTATCTTGATCTCCTGGGAGAATTCCATCCCTTTTCCTTTGATACTCTTTTTTATCTGATTCCATTTATCTTTCTTTATCATCCACATCCCTGATTGCGAATCCTCAAAGGGCAACCCATGAAGAATCCTGCAGACCAGGGAGAGAATTTCATTACCAATTCTATTCTTGAGACTCATGGTTTCTTTTTCCATTTTTTCAAACCTGTTTGTTGTTACAAAATCAGCGCCATCTTCCGCGATTTTTATCATTTCTGGAATCACTTTAGCAGGATATGTTCCGTCACCATCCAACGTTACGAGATAATAGCCAGATGCCTTTTCGAATCCAGTTCGATAGGCCCTTCCATATCCTCTTTGTTTCTCAAAAATCACTTTGGCCCCTTCATTCTTAGCGATATCAACCGAATTATCCGAAGACATCCCGTCAACAATAATGGTCTCCACTTCATATCTTTTTTCAAGTTTTTCCAGTGGTATCTCCCTGATAGTGTAGGGAAGCCCTTCTTCTTCGTTCAATACAGGAATAATTATACTAATCTTTTTCATGGATTCGTACCTATTCATATTCATCTTCGTCGTATTTTTTAATAATTCATATCCCATATATCTTATGAAAGTGGCAGTAACTGGAGGGGCTGGCTTCATCGGTTCCAATCTTGTTGATACTCTTGTCAAAGATGGGCATGATGTTTTAGTGATTGACGATTTCTCATCAGGAAACCATATCAATAGCAATGCTGCTTACGACAGAATATCCATACTTGATGATCTTACTTCATCTCTTGTTGATATAGAAACCGTTTTTCACCTTGCTGCTGATCCGGATGTCCGGAGCAGTGCCGGGAACCCGAATAAGAGCTTTGATATTAATGCCAAAGGCACATTCAAGCTGCTCGATTCCTGCAGGAAAGCGGATGTAGGCAATGTTGTTTTCACTTCCACCTCCACAGTATATGGAGAGGCTGAAGTCATACCTACTCCAGAAACCCATCCCTGCAGACCGATAAGCAACTATGGTGCCAGCAAACTTTCTGGAGAGGCATATATTTCATCATTCTCATCAACATATGGCATTAGGGCTTCCAGCCTTCGTCTGGCCAACATCTTTGGAGAGAGAAGCACTCATGGAGTTATGTATGATTTTTATAATAAATTGAATTCGAATCCTCATTCGCTGGAGATTCTTGGAACTGGAAAACAGGATAAATCCTATCTTCACGTGTCAGACTGCATATCCGCGATACTCTTGATATGGGAGAAACAAAAGAAACAATACGAAATCTTCAATATCGGAAGCAGGGAAAAACATACTGTTGAGGAGATTGCAAGAATCGAGAGTAGATTGATGGGGGTTGCTCCAACTTTCACCCATACCGGAGAAAAACGCGGTTGGAATGGAGATGTCAGGCTGATGCTGCTTGACGTATCCCGGATGGAGGATCTAGGCTGGAAGGAGCAGGTATCATTAGAAGAAGGAATGGGGAGGTATGTAAGATATCTCCAATCACAATGATATGTTTGTCACTTCTTCTCCGCCCTTGGTGGATTCTTCTTCACAGGTTTTTCAAAACCTTTCACAGCACTCAAAAATTCCATTGGAAGCGGGACTACCACTGTGTTGCTCTGGTCATAAGATATATCCGCAAGGGTTTCCAGCGTCCTAAGATGCAGAGCCCCTGGATTCTCATTGAGGGTTCCTGCTGCCTCACTCAGGTTCTTGGAAGCAACTACCTCTCCTTCCGATTTGATTATCCCTGCCCTTTTCTCACGCTCTGCCTCTGCCTGTCTCGCCATTGCCCTTTTCATATCTGTCGGAAGTTCAATGTCCTGTATCTTTATCGAGGTTATATCAATTCCCCAGGCATCGGTTTCTTTATCTACAAGCTCCTTGATCTCTTTTGCAATCTCCATCCTTTGGGTAAGCACTTCGTCCAATTCTTTATTGCCCATCACATCCCTGAGAGCTGTCTGGCCGTATTGGGAAACCGCATAGATGTAATCCTGAATCTTGAGAACTGCTTTTTCGGGATCAATGACCCTCATATACACAACTGCGTTAATGCTTGCAGGCACATTATCCTTTGTCATAATTTCTTGTTTCGGGATATCCACTGTTTTTATCCTTGTATCTACTTTCCTCATTGTATGGACGAAGGGAATGATGATATTTAGACCTGGATTCATCATCTTGCTATATTTCCCCAGTGTAAAAAGAACAGCTCTTTCGTATTCATAAACAATCCTCACACCCATCACTACTAAGATCACGCCCATGATTCCAAGTGGAACTATAAGTCCGCCCAAACAATAATCGAATGCCATGCTGATTCTTCGTGTATTATCTTTATATATTTGTCTATCATTTATAGTCAAAACATATTGAGAGCGCTCAAGGATGGATTGGTCCGTATGGAAGGAAAAAGCATTCGTTTGGTGATATTCGATTTTGACAACACTATTGTCAGGCTGGGTGTGGATTGGGACATGGCCAAGAAAGAAGCGCTAGATCTTGGGAAGGGCCATGGTATACATCTTGACAGCTCCATTCATATGATGGATATCAGCAATGTGCTTTGGGAACGTCCTGAAACCAAACAACCACTATTCCTGATCTTTGACAAGCATGAATCTGAGTGCATACAGAGAAATGATTATCTGGTTCTCCAAGGTATGCCCGGATTGATAGAAGAGCTGGGAAGAAGATACATGTTGGCAATAGCTAGCGCGAATTGTGTTTCAACTATTGAAAGGATTCTTGAAAAAATAGAACTTCGACCACATTTCAAATATATTTACGGGAGAGATTCAGTTGTCAGAAACAAGCCATCTCCTGAACAGATCGATTCTATACTCTCTGAATCAGGAATCTGCAAAGATGAGACGATTTTCATAGGAGACTCCACATATGATGAGAATGCGGCAGAAGCCGCAAAGGTCCGGTTCTTCAACATTTGCGGGCATGGACAGAAGGTCGATGAGCTCAAGAGGATTCTGCTGGATGCCTCTGGATAATTTTTGAGATGCTAGAATTCCCATATTGTAATCAGGGGTTCCAAATCTTCCTCCAGATTATCTGTTTTCAATACATGCTGTTGTACGGCCGCAACAGGCAACCGATCAAGCCTAGAGAGGATATCAATATCCTGTTCCCTAGTTGATCTCACCTGATAAGCCTCCAAATTTAAATATTCCTTACCATGTCTTTCTCATGAGAGTGGTAGTTACCGGGGGTGCGGGTTTCATCGGTTCCCACCTTGTTGAAGAGCTTTTACGATCCCATCATGAAGTAACAGTCTTTGATCTATTACCAGAAAAAAAAGCAACCAACATCTCTGGCATGGGAATGGAATACATCGAGGGCAGCATTGTCGATGAAGAATCGCTTTGCAATGCATTTGAAGGGGCGGATTTCGTTTTCCATGAAGCCGCACTTGTTTCTGTCGCCGAATCGGTGAAAAATCCTGGAAAGACATATGAGATGAATGTGAAAGGATCAAGGAACGTACTTGAAGCAGCATCAAAAAATAAAGTTGAAAAAGTGATTCTGGCATCCTCTGCTGCTGTATATGGAGATTCCCAACCACCTCTTCACGAAACTGCTCCGAAGAATCCTCTTTCCCCCTACGGTGGATCAAAGCTGGAGATGGAAAGACTGGCTTCCAGGTATGCCCGGAACGGCCTTGGCACCCTTTCTTTGAGGTATTTCAATGTCTACGGTCCCCGCCAGAGTGACGATTCTATATATTCCGGAGTCATCTCGAAGTTTGCCAGGTCACTTGCCCGTGGTGGGAAAGCAGTTATTTTTGGAAGCGGAAATCAAACACGGGATTTCATATATGTGAAGGATGTGGCCAAGGCAAATATTATGGCCATGGAAAGCCCGGCTAATAACGGGGAATGCATAAACATAGCTACCGGGAGGCAGACAAGTGTGAACAGGTTATTCGAGAGGATGGTTGAGTTGGCAGGGATAGTACCTCAGGTGAACAGGGTGCCAGGACGAAAAGGAGATATTCTGCATTCATATGCTGATATATCGTACGCAAGACGACTTCTTGGTTTCGAGCCCACATATCCGCTCGAAAAAGGATTGGAAAAGACGATGGATTGGGTTCCGGATTTCTGAACACATTTTGCTTTGTTATTTTAAACTTGACTTCGCCAGTTTAAAATGAAGATTACGTTTGCTCAATCAGTGATGAACGTGAAAAAACAGAACGTAACCTTCACAATAGGTAGCACAGCATTAATTGATAAAGCTGATGGTCAGACGGTCAGACGGATTTTTTCAGAACTTTATTTGGCGGTATTGGAGGAAGAGCGAAG
>CAZAYB010000218.1:0-4953 GCA_964489215.1 uncultured Pirellulales bacterium
CTGTCTCCCATTCTGACCATGTGGTCAAATGAATCGACGTGTCCGTCGGTGAAAGCGTAATTTAAGTCGCTGCCGTGCGTAGCGGTCCAGCCGTCATTTGTATTGCCCGGGCTGTATGAATGCTGTGTTCCAATTTGTCCGAGAAAATCTGGGTGAGGCCGACCTCGCCATGAGCTTTGATAGTATGCTAACGGCCAGTCTGCCTGCATAAACATTTCAAAACATAATATTTTTTCAGAAGGGAACTTTACGATGCTTGTAATGGTTGGAGGTATTGTTTTGACACCCTGACCCGGGACATATTCGTTCCACAACTGGAACATATTTGCGTTTCCGTGATAACTGAAATTATCCTTGCCCCCCTCAGTGCTTTGGTTTCCTCTTTGTCCATGTGACGGACAGTTGCCAATCGTGCCAAGACTCATATCTCTGAACCGCTCTACACTGTCCATTTTTCCGGTTTCCAGATTTGTATATGGGCCAAGCAATCCCCACCAGGTTGCGTTTAATGCAACGTAAATATCTTTTTCTTCTTCGCTCATTCCAGATAAATCCGAAGCCTGACCCGGCCATAAAGCTGCTGTCGGATTTCCTTCTATACTCTGCGGAAAAGCGTCCTCGTTCTCAGCGGCATAAGAAATAGCTGCCGTTGCAATTTGTCTCATCTGACTTTTGCAGACAAGTTTTCTTGCCATTTCCTTTACTCTGCCAAGGGCGGGCATCAGTATTGAAAGCAGCAGTGCAATGATAGAGATGACAACCAACAATTCAATAAGGGTAAATGCTTTTTTTTTCACGGAACCACTCCCGTTAAAAGTTAACAATAAACCGGGCGAGACCGGAACAGGCCCGCCCGGCTATTTGACTATATTACTGGAAACAGGTAATATCCTGCGGATCAGTACATTCGAGCCAATTTTGTGCAAAAGTTGCGAAATCAGCAAGGTCAACTACACAGTTCTGATTGAAATCATATTCATTGTATCCGGAGTCTCCGCACTGAGCGGGACGGGTATAAACCTCGATGTTGTCAAAGTTCCAGGTCGGTGTATAACTGCTTATACCATCTTCCCAGATATTATTACGGATTCCGAAAAATACCTCATCAAAACTGTACAATGGTCTGAAGTTCGTCCAGGTAGCTGCGAGAACACCGTCAAAGTAAACACTGATCGAACCTGCAGGATAATCTTCCCATGGATTTATGATCATATCGATATGGGTTGTTCCTGTGCTCAACCTTGCACCTTCAACGCCTGCTCCAAAGCTCCACCAGTCATCATTGCCGGTAAGGAAAGGATCAATACCGTTTCCGTTGGGTGTGTCACTCATCATTATCATAGCACCGGAATTTTCGCTGTAAGTCAGGGCCGGGCTTGCAAATTCTACATAATAATCATTACTCTGAGCGTCGCCGAAACCGAAGAAAACAGGGAAATCGAGGTCGCTTCCGTTGGACTGCTGTACGTCAAATGAAAGAGCAACCAGTTCTCCCGGCGTTGTCGCGGGGATAGGTATTGCAAAGTAAGCATTAGGTTCAGCCGCGGCCATCTTGCCTGCAATTGCGTGCCAGGGACAATCTGGGTCTGTATCAGTACCTTCTCCAAAACCGTCCTGACCAAGCGTTGTCCAGTAGCCGCTGGTTGTGGCAGCTGCGGGGATGCCGGCATCAAAGTCTGCATCCAAAACCTTGTTCCAGTCAACATAAGGATTGTCAAGCTGAACTTTGATGTTGTCAATGAACCAGCTTACTGTACCGTCTCGATTCATTAGAGAGATGCCTTCCGGGTATGGCCATGGTTCATTTCCGCTGTCAGGATGCCAGTTCTCGGCGTATGCGACATAATTAAACTCCCCGTTCATATCATAATCCTGATATATTTTTGTTGTAAAATACTCATCAACATTAAAGGAATATCGCATTCGCTGCCAACCCCATTGAGCAACATTCAATCTTTGCAGTGGAATCGTACCATCATTACCAGCTCCCATTTGGTTATGGAGTCCGTCAAGACTTACAAAGCTTGTTGCTGTGTTTGGGTCGCCATTTGCGTTTCTGAAGGATTCCGGGTTTAGCGGATTGTTTCTGTCTCCCTCGGGCGAGGCTTCCAGTTCGAAGGAATCTGCGCCATAAAATAACAAGGTGTTAAATCTGTAAGAGGCTCCAGTTCCATTTGTTTGTGCAAGGTCGAATTCAAAGGTTATTTTTGCAAGGTCGTTAGGTTCATAGCCGAGGTCGGTAACGACCAGTTTGTAAAGATCAAAGTTTGCCTCGGTATAAGCAGCTGTACCTAAAGAAAGCTTGCCTATTCCGTTTTGAGGGTCGTCCCCGGGGTCGCCGTAGAAGACCCCATCTATATCGGCATTTGCAGATATTTGGCCGCTAACCGGTGTCCAGTACTCAGTATTATATGTCCCGTCGTTGAAGTCTTCCTGGTAGACAACCTTTGGAACCGGTGCTGGCATGGCTGCAGTCAGGGTTGAAGAAACGATTAATAAGATCATTATTACCGTAAATTTTTTCATTATTTTTCCTTTCATTCTTTTTTTGTATCTTATGTCTCTTCACCTGCGATTTAATATTTTCTGACAGATCAAGTATTTAATGTTCAGCAATTATAGAATGTTATTAAATTTCTCTGTGAAATATTAAGCCTGACCCGATTAGCGGGCCAGACTTAAATTCGTTTAGTTTATTTTTTACGTCTGATGATAAAACCGCCAATAGCAAGCAATCCAAGTGTCGCAGGCTCAGGGACCGCATTAACTGCAACATTGTCGATGTTCCATGTAACTGCGCCATCTCTATTGCTCCATCTAAAACCCGTTACTCCAGTAGCCATATCACCAATCAGATTTTCCATCTGAGCAACCAGTTCCATTGTACCGTCACCTTCGTCGTCTGCATAAACCTTAATGGTTTTATATTCGGCAATGTCAAAAACAAGCTTGAAATGCTGCCAGCCACTTCTCGGCAATCTGTTTCCTTGCTCGACGTCACCATCGACGACGATGTTGTGATTACCGTCATAAGAAGCTATGCTTGTAACGCCGCCATAACGCCATTCTTCAGGAGAATTTTCCATTGTAAACCACTCTTTTGCAGTATCAGTCATGAAACCCCATTCTAATCTGTAACTTGCACCTGTACCGTTGGGCTGCATTACATCAAACTCAACTTCAGCATAGGTATATAAACCGCCGAAATCAAGTGTCATCTGCTTACCAGCATCATCTGAGGCTGCTGAACCAACTTCTGCTCCCCAGGCGCCTGTCCCGTCAGCGTTCCAACCTGGATCAATATCAATATCCCCGCTCCAACTGCCCGGTCCGTCGCCGATAACCTGATCGTCAAAGTTGTCGCTGATTGTAATGGCCTGCGACGCACAGGCTGTTACACAAACGATCGCCAGAATTGTAATTAATTTCTTCATAATCCATACCTCCATAAAAAAATTACATTATATTCTCAAAAAGCACATCACTTTTTGATTTTTACTTTTTTAAACTTCATCTACACTGTTATCTCCGGATTTTTCTTTGATTTAGCTGGAGGATAACTAACTGATTTTATCGAACTGATTTTTCGCGAACCTTTTTTCATTTCGTGCGTTTTACCGGGTATCCAGCTTGCATTTATTGCGACAGAGTTGGGCCTTTTGTTATCGTATTGCAGCTGGTACAGCAAATTTTCAACGATGATTTCGGTAAATCTCTCGCGGTCAAACTCCATTCGGCTCCATTCGTAATCTGCCGGCAAAGGAAAATTATTATTTCCAAGTGTAATTATCGCAATATCCTTGCCAGGTACAATGCCGTCAATCGCAAGAGCCTCATTTACACCTGTCAAAAGGTTATCATCAGAAACATATATCGCCTGAGGCGGTTCGGGCCTTTTAAGCAGTGTACGAACTGCTTCCATAGCCTCAACAAAACTGACTCGAGGCATCTGGGAGGCGCGATATTGCAGACCGAATTTTTTCATACAGGACTCATATTCAACCAGCTCGGCGGTATGAGAATACGGGTCCTCCGGTTCTCGCTCAGCGGCTATAAGACCTATTTTTGTGTAACCCTGTTTGTAAAAAATACTCATTGCCCTTTTAAGAGCGGCTATTGTGTCAAGCATCACGATAGGCTCATGGTCGATTTCTACAGTACCGCCCAGAAAGAATACGGCAGGAGTTTTAGAGTTTCCGATAGATTCAATAAAGGCCTCAGAGCTTGTATCGACAACCAAATATCCGTCACAGGGATGATTATAAATTTGCTTACGCAGTTCGTCTTTTGATAGACGTTTGCCCGTATTGTAGTTTTTTACGGTATTATGGAGGCTGAAATGATGACCCGCTTCGCTGACATACCGCGAAATCTCACCAATTATGAATTGGTCAACCGCTGAATTTTGATGAATATCGCACCATAAACCAATACGCAATTGAGGGCTGTGGGTCTTGGCCCCTTTTGAATTGGAAAAATTCAATGATCCGTCTGAAAATATCTTTGACTTAACAGAAGAAATGTTCTCCTGTATCTCTTTAGGGATAGTTTCAGAAAAATCAGCTATTCTCCTTACAAATGTGCCGCTGCCCCTTTTTCTTAGAAGCACACCTTCTTCAGTTAACTCAGTAAAAACCTTTCTAACCTGAGCCTCACCAATATCAAATGTTTTTGATAATTCACGCTCGGAACGCAGCCTTTTGCCCGCTGCTGCCGGTGGTTGACTCAGGAAATACCGCACAATTTTCGAAAAAGTTGGCAGGTCCATAGATTTTCCTCAAATACTTCCGTTTAATTAACAATTGTAATTTAGCATAATTAAACTAAACTGTCAATCCTTATTTTGAAATAATTGCCATTTTTTCCATATTAATTTAAATATATATAAATCAAATTACTGTACCATTAAGAACATTAACAAGATACTCAGGACTGGCACACCATAGCATCATC
>CAZAYB010000219.1:0-4861 GCA_964489215.1 uncultured Pirellulales bacterium
TTCTCAACCTGGATTTTAATGAAGAAGTTCAAACAAAAATACATAATACCACAACAAGCAGCAGTAATGGATATTATGATGTCGCCAAAAACAGCAGAAAAATTCTCAATCAGGATTTCAGCTGTTTATCTTCGAAAACTCTAAAACAAATAAACAGATTAGAAAGCCAGCTTGTTTAATTGTCAGCCTGTTCTTTTCGACTCCTGATCTTTACAGCAGGTACACCAGCCATTATTGAATAAGCTTCGACATCCTTAGTTACAACTGCCCCTCCTGCTATGATAGACCCGGTCCCAATTTTAATCCCGTCAGTAATTACACAATTAGCTCCAATCCACACATCATCGCAAATTAAAATTCCGCCCTTATGTGTCCCGCCTTGCTTAATCATTGGAACATCTATCCTGTCAAATCTGTGATTTGCTCCGGATAGCATTGTATTGGGGCCAACCATTACGAAATCACCAATCTCAACATTCCCCTGAATCGTACAATATGGTGACACAGAGCTGTTTTTACCTATTACTATACCTTGCTTACCTGCTGCATGGACAATACATCCTCTGCCCAGAAAACTTTTCTTACTTAAAAATATTTTTGAGCAATGCTTGAATTCACACCCCGGCATTATTGTCGCAGACCACGGCAGCTTGCCAAAAAAAGGAACCCTGATAAGCCACAACAGAATATGATTGAAACGTCTTGAAAAACGAACAAACCTTTTTGCCCAATATTTACCAGTAAAATATCTCATCAATTCAATTACCAGACTACCTGAATACTTTTACCATTTTATCCCAAACCCCTTTGATTCCGCTTCTTTTGCCCCTCTTGATTTCACGGAACATTTTACGCAAATCCTTACCCTCTTCAATGCCCTCAATAAGTTTATGATATATATCCCTGCGATGCCTGCTGGTTATAAAATGTATAATACTGCTTTTTGATGTCAAATGATGGTCATTGTAAATCCTTGCGTCAAACATCCGGACTTTCAACCCGTGCCAATCCTGTATTTGGTCCCATTTTTGCCACTGAACGCATTCTTCCAGCGTATCGGTAAGTGCCTTCTGGTCAGTCGTATTATCACCGAGACAAAGCTCGCACCATTTTTCAACGAACTTCTGACAGGGATTATTAAAAAATATAACTCCCGAATTTGCAACACCGTTATAAAAATTTGTATTCACAAGGTCAACCCCCGGCTCAAAAGTTACTGCCACGTCAAACTCATTACCGACTTCAACCTTTTTCCTGAAAAGCACATCCGCATCAACCAGCATCATACGCTCATCATATTTTCTGAAATATTCCCTGACGCAAAAAGGCTTATGAGTCGCCCTTGTACTGTGATGGCCGTCCGGACTAAGATAAGCCTTCCCCGCGTAATTGACCTTCTCATCGAGTTCAATCGGTTCGATAACCGCATCGAGCTTTTCTTTTTCTGCAATGCTTAACCCAAGGTCGTATACTATTCCCTTTTTACCGTAAAACTCCTTGATATTTGCCGTCAGAACCTCAAGGCAATGAAAAACACTGCTGTCACCCGCTGTAACGATATTCATAGCATCAACCTTTAACATCTCTTTGAATTAACCGAAAATGCTCATCCTCCGCATGTGTGTTACTCGGCGGATTACTCTCATAAAACTCGTGATCAAAACGGTAGCCTTGCTTAAACTTCTCATTAATATCTTCAATTGTATTTCCGCTTGTGCTTTTAATAAGGCTTTCCTCACTGCCGGGCCGAACCGTATTGATCTGAACTGCTGCCGAACATATTTTCTGAAAATACAGATAATTGCCCAGCCGACGCTTTCTTCTCTTGCAATAACGATACCCGTTACTTTCAAGTATATTCGGATTGTAATAACTGTGTATCCATATCAGAAAATGTTTCATCGATATGACCTTGTCGATAAATTTCACCCACCAGGCGTTTTCCGGAAAAATCTTCGCCAGGACCGGATGATACTCTGAAATATACCCCGTAAGCTCCTGAATAAACTTACGCTTATAAAAAGTCGAATTCAGCTCAAATGGATAATAAGCGTTTTTACTCCTGCTCGTTGTCCAGTTCACCCTGTAAACCTTTTGTCCATCAACATCGAAAGGCCCCTCAACCTCATTATCAGCAATATTTTCTTTACTTAGCCGCAAAGTAAAAGCAAGTATATCCTGCGAAAACTTCTCGAAACATTTTTCTATAAGCGAAAAATCAACTCCGTCAAAATATACAACATCATCAGTACCGAAGTTTACATATTCACTTTCCAGCCCTGCTGTAACCTGTGAAAAATCCTTCCTGAAATCCTCCTCCTCTATAACTTCCAGATCGCCGAATTTATCGAAAACTTCTCTGTACTGCTCATCAAAAAGCTCTTTTTTGTACAAAACATAAGTCTTGAAATTATCCCTGCCCATGTGCCTGTACAGGCTCTCAAGATATGCCTCAAACTGCAAAGGCCTGTTGCGAGTAAATATAATATTGCTGATCTTTTCTGTCATAATTTATTGTTCCTCAAGATGACACCTTACCTTCCCAGGCTCCCCGGGCATACTCCACTCACTTGCCGGTTCTTTAAGTTCGTCCATTTTTAAACTTTTCACCAGACCCCCGTAAAGCCTAACATCAAAAGGATTATACCTGATAGCCCGCTTATACAGGCAAATAGACGCCTTTCGGTAACCAGCTTCCATATGCCTTTTGGCCGCCCTTCTGTAAACCTTGCTTATCTTCTTCTTAGCTTTTTGCCTGGGCACATACCTGTCGCCTCCAAGTTGATAATAAAACCTTTCCAACGACATCGCTCGGTTACAGCTGCCCAGTACATATCTTGCCTTGGAATGGGCATCACCGCTGCTTCTGCGGACTACTTCCACGTCGGACACAAACAAAAATTTTGTCCTTACAGAAAGCCGTAAAAAAGCGTCATTGTCATCACTGTTTTTAAGATTCTCATCAAACCAGAAATTATCAAGAACATCCCGACGTATCAGCACAGCCATAGGCCAGATAAAACTTCTCTCAAAAAGCTCTGTCGTTATTTCACCGCTGACACATCTGTCACGGTTATAACCTTCTTCCTTCCTGCCGTCCTCATGAAGCACTGTTGTTGCGCTGTAACCAAGGCCGTAATCTGTTTTTCCCTCCATAGCATTGACCATAACGCTCAAAAAATCAACAGGCCATATATCGTCACTGTCAAGAAAGGCCGCATACTCTCCCTTAGCCTTGCTCATCCCCAGATTACGAGCACTGGATACCCCGCCGTTTTCTTTATAAAAATAATTAATCCTCTCATCATCTATAGATTCCACAGCCTCACGCGTATCATCGCTCGAACCGTCATCGATAACCAGCACTTCAAAATCCTGCAAGCTTTGCCCAAGCACACTCCCAACCGCATCCTTGATAATATAACCCCTGTTATAAGACGGAATAATCACACTGACTTTAACCAACCTGACCCCCTTTCAGCTTTTCATATTCCCCTTCATAAAGCCTATCGACTTTTGCGATAACATTTTCATGCGAATAGTTATGCCGCACAAACTCCCTTGCCCTGCCGGTCATGTCATTGCGGTTTGCATCAGACGTATTAGCTGCCTTTAGCATCTCACAAGCCAAAGCCTTCGCACTGCCTGCCTGTGCAATAAAACCATGCTCACCGCCTTTCAATATCTCCGGCACACCGCCTGTCTGCGTACCCACACACAAAACCCCAGCCGCCATAGCCTCTATCAGCGACCTCGGCAAACCCTCTGCCACAGAGCTTAACACGAAAACATCCATTGCACGCAAACATTTTTCTACATCATCCCTTCGGCCGGCAAAATGAACACACTCCTCAAGCTCAAGCGATGCACAAAGCTCCTTAAGCTGAGCCTCACTTCTGCCCTGCCCGATTATCAATAGCTCCGCACTGGGCAACTTCCTCCTGACCTCCTCAAATCCGCGTATAAAATACTCATAACCTTTTGTCGGCACAAGCCTGCCGACCGTACCGAAAACATAACCACCCCTGCCCACCCCAAGCTCATCCCTGATTTTTTCCCTGTCAGCCTCAGCCTCTGCAAATTTCGCAAAATCTATCGAGTTGCCAAGCGAAACCGCCTTGTCATTACCAACACCTGGAAAATTATTCAATATATCTGCCTTAACCGCCTCACCCACCGTCAGTATCTTCGTAATCCGCTTCACTATCAGCCTGTTAATCAGCCTTCGCCTCCAGCTGGCACTGCGATTTAAACCGTGAACATGGGAAAATATAATCTTAACTCCCCCAATCACCCCCGCTATAGTCCCGTAAACCACAGACTGATGCTTATGACAGTGAAGAATATCCACCTTTTCCCTGCGAAGCAACCTCGCCAGCCGAAAGACTGCAAATACATTGAAAATCCGGAAAAACTGCTGCCTCGAAATGTAATAAACCTTAAGACCCTGCTGCTCAAAATAATTACTGTCTTCGCTGCTTTTCTTAAGGTATATGATAATTGTGCGGTATTTTTCTGAAAGACCAACTATCACAGGACTGCGGCTTTCATAGCCTCCCGAATAACGCGACCACACACGCGCTACTGTTATTCTTTTATCTGCCACACATCAGTCCTTTGAAGCTCGAAAAAATCCAATCACAGGCAAAAAGCCTTAAAAATAAAAAATGAAATGCAGTCCTGAACCGCCAGATCAGCTCGAATAAGTGCTTTTAATACAAACCAGTTACAAAAAGTTCCATTATAAGCCAAAATGTATTTTTACAGGTTCCCTCAATAGTACCGCTTAGCTCAGCACCTATACTGACTGTGCCTTCTCAACTATTGCGTCAAAACCGGCTGAATCCGCTATAGCTATTTC
>CAZAYB010000220.1:0-4841 GCA_964489215.1 uncultured Pirellulales bacterium
AACCACTATGGCGAAATGACATGCCATATCGCCGAGAAAGGTTTGCCCGTCGTCGTACCTACTGAACCTATATGCGGAACGACCTCACCTGTAACCCTGGCCGGCAACACGCTTACTCACATTGCCGAAACGCTCGCCGGAATTGCAATGGTACAATGTGTAAAAAAAGGAGCACCGGGGATATGCGGAAGTGTTGGATCCATAACCGACCTTCGAACGATGAACCATCTGGGAGGAGCTATCGAAAGGGCAATGATCAATTCTGCGGTCGCCCAGCTTGCTCAGCATTTCAAACTGCCGCTATATTCAACCGCTGGAACAACCGATTCAAAAAAACTTGACATGCAAAGCTCTTACGAAAGCGCAATGTCAAACCTCCTTGTCGCAATGTCAGGTGCAAACTATATCCATGACTCTGCAGGACTTATGGAATCAGACCTGACCGTCTCCTATGAAAAACTGGTAGTAGACGACGAAATCCTTGGTATGTGCCAGAGGGTACTAAAGGGTATTGAGGTAAACGATGACACACTTGGCCTTGAAATGATGATAAATAAGGGACCTGCAAAAGATTATCTCGCAGAAGAGCACACGATAAAACACATGCACAATGAATTTTTTATGCCAAAACTTGCTAACAGACAAAAAAGAGAAAACACCGAAAACAACACTGACGCAATCTCAAGAGCAAAACTGTTCGCAGAGGAAATCAAAAACGCTGAACCTCAAAGCTGCCTCGAATCCAATCTGAGAAGTAAAATCCTGACTAAATTCACAAACATTAAATGCTAACTATATTATCACGGAGAACAATTTGAATACATCAGTTATGGAAAAGACTAACGAACAAAGACAAGGAATTCTGGTCAAGCCTCACTGCAGACTTTCTGACGACCAGATAAACATCGTTGACGCAACTTCAAGGAGAATTCTCGAAGAACAGGGACTGCTTTGTTACAACAAAAATGCATCGGAAATTTTCAAGTCCGCAGGAGCAAAAGTAACTCCTGAGAATAATTATACTCATATAAAGCTTAATTCCGAAATCATTGACAAAGCCTTGAGCTCAGCCCCCTCAACGGTAGTCCTCGGCGCACGGGATGAAAGCAATCGGCTTATATTAAATGCTGATGAGCCAAGGGTCCGTTTTGGAAGCGGTGCAGAAACAAATATCTGGCTCGATGTTTCCTTCGACAAAAACACAAATCCCGTCTTTGAAAGACAGCCTGGTTCTATTGAAAAATTAAAAAAAGCCGCTCATTTATGCGAAAACCTTGACAACCTCGATTTCTTTATCAGGTGCGTCAACATCCAGGAAGATGAAATAAACGCAAAAAATAAAGACGTAAACAAATTCGTCACAAGCCTTAATAATATAACAAAGCACGTCCAGGCAGGCTTAACAGACGTAAACGCTCTGGATGACCTGATAAACCTTTCCAGTTTAATTACAGGCGGCAGGGAAAGTTTCGAAAAAAATCCTATTATTTCCTTTATAACATGTGTAATAAAAAGCCCGCTGCAGGTAGTTGACGACACAGCAGAAAAACTTATAGAAATATCAAAAAGGAAACTTCCTGTAGTAATTTCAAGCTGCCCGATGGGCGGTGCCACCGGACCTTTTGACGAATTCGGCATGGTAGCACTCATTAACGCTGAATTGCTCGCAGGTGTAATTCTAACACAGATCGTAAACCCGGGCACACCTGTAATATACGGTGCTGTCCCCGTAAGAACAAGGCTGGACAACCTTAATGATATGTACGGCGCTCCTGAATTTGTACATTATAATATGGATTGCGCACAAATGGCAAGGCACTATCGACTGCCCTGTTATTCTACTGCAGGAGTTGGAGATTCAAGCACACCTGGCATTCAGTCAACTGTTGAAAAATTGATGGCTTATTTCACAATACCAAAAGCAGGTGCACAGTATATCCATTACGCTTTCGGACTCCTCGAAAGAACAAACGTTTTCTGCCCCGAACAGGCCATCATGGACAACGAGCATATTGGAATCGCAAAGAACATGCTCAAGGAACCTGAATTTGACTCAGATTCTTCTCGTAAATTACTTGATAACATCAAAGAGGTAATGTCCTCCGATCATAAAACTTTTATATATGGTCTGCCTATGCCAACAAAGGATGAGGTATACCCATTCTACTCATTGGAAGACAATGAAAACGGCGCTCTTTTTGCCGCACAAAAAAAATACAATGAGATTATGGAAAAACCTCACTGTCAGATTGATGATTCAATCAAAAAAGAAATTTTGAAATCCATCCCGAACGTATTGACACAGAGCTTAAAATAATTGAACGGAGAGAAAATGACTGAACAGCTTTCAAATGACAAAACACAGCAGGCTTACTCAGAAGCCGTCAGCAGCGGATTATACGCAAAAAAAACCGGCCTCGTCGGTAAATATGATAATGTGAGAAAATACTGGGAAGACGAAATCACAAGACATAATCTGTACCCGCACTTAAAAAAATTAATTAATCGATGCCAGACAAATATGCAGAGGCTAAGAATCATGGATTTAGGGTGCGGAAGTGCCGACGGGCTCGAACTTTTAGCAGGAATAAGAGACAAAGATGCAAACTTAAGACAGGACGAAATCGACTTGCTCGGACCCGACATTCTCGGACATTACAAAGGCGTGGACATAAGTGACGACCTTCTGGAACAGGGCAGTAATATATACGGCAACAACCCGAAAATACATTTCGAAAATGCCGATTTCACAAAAGGACTCCCCCTTGCAAAAGATGAAGAGCCTTATGACCTGTATTTTTCTTCTTACGGATCAAGCTCTCACCATAACAACCTCAAAACACTAACCAAACTTCTTGCAGACATTGCTGTCAGAACAAAAAATTACAGCGTAATAGTATGCGACTGGCTCGGAAGATATTCATACGAATGGCAGAGCCTCTGGGAACATGACCATTCAAAAAACCCCAATATGGATTATGTCGTTTCTTATATCTATGACAAACGTGAAAGAGAAGAAAAAAGAGATGAGCTCCAGCACCTGCGCCTCAGATTTATGTGCAGGCAGGAAATAGATACCATTATTGAAAAAGCAAGCGAACTGGCCGGCATACAAATAAAACCCCTAACATATTTTGACAGGTCAATTTTTACCGGTCGGCACATGGATACTTGTGAATACAATGACCACGCACAGCCTCTAAGATATGCAGTTAACTCACTGCACGAAACAAACACAAGAACAGACCTCGATTCACTTCTTATAAACTATGTGCCCAAAAAAGGCTTTGACTTTATAAATAAATATTTTGACCGTCTTCAATGCTGCTGGAACTCTCTTGTTAGATACACAATTGATTTAATATGTAATTACGATGAAAAACAGCGGAGATTCACTGAAAACATACCACCAATTTCAGGAAGTTACCCACCTGAATTAAAACAGATGATGGAAAGAATGAAAATGGTAGTTGAAGGTGTAGGATGGCTTAACCTTGGGCTGCCGAGAGAAAATATTATCGAACCGCAATTAGCTTACGCTCTAAGACATTTAATTATGGAACTTCAGCAGGGACTGGGCTGTGCACACGGCTTTAGCGTTATCCTTGAAGTTGACAAAAATTAAAAAGGACATAAAAGTTGATTACTTT
Source organism: uncultured Pirellulales bacterium (assembly GCA_964489215.1). Taxonomy (GTDB): domain Bacteria; phylum Planctomycetota; class Phycisphaerae; order Sedimentisphaerales; family Anaerohalosphaeraceae; genus CAZAYB01. Next base: position 3,651 of record CAZAYB010000220.1, read on the forward strand.
CGAAAATGTCTCAAAAATATTCCCCGGCAATCTCACCGCTGTCGATAACCTTTCATTAAAAGTACAGCAAGGTGAAACGCTTGTGCTCCTCGGTACAAGCGGAAGCGGTAAAACCACAACAATGAAAATGGTAAACCGGCTTATTGAACCGTCATCTGGAAAGATTATGATCGACAACAAAGACATCATGCACCAAAACCCTATTGAATTGAGAAGAAACATTGGATATGCGATTCAGCACATTGGCCTTTTTCCCCACATGACTGTAGCCGAGAACATCTCAGTCGTACCTAAACTTCTCAGATGGGACGCCGAAAAATGCTCTTCAAGAGTTGACCACCTGCTGAACATGGTAGGACTTGAGCCCGACGATTTCAAAAACAGATTTCCTTCTCAGCTAAGCGGAGGACAAAAGCAGCGAATAGGTGTTGCAAGGTCTCTCGCCGCAGACCCCCCTGTCATTTTGATGGACGAACCATTCGGTGCACTGGACCCTATCACCAGGGAACAGCTTCAGGACGAATTCCTCGAACTCGAATCCGAAATAAAAAAAACAATCCTGTTTGTAACACATGACATTTTTGAAGCAGTAAAAATGGGAGACAGAATAGCACTTCTTGACGCGGGAAAGCTTCACCAGTTAGACAACCCTTCTGAATTGATAGACAACCCTGCAAACGAGTTCGTGGAAAACTTTTTAGGACAGCACAGATTTCAGCTTACTCTGATGACACGTAATATAAGAAAGATAATAACAGATTCACAGGAACAATTTGAACACAACCAAAAACAGCCCCACCTGCACTCAAGAAACAATTTTGTACAGGCCCTCGACATGTTCAAAAGAACAAGAGAAAAACAGATTCCCGTCTTTGACGGAAGAAAATTTTTCGGATTACTTAAAAAATCAGACCTTTTCAATGCAATGTCAGACATTATCAGTGAATAGTTAATTATATGCAATACTTAAACGAATTGATACATAAACTCGGACCAGAAATAATCGGCAGAACAAATGAACACATGTACCTGGTGTTCATATCCATGGTAATTTCTATAATCATTGCATTGCCGCTGGGTATTTATCTCGCTAAAAGCAGATTCAAAACCCTTGTTTCAGTAGTTATGGGCCTTGCAGGTGTTATACAAACCGTACCAAGCCTTGCATTGATTGCTTTTATCGTTGTAATC
>CAZAYB010000221.1:0-4809 GCA_964489215.1 uncultured Pirellulales bacterium
GAGATACGTGTGCTCGGGCACCTGAATTTTTCCGGGCACGCCATGCGATTCCATGCGGCTGGCAGTGTTGACCGTATCTCCCCACAAATCGTAGATAAATTTTTTCTGGCCAATGACACCGGCTACAACCGGTCCGCAAGCAAATCCAATCCGGACTTGCAACGTCATCCCGTTTTTGCTGTTAAAATCACGAATTTGTTGCGGCATTTCCAGGGCCATGCGAGCAATGGTTTCCAGATGATCGGATCGAGGCCGCGGGACACCCGAAACCACCATGTAGGCATCGCCAATTGTTTTGATTTTTTCCAGACCGTATTTTTCAGCCAGATGGTCAAAACGACAAAAAATATCATCCAACATGTTAACCATCTGCTCCGGCGTGATTCGGGCCGACATATCCGTGAAACCCACAATATCCGTGAATAATACCGTCACGTCCGAAAAACTGTCTGCGATGATTTTCTGGCCTTCTTTTAAACGCTGGGCAATCAGGTGGGGCAGGATATTGATGATTTTGGCGATTTTCCTGAATCGGAACAAGATGTCACCGCAGACGGAAACAGCGGATTTGCGGTAAATGAGTTTGTAAGGCATAAAAAATTCGGTCCGGGCAGGGTAAAGGAATTCCTTGATATTGGTGAAAACAGTATTGTTGTCGTCAGATTCAATTCTGGAAAAACGAAATCATTGATGGTAAAATACGCAAAACTGGAACGATCTTAAATAAAACGGAGGATATATATGTCTGATTCGCAGATAAAGCTCCATTACAGGAACGTAACGAGCGAGGTTGTAGGGCAAGAGCACGGGATAAGTAAAGAGCAGTTTGACGAACTTTCTGAGGTTCTAACCGGTGTGATTGATGAGGTAAATAAGGAACATGAGGCAGGTAAGACTCCTTACAGGGATCTGCCTTATAATGTCAGGTATCCTGAGCAGATTAAGGCAATGGCTAAGGAGCTCAGGGATGAGTTTGAGAATTTTGTTGTGCTTGGAATAGGAGGTTCTGCGCTTGGAAATATTGCGCTTCAGACGGCTCTTAATCCTTATATGTATAATATAGATGATTCAGCCCGTAATGGTGGTCCCAGGCTTTTTGTGTTTGATAATGTTGACCCATCGCAGCTTGGCAGCTTTTTTGATTGGCTCGATTCTCGCCTGGATAAGACAGTTTTTAACGTTATAAGTAAGTCCGGCAGGACCGCTGAAACGGCCAGTCAGTTTCTTACTATTCGAAAAATGCTGATAGAGAGACTTGGTGATGGGTCTGTTAAAAAACATATTTTTGCTACTACGGATTCTAAAGAGGGTACATTGAGAAGCATCACAGACGCGGAGGGTTATCGCAATTTAGAGGTTCCCGATGGTGTTGGGGGAAGGTTCAGTGTTTTAAGCCCGGTTGGATTATTGAGCGGATGTGTTTGCGGTGTTGATATTGATGGTTTGCTTGAAGGTGCTCGCAGGATGGACGACCGTGTGAGCAATACCGATTTTTATACAAATCCCGCTGCCTTAAACGCAGGAATCAACTGGCATTATTATAAACATGGTAAGCCGATTTCTGTTATGATGCCTTATGCTTATGCCCTTAAGGATTTTGCGGATTGGTATCGGCAGTTATGGGCCGAGAGCCTGGGTAAGGAGAATGATCTGGCTGGTTCTAAAGTTTTTACTGGCCCTACACCTGTAAAGGCGCTTGGTACCACTGACCAGCACAGTCAGGTGCAGTTATATCGGGAAGGTCCCAATGACAAATTGTTCACTTTTCTTGAGGTAAAGGATTTCGGCAGGAAGGTTAAGGCAGGTCCTGAGCCAAAATCTGCACCGGAGCTTTCATATCTTTCCGGTTGCGATCTTGGTAAGCTTATAAATAACGAAAAAACAGCGACTGAATATGCACTTGCCAAAAGCAAGCGTCCTTCGATGACGGTGTTGTTTGACAGGGTTGATGAGAGTACTGTCGGAGAGTTTATTTACTTATTTGAGGTGACGACGAGTTTTGCTGGAAAGCTATTTGGCATAAATACTTATGACCAGCCTGCTGTAGAGCTTGGTAAAGAGGCCACTTTTGCGCTTATGGGCAGGGAAGGTTTTGATTCTCTTGCTAAGGAGATTGAGCCGTTTCGTATTCCGGATGAGGAATTCATTGTTTAATTTTTTATTTATAAGAGACGATTTACAGTTCATCTTTTGTTTTTCTGCTGTTAATGTTATAATTTAGCCGATGAATTAGGTATCGGGTTTATTATGATTTATATTTCGAGGTTATTATGGATTATGCTGTAATAATGGCTGGTGGTACTGGTAAACGGCTTTGGCCTTTGAGCAGACAGTCCAGGCCTAAGCAGGTCCTTAAGCTTTTGAATGGTCAGACACTTTTGAGGCGTTGTTTTGACAGGCTTACGGGTGTTTTTGATTTTCGTAATATTCTTGTACTAACCAACGCAGGTTATGCTGATATTGTTCGTGAGAATATTCCTGAGCTTCCGTACGGTAATGTACTTGCAGAGCCTGCTGTACGTGACACTTCCGGGGCAATAGGTTTGGCAGCAACCGTACTTAATAAGTATGACCCTGACGCGACAATGGCTATAGTTACGTCGGATCAGCTCATAGAACCTGATGAGGTTTTTAATGATACTTTGTCCGACGCTCTTAGGTTTATCAACAAGAACCCCAAAAGCAAGATAACATTTGGGATTGCCCCCACTTTTGCCAGCACTCAGCTTGGCTATGTCCGCCTTGGTGAATCTAAAAGTTGTGATGACTGTTCCAATGAGATATATAAAGTTGAGGATTTTGTAGAGAAACCTAATCAAAGTGACGCTAAAAAGTATGTAGATGAGGGGAATTATTGCTGGAATTCCGGTATGTTTGTCTGGAAAGCACGCCAGATATTGAAAGAGCTTTATGATTTTGAGCCGTCAACGGTTGAGCCTCTTCGTCGTATTCAGCTTGACTGGGACGGGCCCAGGCAGGAGCAGACTTTGAAAGAATGGTTCCCAAAGCTTCCTAAGATAAGCATTGATTATTCGGTTATGGAAAGGACCAGCAAGGTTTATGCGATTAAGCTTAACTGCAGATGGCTTGATATGGGTTCTTTTGCGGCACTTGCCGATATCATCAAGTCTGACGAAAACGGTAATATTGTTGTTGCAGGTCATAGTGAATTATTGGACAGCAAAAACAATGTTATAATTACAGAAGACCAGGACCATCTTATCGCGGTGATTGGTCTTGAGAATATGGTAGTAGCTCATAGCCCTGATGCGACTCTTGTTTGTAATATCGACAATACTCAACGACTCAAGGAGCTTCTTAAGCTGATAGAAAATCATTCCCAGGAAAAGTTCCTGTAAGCTTTATTATGCGATATCTTGCTGTAGATTATGGGGGTAAGCGTATTGGCCTTGCAAGTTGTGACCGTGATGAGATGGTTGTTTCACCTCTTAAGATGCTAATTAAATCAGGTTCAGTTATTTCAGATATATGCTCAATAATCCAGGAATATGAGATAGAATCTGTGGTTATTGGGCTGCCATATAATATGGACGGTACAGAAGGAGATTCTGCTAAAAAGGTTCGCAATTTCGGGTTAGAACTCGAGAAAGCGGTAAATATTCCGGTTTATTTCCATGATGAGCGTTTAAGCAGTTTTGGTGCTGAGAAGAAACTGATTGCACGTGAACTTACCCGCAAGGGCAAAAAGAAACGCCTGGATGCTGTTGCCGCGGCGGAAATTTTGAAGGATTTTCTTGGCAAAAATACATAAGTCTTTGTCAGTTAATGCTTTATTTTGTTCATTAAAATGCACAAAAAACATCCTGTTGCGAGGATTTTTTTCTGGATTAAACCATTTATTTCGGTATGATATATATATAAACCCGGAGGAGCGACGGGGCTTTATATGTGTCTATTGATCTAAAAGGATTTGGAGGTCAGTCATGTCAAGTGCAGAGAAAATAGTAAAACAAGCCGACTTGAATATCAAAAAATTAACTGATCCAGATGCACTTGCTCATGAGGCATTGAATATTTTTGTTGACAATGCCAATAAGTGTGTTAAAGCCAAGGGGGTTTTTTACGTTGCTATATCCGGAGGTCATACCCCGGAAAAGTTTTATGAATTTGTTGCCGATTATTCCCAAAATCACGATTTTCCATGGGATAAAACTCAGGTTTTCTGGGTAGATGAGAGGTTTGTGCCTCCCGAAGCCGATGCGAGTAATTATGGTCTTGCGGCAAATGCTTTTCTTCAGAAAGTTCCAATTCCTGCGGATAATGTTCATAGAATGAGCGGTGAGGCACCAAATTACAATGTTGCGGTTTCAGAGTATGAGCGAGTTTTGAAAAATACATTCCAGCTTGGTCAGGGAGAAGTCCCACATTTTGATCTTATGTATCTTGGCATGGGATCTGATGGGCATGTAGGATCGCTTCTTCCGGGTTCTTATGCTGCCATGGATGCTGATGACCTGGTTACAGCTGTTTATCTTATGGATAACAACTATAGCAGGATAACTTTGACAGCTCCTGTTATTTGTGCGGCTCGTAAGATTGTTGTGCTGGTCAGCGGAAGTGAGAAAGCTCAGATAGTTAAGGATGTTCTTACAGGTGAGCCTGATGAGGTGAAGTATCCTGTGCATTGTCTCTGGCCCAAACTTGACAAGGTTATCTGGCTGCTTGACGAAGATGCTGCTTCTTTATTAGAGGTTTGACATCAATCCATGAAATCATATCAGGGCAGGGGGGGGATTTTGATTTCCTGTCCAATTTTCAGTGAGTGGGGGTTCTCGAGATTAGGATTGG
>CAZAYB010000222.1:0-4787 GCA_964489215.1 uncultured Pirellulales bacterium
TGCTTGATAACAGCGGCCGAAAAGTTGCCAATTTTAGCGGCACTCGCCACCAGACATTATAACTTTGCCAGTTATCAAAACTGGGAGAGTTATGATAACCAGAGGTGAACATATGGAGATAAGGAACCTTCTAGAGAGTGGCGTCTCAGTATCTGAGGCTGCAAGGATATTAGGAGTGGCAAGGTCCACCATAAGGAAGTATGCACAAGCTCCCTTCTTTCCTGAGTATGTGAGAAGGAAGAAGAATGGAAGCAAGCTGGAACCATACAAGGAGTACATCAAGGGCAGACTTGAGAAGTATCCTCTCAGCGGAGTGAGGATATACGATGAAATCAAAGCTCTTGGGTATCAGGGTCAGATGACCATCCTCAGGGATTTCATCAGAGAGCTAAAGCATGAGAAGGAATATCATGCAGTCAAAATATTTGCAGTTTGCCATAATTTCATGGCGGAATTAGAAGAGGACACCCCTCAAGAGCTTATAGGCCTTCAGGAAATCATTCTCAGCGACTATGATCACCAATTCCGTATAAGTGGAAATAATCTCGACGATATTAATATTATGCCAGGACAACTCCTTCAAAGCAAAGACGATAAAACCAGGAGTGTCGAACATGTCCTTATCGAAAGCTATTGATATTTGGGATATGCCATGGATCTCAGAGAGGACTTGTTCAGTGGAAAGTATACGCTTAATCTCATCCTCTATCTGGGTGCTGAAGATGAAGGTCACCTGCTGATTGCTCTGGGTGATATTCACAGTGCTCCCGAGATTGACATCCGAGAGACTGTAGATTCTTTTTATCAAATCAGGAAGCCGCGGCGATCTCGCTATTGTAATTTCGACCATATTAGAATTGCTAGTCATGCCAATAGCATGAAAACGTCCTTTCTCTTCATAGAGTTTACCTGCCTTCTCTTTTATCCTCTTGAGTGCGACTACGATAGCCGAATCACTGACAGTCTCACCATATTCCTTTTCAACCTCTGCACGAAGATATCTTGCAAGTTTGGAATAATTTATGAGATTCTTGGAAAGCGCGATTTCCAGGGAAGGATTCTCTTTTACCATCTTGAAAACGATTCTGGATACCGAACTCATGTCAAAGCCTTTGAAAACTATTATCTGTTAAATATTTTTTATATTGTTAATTTTATAATATTTTCTACTTTTTTTGTTTCAAAATGAACACAATATTAAATTAATACAACAATCACAACTCAATATGATACACATGATTAAAAAAAGAAAGACAAATCAGTGGCCTCCAAGGATGGACAGGAAAGCAGTCTCAGATGCAATGACCGGCAAACCTTTTAGGAGGGGTAATGATCGAACGAAAGCTTTCTGCCCATTTACATTGGATGAAAGGAACTGCAGGAGTATCATGGAGGAGACCAAAAGGTGTGGGGAACAGAACGGCACTAGCAGGACAACCCTGCGGGCTTTTGTCCATCCCTTGGATAAAAAGAAGGTGATCAGATGCGCGGACGAAATCGGCCTTTCCCTAGAAGCAGAGATAGTATTGGGAAAAAGAATTCTTGCATATTTCGGATGGAATGATGAAAAAAGATCAAGCCCTACTGAAATAAGGAGAGAGCAGATAGACAATACCCTGCTGGTAATGTCAAGGAAAGCAAGAGACAACCTGCTCCAAATGATTGACAATAATGGATATTCCACCGATGAACGGGTGATGAAATCGGATATTCAAGATCTGATAAGACTGTATAACCTTTGCCTCCCGAGATATTGCACAAGTCTTGATGAAGGTAAACTGGGGGAGCTCTTCATGGATTCTGCCAATTCGGTGGTCCTGATAAGGGACCGCGGAAAAGTGATTGCAGCATCCGTTGCAGAGAGAGCGCTTATAACAATTGATAATGACATCATTGAGGATGTGGAGATAAGCGAATGTGCCACTCATCCAGAGCATAGAGGACAGGGATTGATGAGTGCGATAATCAGAAGAATCGTCCTAAGTATCGGCATATCTGATGACAGGATTATATACTCCGAATCAAGAGCTTCCCACATGCCAATAAACATAGCGATGAGGAATAATCGGATGGAGTATTGCGGGCGGCTCGAAAAAGCAGTGGTGATAGGAGATGGAACCGAAACAGAAGGAGTTGGTGATTTCTCGCATATGGAAAGCCTGAATGTCTGGGCCCTGGGAGGTGGGTAACGATGGAGATGCTCAATGAACTCGTAGGTCTAAGGTCAATATTCGGAGAAGAGGGAAAGATTGGCCGCTATCTCGCAAATGCACTGGAAAAAAGAGGATTCACGGTTTCGAAACAAGAGATAGAACCAGGACGCTCCAACATCCTTGGAATAAGAGAAGGAAACAAAAAGGCAATAGGCTTCTACGGGCATATGGATACCGTCCCTGTCCAGGGAGAATGGAAGGGTGATCCATTCAAATTGAGAAGAAAGGGAGATCGTCTTATAGGACTTGGTGCCTATGATATGAAAGCAGGGATAGCATCGATACTCGAAGCTGCTGAGGAGAGTGGGGATTGTGAAGTAAGAATAGCTTTCGGAGTGGATGAGGAGAATAATTCCAAAGGAGCTTTTTCCATCTCTGGATTCTTTAAAGGCTGTGATCTGATCCTGGTCCCTGAGATAAATGATTCAGATATCCAAAGGGAAGGAACTGTCTTATTGGGAAGGCGAGGTCGAAGTGTTTATGACCTGGTAGTGAGGGGAAAATCCTGCCACGCTGCCAGCGGAGAGGGAGTCAACGCGATAAACGAGGCCGCGAAACTGGTAAGGCATCTTGACTCTATGCCACAAATCATGGATCCGATTCTTGGAAAAAGCAGTCAATTCATCAGTTCGATAGAAGCCAAAGCAGAATCATTATCCTATCCTGAAGAATGCAGGCTTGTCCTTGACAGGCATCTCGTAGGCAACGAGACTACTGAATCCGCACTTTCTTCACTGGAGAAGGAAATCAAAAGAAAAGGCATTGATTCGGAAATTTCAATAAAGCCAAGAGAAATGCCTTATCTTGAGCCTTATTCAGTATCAAAGGAGAACCCATCCGTGGTAAAAGCAGCTAGAATACTCTCCGGGGTGTATGGAGAGTTGAACTATTCTTCAGGTAAGTCTGTTGCTGACGAATGCATCTTGGTAAATGATGCTCCTGTCCTCTCTTTTGGTCCGCTTGGAGGGAATGCGCATAATGGGGAGGAATGGGTTTATGAAGGCAGCATCAGGAGATTAGTCAACGCATATAGGCGGCTAATCCGTTCATGGTAGATTCAGACCTGGATTCATTCTGCGGAAACGATTGTATTCTTCCATTTCCTTTTTCATCTTAACCCTATTCTCAAAGGTCTTTTGTATCAGGGTACTGAGGCATTTCTGCACAAATCTGTCATCAGTCTGATCTCTTAGAAAACACGCATTCTTCATAGCATCCCGGTTTATCCTGATAAAACGATTTAGATGGTTGAAAAGAAAGATTTTCTGCTCCTCATTTAGGGTGCTGATCATCCGATCCATCCTTTTTATGGGCACACGACCCTCCTGGAAAAGAGATACTGACAATCTATCATAGAGGATTGTCTTGAAATCATCAGAGACATTATCTGCAATTTCACCCAATGTGATCTCTCCATCTTCTGATTTCTTGACAAGAACGTTAATAGCTCTTGTTGCGAGCATATAACCTCTGGCAATACTCTCAGCACATTCCCTGGAAGGGCATTCTCCTCTTTCCTGCATAGCACCAACTTTCGAAATCCTCCTGAACCTTCCGGGTCGGACTTCAGCAAGATCAAACCTCCCAAGATAGGAAAGCGCATTAAAAATATCGAGACTGCTTCTGTTTTCCATTTCCATCAGAAGATCGTGAGGTGGATGAAAATCACCGATCACTGCCGGGGGTTCGGATTGTTCCCTGCAATTATGGAACAAAAGCTTATCCAGCCTGCCAGCGTATGTACCGGGAACACCGCACTCGACAGGATTCTTATCGAACAGTATTTTGATCTTTCCAGCAAGGGAATCCTCTGGATAATCAAAATTATCCATCGATCGCGAAGCTGTTTCGTTATGAATGGTTTTGATCCGGCTTGAATTGCCGGTATTTTGATTCTCAGAAAGATTGGACACTCCTATTGTCAAAAAAGCCGCAAACAAGACAGGTACCGCAATGTTCTTCTTTTGAATCTTCTTAATCCTCTTGAAGAATCTTTTGAGCTTCATTGATTAGTGTTATTATGTGGAAACATATTTAAATCATCAAACCCTCCTTGGTGTGGATTCTATCGGCTGCCCTTCAGATGTCCCGACTTGACCTTCTAAAGCCTCAATCCCATGTATTGCCTCATACAATGCATTAATAGCAGTCGTCTTGTCAGAATCACTGAGATCGGAGGTAGCGATTCTACCAACTGCAATTCTTGCTATCATATCCATCGCTTCCTCCTGACTATCTGCAAGATTTTGAGTACTGGGACGATCACCGTAAAAATAATGTCTAAGAGCATCCCCCAGCCCCTCTCTATCCTGTAGAGCCTGAGCTGCCTCCCCAATGGCACTATCCAAATGAGGCATAATCCGGTCATGTGCTGTTTGTCCAGCTAAAATATGTCTTACACGACTTATAATCAACCCTTGTGCCTGTGAGATATGCATATCGCTTTGTTCATCATCACCTATTCTTTGAAGGATTCCCATGATATCACAATAATAGTTAATAACAGTAAGCGATTAAAAGGCTTCAGTAGTTCCGAACTTCTTTTAACACATTAAAATAAATGGCCACCTATGC
>CAZAYB010000223.1:0-4745 GCA_964489215.1 uncultured Pirellulales bacterium
TCTGTTTTCTTTTGCTGTTTTTTTGCTGTTTTTTTCTTTTTAGCCACTAAGAAATTCCTTACACCAATAAATAATTATGAGGACAACCTCATTCCGGGGTTTCTTTTATCCGATTTTTTAATTGTTTCCGTAATTTTTCTGAGATATTCAGTTTCGTCACTCAGGTCCTGTTTTAATTGATTTTTCATAGTTTTTACATTGTAACGGTTCAGAGCATCAAGTGCTCCTTCGAGTCTTTGTCCGTATTTATTTTTTTCAAGTCCGGTTTCAGCAAGCTCCATAAGCACACGCGCGGTGTCAGTGTCTTCTATCATTGCAAGCATTTCATTAATCTGGGGCCTTTGTCCCTGTGAAAGAGCCTGGAACAACGGGTGGGCGATTTGCTTAAATATCGGCACATTAAAAGATTCGGCTGAAATCTTATCTGAAATTTTTTCATAAAGAACCGGTTCATTCAGCAAAATCTCCAGAATTTCACGTTGTGCGAGAGCGTAATACCCTGTTCCGAAATCAATGTTCTTAACTGTTTTATTTTTTTCAACAAATGTCTGGTTCTTTTTTATTGACGAGACCATTCGTTCGAGAATTTTATTTACTTCCTGGGGTTTTATGCCTATCGTGTCGGAAAGTTTTTCGATTATCAGTCCCCTACTTAAGGGGTCGACGTAGCTTGAGCTTAGTCCGACAGCAACAGTTCTGAGGAATTCCTCAATTGCAGTTCTTCTGTCAGCCATTGATCCACTTTTTTCGAGGTTGCTGTTTAGCCTTTTCCATTTGTAATCCATTACGTCGAGGGCATTTTCTATGATGTTTTCAAAGTCCTGCCTGCCCTTTTTCAAGAGGAAATCGCAAGGGTCCATACCTCTGGGCAGGAAGGCAAGTTTTATATCTATTTTTTCAGCGAGGCAAACCTCAAGGGCGCGGTTTGCGGCTTCGGTACCGGCTATGTCGGAGTCAAAGACAAGCACGATCTGGTTTGCGTATCTTTTAAGCAGTCTTGCGTGTCCGGTTGTGAAGCTTGTACCAAGTGCAGCGACAATGTTTTTGTATCCGAACTGGTGTGCCATAATTACGTCAGTATAACCTTCTACGACGACGGCTTTTTGCTTTTCGACGATGTCATGTCTTGCCTGGTCCAGTCCGTATATGCAATTGCTTTTGTCAAAGAGCACAGTAGCGGGACTGTTCATGTATTTTGCGGGGTCGTCAGCGAGGGTTCTGCCTCCAAAGCCTATAACCCTTTTTGTAACGTCCAGAATTGGGAACATAAGTCTGTTTCTGAACTTGTCATAGGATGAACCGTTTTCCTTTGTCACAATTAGGCCAGTCTGGGTGAGGAGTTCTTTTTTGATATTCTTTTGGTTTGCCTTTTGGCTGATATCGTCCCAGCTGTCGAGAGCCAGGCCAAGCTTCCAGTTTTTTACAGACTCGGCATCAATGCCCCTTTTGGCGATGTATTCACGGGCGTATTTTCCGATTTGTTCATCGTTTAAGTTTTTTTGCCATACGTTGGCGGCCCAGTGATTAACTTTTGCTACCAGCTGGGGGTCCGGCTGGTTTTTTTCTTTCTCATTTTTTGATTTATCGAAAGAGGTTTCAATTTTTATGCCGGCTCTGTCCGCAAGCCTTTTAACGGCCTGGGAGAAGGAGAGGTTTTCTCTCATCTGGATGAATTTAATGGCGTCTCCTCCGGCTCCGCAGGCGAAACATTTGAATATCTGCTTTGCGGGGCTGACATAGAGGCTTGGTTTGTGGTCCTGGTGGAAAGGGCATAAACCGACGAATTCCTTGCCCTGTCTGCGCAGCGACAGATGTTCAGCAATGACATCTACAATGTCTACTGCCTGATTTACCCTTGTAATAAGGCTGTGATCAAACTTCTGTCCCACGCCCATCCCGTCTATGTACTTTAGGCACCTTCTTTGTTTTTTGAAAGTACCGAGTTTTTTGATTTACATTTTCAGACTTTTTCTCAGAGGTCTCCAAGAATCATTTTGCGCAATGTGCCAATATTAGAGCCAATCTTAAGAAGTCCGACATATTAGTATAGACAATAATATAAAAAAGTCAAGTCGGAGATAGCAAAAATGCTGTTTTAACCCTGATAAATGCGTTTTTTTATGTAACTTGACACCTGGTGAAATGAGAAAACAGGTTGGTTTCACAAATTAGAACAGGTAAAAAAAATGGTACTGATCCAAAGTTTTTTACCGGCTATTTTATGATGTTTTCAAGTGTATCCATTTTTAGAGTTTTTAAGTTGTCTACAACCAGTGAGGCTAAGGGAGTCAATTCTTGTTTGGGGTAAGTGTTTGTAACTGCGATTGTTTTTGTGCCGGCATTTTTTGCGGCCTCCAAGCCCCAGTAGGAGTCCTCTATGACGATACATTTTCCGGGTGTGATGGTTTTTTTGAGGTTATCTGAAAGTTTTTTTATGGCCAGTAGGTAGCCCTGGGGGCTGGGCTTTCCTTGTTCGACGTCATCGGCGGTTACTATTGTCAGAAATACATCCTGCAATTGTGTGCCATGCAGCATAATTTCTATGTCTTTGGCGGTGGCCCCGCTGCAAATTGCGATGGGTATGTTGTTTTTCAGCAGCATATTAATGAAATGAGTTACGCCATCAATTATGAGTGCATCGTTTTTTGCAAGCTGTTCGAATTTTGCTGTTTTTATTTTGAAAATATCCATTACCTGCTGTCTGGACCAGTTTTTATTGTAGTCTTTGCATACAGCATGGATGTTGTCGAAGTCGCTGTAACCGAGATATGTTCGGTAATGCTCTTCTTTTGACATATCGATGTCATATTTTTTGAAGGCATGCGCGAGGGCCTTGTAATGCAGGAGCTCAGAATCGGCAATTACACCGTCAAAATCGAAAATAACCGCATCAAGCATTTGAGTTACCTATACTTCCTGGGGTACCGGACCTGCAAGAGCCTCGTATTTATCGAATGTAGATTTGTCTCCGCTGCATATTTCGGCGGTGAGTGCTTCTATGACAGTAGCGTTTTTTCTGATGAACCTGTTTGCGATAATTGTTTTTCTTTGCTTCATTGACATTTTTTGACCGTTGCCAGAGGCGGATTCTGTTTTGAAGTCCACTTTGGTACTGGCCTGTGAGGCGAACATGTATCCCATGATGAGGTAGACGGCGATGTCTACGAGCTGTCTTCCGTAAAGGTCCATGTAATCGATTCCGGCTTCTTTTACGTAAGCTACAGCTTTTTCGAGATTTTCAGAGCCTTTTTGGAGTATTTCAAGCAGTTCATCCATTTGGGGGTCGTATTGCCATTGAGCTATTTCTTTGAGATATTTCTGGCATATTCCACCGCAAACCCCTCTGACAGCGGCAACGACCTGGAGCTGGCTTGTGCCTTCATATATTGTTGTTATCCTTGCGTCCCTGGCGTATCTTTCGACGGGGTAATCCCTCATGAATCCGCTTCCGCCAAGGACCTGTATTGAATCGTAACAGACAGCGTTACACATTTCTGAGCAGTAGTATTTGCTCATTGGGGTGAGCATTGCTGCGAGTCTTTTATATTTTTTTAGGTCCTTTTTGAGGCTTCTTGCCTGGTCCTTATCCTGGGGCGGATTTTCTGACATTTTTTCCAGACCGATGTAAATATCGACAACTCTACTGGTTTCGTAGAGCAGTGCTCTTGCGGCCTCAATTTTCATTTTCATGTTTATCACGAGCTCTCTTACAGCGGGCAGTTTTTCGATGGGCCCTCCGAACTGTTCTCTGCTTGCGGCGTAATCTCTTGCGACACGGTATGCGGCTTCTGCGATACCCATTGACTGAGCAGCGATTCCGATTCTTGCCCCGTTCATCAGGCTCATCACGTATGTTACCAGGCCTCTTTGCCGTTCACCGATAATCTGGCATGGAGTATTATCGAAGAAGAGTTCGCAGGTTGGAGAACCGTGTATACCGAGTTTGTCTTCGAGTCTTCTTACGTGTACAGTTGAGCCTCTGTCACAGACGAAGAGGCTAAGTCCGAGTCCTCCAGCCCGGTCATGTTCGCTTCTTGCGAGTACGAGCAGCACTTCTCCGCATCCATTTGTGATGAATCTTTTTACGCCGTGGAGGTACCAGTTTCCATCATCGTCCTGGAATGCTCTTAGTTTACATGACTGGAGGTCACTTCCTGCGTCCGGTTCTGTCAGCACCATTGCTCCAGTTACCTTTCCATCAGCGAAGTCGGGGAGATACTTTTGCTTTATTTCCTCGCTTGCGAAAGCGTTTATTGTTTCAGCGATTCCCTGGAGTCCGAATATGTTCATCAGTGATGCATCTGCACGTGAGACGATTTCAATAGCAGCGGAGTAGATGATATTGGGGAAGTTCAGTCCGCCGAATCTGTAGGGAAGTGTAAATCCCATGACCTGTGCTTTTGCGAGCATATCCAGAGATTGTGCGATTCCATCTGCGTATTTTACAGATCCGTCATCGTTTAGTGTGTTACCCTGTCGGTCAATGCTTTCACTTCTTGGAGCGATGAAGTCACCGCTTAAGGCCCCGACCGAGTCGAGTACCATCTGGTAGTTTTGGAACGCTTCATCAGGGTCAGCAGGTGCGTAGTCAAATTCTTCAGCGAATTTGAAGTTCTGCTCCATGTATTCAGCGATCTGGTCGGTGTTGATATGCTTTAGCAAAAACTGAATGTCTTCGTTATCTTTATAAAAATTAGCCATTTTTCAATCCGTTATTTTAACCTGATTAGTTAACTAACTATATC
>CAZAYB010000224.1:0-4675 GCA_964489215.1 uncultured Pirellulales bacterium
GCGTCTGGTTTCATTGTTCGAAACTTGTAGAATGTAAATGGGGCTGCGTTTTTTCCTGCTCTTTGCTGAGAGAAAATTGCCGAGGCTTTAGTCTGTGTCTTTATCAATATGATTATCACAATGAAAAGAGGTGCGAGTATTATCAGGAGTATGAGAGAGACTGTGAAATCGAAGATTCTTTTTGAGAGTTTATACATTTTTGTTTCCGTTTAATTTTTCTATTAAGCTGACGACCTGATTTATGGAATCTGTCTGGTATTGCGGCCGAGCCTGGGGGTTTGGAGCGGTTTTTTTGTGTATTCTTTTTTTTCTATTTATCTGAATTGTTGTAAAGCCAAGTTTGTTCGGGGCGATGAAGTCCTTTGCGGGGTTGTCGGCAATGTATGCGCACTGGTTGGGCTTTTTGTTCAGTGATTTGATTATCTTTTCAAAGCCGAGGGGGCTTGGTTTCCAATGCTCTCTTCCGAGGTTTTCGGTGTATATGATTATTTTGAAGTATTTTTCTATGCCAAGGGCTTTTACCTTCAGTTGCTGTGCGGGCATAAAGCCGTCGGTAAGCAGAGCAAGGTCGTATTTTTGGTGCAGGAAGTCAAGGGCTTTTTTTTCTTGTTTCGGCAGTGATATTTGAGGAGTGTGGCATCGGTATACCTGGACGAGGCTTTTTATAAGGGGCTTGTCGTAAGTTATGCCGAGGCTGTCAAAGACGGTGTTGAAAATTTCAGATGTACGTCCGGAATCGAAGGTTTTTATCATGGAGTCGGCCAGTATTTTTTTGTCGAGTTTTCGGTTTTTCTGCAGGAAATCGGCGACAGCGCGGAAACCGCTCTTGCAATAGTTTTCTTCATCGTAAAGAGTATCGTCCATGTCGAAGATGATACAATCGAGCATAATTATTCCCGTATTGAAGTTTTGATTATGGTTTTGAATCAATTATACATTATTATACGTCAAATAAAAGCGGTATACTGTACATTATTGTGGACTTTTCTTAAGTTATCTGTTATGTTTTCCGAATAAAAGTGGTAATCGGAATTGATAAATGGTCAAGAAAACAGTCAATATTATGTTCACCTGTATCGGCAGGCGAGTTTCGCTTCTTAACAGCTTTAAGCGTGCGGTTCGTGGGGCAGGCGGTACACCACATATTATCGGGTCCGATATAACTGAGCTTAGTCCTGCTTTTCAGCTTTGCAACAGTAAGGAGCTTGTTGAGCCGGTCACGAGCAAAGGTTATATTGATTCTCTGCTGGATATTGTTAAGAGACGGTCGGTTGATATTCTTGTACCTACGGTTGATCTGGATCTTAAGAAGCTTTCTTCGAACAAAGGTAAATTCAGTGAGGCTGGGTGCAATTTACTAATTTCAAGTCCTGAAGTAATTGATATATGCCAGGATAAAAGGAAGACATTTGAGTTTTTAAGCGGTAATGATTTTAATACTCCTTTGACGCTGGGATACGATGAGGCGGTTAAGAGCGGGAGCTTGAGTTTTCCCCTTTTTCTTAAGCCCTGGGATGGTTACGCATCGCGGGGTAATGCGGTTGTTCGTGACAGGGATGAGCTTATTGTTCTGGGCAGGACGGTTCCTAACTGCATTGTTCAGGAGTTTATTGAAGGTGACGAGTTTACCTGCGACTGCTTTGTTGATGATGAGATGGAGGTTCGGACGGTTGTGCCTCGTAAGCGTATTGAGGTGAGAAGCGGAGAGGTGAGCAAGGGCCAGGTTGTTAAGGATATGCGGATAATGGAGCAGGTCAGCGAAGTTGTCAGGAAGCTTAATGCAGGGCCTGGTGTTATAACTATTCAGCTTATTGCTAATGGAGGGGGAGTTAATTTTATCGAAATCAACCCGCGGTTCGGCGGCGGTGCTCCCCTTTCTATAAAAGCGGGGGCGGATTTTCCGAGGTGGATTATCGAAGAGCATTTCGGTATTCGGCCGATTATCGAATTTGACGGATTCAAGGATAATCTTTTTATGCTGCGGTATGACCGTGAGGTGTGGATGCAAGGCGGGGGTAAAGAGAGTAAATGATATTTTTTCGGGGCAGATAAATGTTTACGCATTTTATAGGCAGTGAAAGATCGCTTGGGTGGGTTGTTAATTTCTGGCCTGTTCTTTTGTGGTCTTTTGTTTTTTCATTGGGAGCTACTTGGCTTTGCAAGAAGCTTGCATTGAAGCTTGGTATAGTAGATCGGCCTGATGACCTTGTTAAGACTCATAAAGAGCCAGTTGCGTATCTGGGGGGTGTTGGCATTATGGCTGGGCTTTTTATAGGGATGCTTGCAGGTTTGTATGTAGTCAGGGATACGGCCCAGTTCGGTAGGATATTTATGTGGACTCTTGGTATAGTTGTGGGGGGCGGTATTGCATGTGCGGTTGGCCTTATCGATGATATTGTTGATGTCAGGCCGCGAGAGAAGCTTTTGGGTCAGTTTGTGGCGGCAGGTGCACTTGTGGTTGTGGGTATAAGGCCTAACCTTTATTATTTTACGGAGCCTTTGGGGCTGGAATTGAATCCGACAGCCGAAATGATTCTCGGGATTCCTGTTGTTATTATTTTTGTGCTCGGTGCGACTAATTCTTTGAATCTGCTGGATGGACTTGATGGTTTGTGTGCGGGGGTTACTGCGATAATCACGGTTGCTATGCTTTTTTTGGCTGTTCATCTTGCGACATGGGCGACGAGCGGGGCTGGAGACCCAACCAGGGTAATGCTTTGTCTTGCACTTGTGGGGGGAGTTTTGGGCTTTTTGCCTTTTAACCGGCATCCTGCGAAGATATTTATGGGGGATGCAGGATCGATGCTGCTTGGGTTTTGCATTGCTGCATTGATGATACTGTTTGCAGAGGGTATACCGAGGTGGTGGATGGCTTCGATAGTAGTTTTTGGTCTGCCTATACTTGATACGGCGACGGCACTGGTTAGGCGGCTTTTGAATAAGAGGCCCCTGATGGTTTCTGACAGGGGGCATATTTATGATCAGCTGATGGACAGAGGGCTGGGGCTGGAAAAGACTGTGGCGGTAAGTTATTCATTGGCAGGTGCTTATGCTTTGATTGGGGTTTTGATGAGCCAGATAAGGACGCGTTATGCACTGGTGGTGTATGTGCTGGTGTTTGTTGTATCGGGGGCAGCGGTTTGGAAGATGGGGTTTTTGAAGATGGAGGGATTGAGGGGTGTGCAGCGGAAAAAGGGAAATGATGAGGGGTAGTTTGGTTTGGGTTCTGGATTTAATGTGTGCGGCGGGGAGGGATTTTTGCGGTGACGGGAGGATTTCTTTAAAAAATGTGAATGCGGGGGGTTGACAGAGCCGAAAGAATATGGATAATCACGTTTTTATGCTATTGTTCCCCGATAGCTCAATTGGTAGAGCGAGCGGCTGTTAACCGCTAGGTCGTAGGTTCGAACCCTACTCGGGGAGGTCTTGGGGAATTGTAAGAAGTGGAATTATCTTGTAAATCATCGCAAAAACCTGCAATAACGGGCTGAAAATCAAGGTTTATGTTTTCTTCTTGCGAATCCTTGCAATAATTTGCGGCAGATTTCAGGCCCTTATTTAGCCCACCTTTTGGGCTATTTAGGCCCTTATTTGGGCCACCCCCCTGAACGGCTTTTTTGTAGTGTTCTTCGTGTGTCTGGAGGTAGTGTTTTTTTGCAACGTCCGGGGAGTTTCCAAGCCATTGAGTTACAACATGAACAGGGAATGTTTCAACGAGTTCTGTTTCCCTTGAGCTTCGCAGATTCTGAAACAGCTTACCCCATGGCTTTAGCCCTGCCTTGCGGATTATCCTGTGGGCCTGCGTTCGAAGATTAGACCGGCTGTCCAGATTCTCAAAGATATGCCGCTGACCGTCCTTAGCCGCCTCAAAAGCTGCCATAAGATACGGCTCAAGTTCCGGGAATATCGGAACGACCCTTGTTGCTTTGTCCTGTCCAAGATGTTCTTTTTTCGGGGAAAATACAATAAACCGCTTCTTGTCCCAAAGCACATTATCCCAAGTCAAACCGACAAGCTCAGACGGTATTCTTAAACCGCCGTACCTGGCAAGGGCAAATATCAGCCTCCAGCTGTTATTCGGGCAAGCCTCGATTGCCTGCTCAATAGTTTCAGCAGTTATAAACTCCAGTCTTGAATTATTGCTTATCATGTTTGTAGGAATTCCATCAAAAGGATTATCTGTTACAATTCGCTTCTTTAATGCCGCTGCAAAAAACTGCTTAACCCGCTTACATCTTCGTCTAACAGTGTTTTCTGCAAGGCCGTTATCCAGTAAATACCTGCGGAATTCCTCTGCGTCATATCCTGTAAAATCCTCAATCGGCATACCATTATTACAAAAATTGAAAAGATTATCTCGAACCGTCCGCAACCTATCCTTTGTGGATTCCTTTAAGTCGCTTCGATTTTCGATATATCTGTTAAACCACAATTTTAGGGTTATGCTGTCCCTGCCCTTTTGCTTATCAATTAAGCCCAAGCGCTCAAGCCTCCGCCGTACAGCAGGTTTAAGATCGTTTATCCAGTTTTGAGTTATTGCCGATAATTCACTGTTGGTGTTTTTTGCCCTGATAATGTTCTCGATACAGGCTTTGGCCTGATCTGCCTGCCTTTTATTTATCTTGCCGAATGATATTCTCGGCCTGTTCTCGTCCTCACCCGCTGACAATCGGAT
>CAZAYB010000225.1:0-4672 GCA_964489215.1 uncultured Pirellulales bacterium
CGCCTCAGGCACTGCCGCACCAAAAGCAGCTATAAGTACATCACCGCCTTCTTTTAAAAATACGCTTTTGCCGTACTCATAAGGTAAAAGTGCCTTTTCGGCGTACTCACCGGGTACATGCTCTGCCTTGCCTCGTGGATAGCGAATAGAGACGCTTTTGCCGCAATTTATTGAAAACTCCAAAGCAAGTTTGACTTGCTCTGCCCACCCGGGACCGCAAACTGCAATCCCCGGCACTGTACGCATAAAAGAAATGTCCATCAAACCGTGATGCGTCGGACCGTCATTGCCTACAAGACCGGCACGGTCAACACAGAAAACAACCGGAAGATCAGCGAGACCAACTTCCTGAAATACCTGGTCAAAACTTCGCTGCAGAAAAGTAGAATAAATACATACCAAAGGCTTCTTTCCTTTTTTTGCCATACCAGCTGCTATATCAACCGCGGCACTTTCAGCTATACCTACATCAAAGAATCGTTCCCGGAATTTTTCTCTGAACTTCACAAGGCCGGTTCCGTCAGGCATTGCAGCTGTTATCGCAACTAAGTCCTCATCCTCTTCTGCAAGCTCAGCTACCGCTTCAGAAAAACAGTCTGTAAAGGACATTCCATTGCTGACTGGTTCCGAATCCGCAGCTTCAATTTCAAAAGGACCTGTTGAATGAAACTTCCTTGGATTATCATCTGCAGGATCAAAACCCTTACCCTTTTTCGTGTATACATGAAGCATTGCGGGCGTATCAATATCTGACAGTGCCCTGAAAAGCTGTATTAAATACCCTAAATCATGACCGTCGACAGTCCCGAAGAATGGAATCTCAAGGCTTTCAAAAAGACGGGAAGGAGATATCGCCATTCTCAATGTCCGCTTGAAATTCTCAAGAGCATTATCCACAGATTCACCAATCAAAGGAACGTGCTTGAGAATATTATGCGTTATGTCACGAATATCTTCATAATTGTGATTGAGCCTTACCTTTGCCAGAAACTCCGCAAGAGCTCCCTGCGTTACATCGATCGCCATGGAATTGTCATTAAGAACAACAAGCATCTGCCGTTTGACAAGCCCGATATTGTTCAATCCCTCAAAAGACAGACCGTTTACTATGCTCGCATCACCAACCACTGAAACAACCTTTTCATCATTGTCGGGTCCGCATCCAATCGCCATCCCGATAGCGGTCGCGATACTTGTACCGGCATGTCCGACCCTGAACCTGTCGTGCTCATTCTCATCCGGGTCAGGAAAACCGCTTATCCCGTTTGCTTTTCTAAGCTGGTTGAACCGGTCTTTCCTGCCGGTAATTATCTTATGAGCATAACACTGGTGCCCGACATCCCAGAGAAGATGATCACTTTCAAAATTAAAAACATAGTGCATTGCAATGCTAAGCTCTACAATACCAAGATTGCTTGCCAGATGTCCGCCGGTTTCGCTTACCGTATGAGTGATAAAATTACGCACTTCCTCTGCAAGTTCCTTAAGCTCATCTATACTTAACTGATGCAGGTCCTTCGGTGAGTTAATCCTGTCCAGAAGCTTTGACATTATAAATTAAACTCCTATTAAATTATCAATTTAAGCCTGGGGAAATATCGGATCAGATTTTTTCGCCCACTCTTTGAGCTGAGCAACCTGAGTTGACGTTACAGGCTGATAGTCCATCGCCAGATTCAGCGCCATCCTGTACAACGCCTCCTCACCAGGAGGAACAGTCGAGGTTACAGGCTCACTTAACGTAAAGTTAAGGGCAAGCTTTGCCATCTCAGGGTCAGTTACAGGTTTATACCAGCATTTCGAATAACGCTCCCTTGCAGGGTCATCCTTTGGCCATTTTTCATGTGCAAGAGCCTTAAGCGCCAAAACAGACATCCCCTTTTCCTTTGCTTTTGCTATAACCCTGGGCCCGAACTTACCCTCATAAAATGTAGCGAAATTAACCGGAAAAAGTATACTGTCAAAATCGTACATTTCCATTGCTGCCATTGCTGCTTCCTCAGTATGGGCACTAAATCCTACATATCTTATCTGGCCGCTCTTTTTAGCCTCTTTGATTACTTCCATACAGCCGCCCTTGGCAAAAGATGCCTCCACGTCTTTTTCAACATCGATAATGCCATGCAGCTGATATAAATCGAAATAGTCTGTCCTTAGTCTTTCAAAAGACGCCTCCAACTCCTTTTTAGCCCCTTCAGCATCCCTTTTGCCGGTCTTGCATGCCAGAAAACAATCCTTGCGATAAGGTTCAAGTGCAGGTCCAAGCTTAAGCTCGGCATCACCGTAAGAAGGAGCTACATCAAAATAGTTCACGCCTTTCTCAACTGATTCTGCTACCACCTTATTGGCATGCTCTTGTTCTGAGTTCATAACCACAATACCCCCAAAACCTATTATTGATAACTGCACATCTGTTCTGCCGTATGGACGTTTAGGTAAAACAGCCTTGTTCGAACTCATGTTTTTTTTCTCCTTAAACCAGTTTCCCATACCAAGCAATCCAGCTGCAGCTGCCGACCTTTTCAAAAAACTTCTTCTTTCCATAATGCACCCCATTTCTAAAAAATTATTTATCTCGTTCCAGCAATACGCTCGTCAAAGCTGCCAGCATGTTAGCATCACCCCCGAAAAACTCAAGCTCCTTGAGAGCTTTGCTTGTCATCATCTCTGCTATCTGTTTTGATTTTTCAACACCAACTACTCCCGGATAAGTTACCTTGCCCTGGTCCTTATCCTTACCCGCGGTCTTGCCCAATTGTTCGGTACTTGCGCTGAGGTCAAGAAGGTCATCCCGCACCTGAAATCCCAAACCGAGATTAAGCCCGAACTGATACATTTTCTCAGCCTGTTCATTATCTGCCTTTTCAGATGCTATGGCGCCAATCTTTGCAGACGCCGCGAACATTTTGGCGGTTTTATTTATATGTATGTACTCAAGCTGAACGATATTGCCTTGCTTGTTCTCGCTTTCCAGATCAGCCATCTGACCTGCAACCATCCCCCTCGCTCCCGCCGCATAGGCAAGCGTTCTGGTAATATCAATTGCAGTCTGAGGTTCCTTTATATAACCGCTGATAACTTCAAAAGCCATAGTCAAAAGCGCATCACCTGTTAAAATTGCCGTAGCCTCGTCAAATGCCGCATGACAGGAAGCCTTGCCACGTCTCAGGTCGTCATCGTCCATCGCGGGAAGATCGTCATGGATAAGCGAATATGTATGCACCATCTCCACGGATGCAGCCGCTATCCGCGCATTATCGTTTATCTCCCCGATTATCGTTTCACAGGCCCACATAACAACAGCTGCTCGAATACGTTTACCCTCCCCCTCAAGCATATATCGCATAGCCTCTGAAAGCCTTGGTTCTGTATCACCGGCAAAGTCATCCATTAACTTTGACAAAGTCTCGTTAACCATCCTGCCCTTTTGAGCAAGAGATAGGCTGAAATCCTGCTTTTTAGTATCTGTTTGCAGTTTCATTTAATCGACAGTCAAAAAATTTTATAAAAATTTCATCAAAAACCAAACCAGGTTGCAAACAACATTTTTGCTTGCAAAAAAACACTTCCAAGACATTATTTACATATAAAACGAATTTGTTTCATTGCCTGAATACAAAATCTTCTGCTTTCCGCTCAAAAGCAATGCCTGGAGTTTACTTTCATTCTATGATATTATAATGCATTTGTTAAGAATATTAGAAATAATTTGAGTTTTTTAAGGAAAAAATGCCTGTGATTTTGATTTTAGGCGTAACTGCTTCCGGAAAATCAAGCGCTTCTTTTAAGCTTGCCGAAAAGCTTTCAGCTGAAATTATAAGCATAGACAGCATGAAAGTTTACAGAAGAATGGATATAGGTACCGCAAAGCCGTCTCTCCAGCAAAGAAGCCTCGTTCCTCACCATCTCATAGACATAATAGAGCCCCAGGACTCTTTCAGCGTCGATCAGTTCCTTTCGCTTGCTGACAGTGCAATTGAAGATATAAAATCCAGAAACAGACCTGTCATCGCATCTGG
This sequence comes from uncultured Pirellulales bacterium, assembly GCA_964489215.1. Taxonomy (GTDB): domain Bacteria; phylum Planctomycetota; class Phycisphaerae; order Sedimentisphaerales; family Anaerohalosphaeraceae; genus CAZAYB01. The sequence goes on from CAZAYB010000225.1 coordinate 4,020, forward strand.
CGGAACCGCAATGTACATAAAAGCACTTCTCTACGGTATATTTGACGGTCCCGGTACAGATGAATCAATACGCAATCACCTCAAAAAACTGGTAAAAGAGCATTCACTGGCGTATCTGCACCAGAAACTAAAAGCAGTTGATCCCCAGGCAGCCCAACGAATACACCCAAACGACGAGAAAAGACTAATCAGGGCACTTGAAGTATTCGAACTTACTGGAAAACCAATCTCACAGTTCCAAAACCAGTTTGATGCCCAGAAACCCAGACATAATTGGACAATTATAGGCTTAAGAAGGCAAAAACAGCAGGAAAACTCAAGAATAAACCTAAGGGTAAAAATGATGATTCAGCAGGGCCTTGTCGATGAAGTAAAAAAACTTACCGAAGAATACCCCCCTGTAAGTGCACAGGCTGCCTCTGCAATTGGATATGCAGAGATAATAGATTATTTAAGTGGTGAATTTACGCTGGAAAAAGCCGTCGAAAAAATAAAGATAAATACCAGAAGATTCGCAAAATCACAGCGTACATGGTTCAAAACTTTCAAAAATGTTAACTGGATTGATGTCGGTCAGGACGATTCTCTTGAAAATATTGTCCGTAAAATAATGATAATTGTTGAAAAACGCCGAAGTATTGAGTAATTACCTG
>CAZAYB010000226.1:0-4634 GCA_964489215.1 uncultured Pirellulales bacterium
TCAGCGTTCATATCAGCTCCGTTTTGTAAGCGTTTATCAGCAGCAGTTTCTATCGGTCTGCAAATATAGGGACATGCCCGCCGAAGCGGACACATCCCCGGCAGAGTAAATGCTAATGGGTCTTGATTTGTGCTACGATACTTTTTGTATCCGGCGACTGGCCATGATGAGCCTTGCCGAACGCCTGCTTAATATCACCGCTCATCTGCCTTAAGGTCTCATTGCCCTGAATGATTTCCTTAAGCGCCTTTGCCTTTTGCCTTGCCTGCTTAAGGTACCTCACCGCAGCAGTTGCGTATACCCCGCCCAGCAGTCCTGCGACTGCCGCTGCCGCTTCCATAAGCCCGTCAGCGGTTTCCCATACATCGGGCCTTTGTGCCCCCTGCTGATAAGCCTGCAGCGCGATATCCTCACCAGCTCCTGCGAGTATCTGTTCTGCGGTATCAACGGTCGGCATCTCGTCAGGCATACCGAAATACGAACAGAACGCTCTGCTCTGGTTCTCGCTAAGCTTTGCCAGTGCCTTTAGCTTTGCCGATGTATCCTCTTTGTGCACACCGTCAGCGGTAAGCTCAGCGGTTCTTGTATGCAGCCAGGCGTTTTGCTTTTGCACCTGACCGGGCGCAAACCTCAGCCCGTCACAGCCGCACAAAAACAACCCAGCTGATACAAACCCGCACATCAGAACCAGCGGCCCAGATAACCTCAGCTTTTGCGTTTTACTTTGCCTTTGCGTTTTACTTTGCCTTTGCGTTTGCTCTTTCATAAACGTCTTCCTTTCTATAACCGTAACCGTTACTGTTTACCGATACTCTGGCTTACCCTCTGCTCCAGCGAGCTTAACCGGTACTGATACTCGATTGTCTTTTCGCTGAGCAGTTCAATCCTGTCGCTTATCCTTTTCTGACATTCCAGCAGCCTTGCCACATCACTGCTCATCATGTCCATCTGTCTTTGCAGGTTAAGGTAGCTGCCGATTATCAAACTTGCCAAAAGCACAATCTGCACCACCGCTGAGATATTAAGCTCACGGTTAAAGCTCCATTTGCTGTGCACTGGCTCGTTTGCCGAACTGCTTTGACTGCTTTTCTTAGCCGATACGCTGTCGTTTATGTTCATCCTGTTCATCCCAGCCCTCCCCAAAGCAGTCTGCTCCTTAATATCACAAGCTCTGTGTGCTGCTTTTGAAAATCGATGGTAACCTCATCAATCCAGTACATACTGCGTGAATCGGTTAAAAAAGCGCACCTGGTGTCAGCGTTGTTATTGGCGAGCCTTTGGCCGGTATCGAAACCGCACCTCAATGTCAGCGTCCTTGCCTCTATCCGCTCTATTATGCGAAACTGCGACCTTGCCTTTTTCCGTGCCAGCTCGATAAGCAAACCGGTATCGTCCGCCTCGTCAGCGGTAAGCACACCCGAGGCAGTGTCCTCGTAGAAAATGCTCAAAGGCGATACCTTGTCGAAGCTGTACTTACCGTCTGGCCAGTCGACATGCTCAACCATCGCAGCAGTCGAATAAATCGGCCCGTTATAAACCTCACCTTCCAGTACGCTGTCGCTTTCGATAACCGCCGTTGCCCGAACCTTAAGCGTCCCTGCCGATATTGCGTTCCACATATCTGTACTGAACTGGTCATCGCTTACCCATATCCCGCACTGGTCGCTTAGCACGTCATATCCGCCGGTAAACTTCTGCCAATTGCCCCCGCTGTCGAAGGATACCTCAACGTAAACACCCCGCTGGGCGCCGCTGCTGGTGCGTGTAAGACAACCTTCAAACACCCTGCGTCCGGGCTGATAATATTCACCCTCAAACAGCATTGAAAGGTCGCAGGCATCGCCGCGGTTGTAGGGACTGCCGCTGTAGTCGCCCGCTTCGTTAAGGCACCACCTGCGGTGCACATTGCCGTAAAGCTCAAAATCACTGCTGGTGCTCTTTTCATATTCGCTTCGGGCCTGACCCTCGAGCGAGGTATCCCACGCACCGACAAGCTCAAACGTGCCCTCATACCGCTTAAGCTCTCCGCACATTATGAACCCGTCACTGACAGGCCAGTAAAACCGTCTGCTGTTATAGCCTGCGATATCGGTTTTGCCGAACATGAGCCTGTCGCCTTTACGCTGACTGTTAAGGGTTACCAGCCCTGCAAAGCCCGGACGATAAAACTCGATAAAGCTGTGCGCCGAATCAGCTCGGCCGCCAAAGCTTACCTTAAACTCGAGACCGCAGCGCTGACAGCACCGCTCAACCGCATTTGCGACACTCAAACCGGTAAGGTCGATATCGCAGGCCTGCTCGTAACCGGTAAGTGCGTCTATCGACTGGGAGCCCCAGAACTGTAACTCATCAGCGCTAACGTATTCGCTTAGCAGATACTCGATAATCTGACCCCACGTCCAGCTGTTAGAGTCCTTGTCGCAGCCTGCGAACACATGATAATCTTTGCCGCTGCTGGTTATCCTGCCGCTGCTGCGGTTGCCGATATCACCGGGATTAAACCGAACGTCCTGCCTCTGCAAAAACCGTCCGCCTGCCTCGCTGTCGTCCCGCACACCGTAAACCATAACCCTGTTTAGCCTGCTTAGCACATCCCTTGCGGTAACCTTAACCGAGCTGCCGTCGGAGCTCTGCTCTGTCTCTATCTGGTCTACGTAACCTTCAAATATGCTCACATAACCGCCCGGCCCGGGCTCCTGGGCGGTATCACCGATAGGCTGACGGATACTCACCGACTTGCCCATCTGGGCGATACGCTCAACCTCCATCGGCTCGAGAACCTCAGCTGACCCAACCGCCGGGTTATACTCCAAAACCGCATAACCGCCGGCCGGTCCTTTGGCACGATGAATACGCAAAACCTCAAAATCCTCACTTACCGCTCCGTCGATGATAACCGTTACCCTGCCCGCTGAAAGGCAAGCCGCACCGTCATCGACGCGCACAAAATCCGTATAATTGTTCATGATAATACCTCGTGAATTCAAGTTTGTGTTATGCTGTGATTAACTGTCCGCTGCCAGAACCTCAGGCGATACCGCAGCAGGGGCATCGGATAAATCGATACTGCAAAAACCAACGCATATTCGCTCACCGCTTTGGCTCATACCCGCCGCTGCCAGAACGTAACCTGACCCGCCCTCAAGCGGTGCCTCAAACCCGTAAACCCTCACGCCTTTGTAACCAGCCTCGCCTATCGGCTCATCGAAACTGTAAGCCTGACCCTTCGCCCAGGCGTAAACACTAAAGCTGACAGGCTCGTCTTTAATGCCCGCTCCGCTGTAATACCAAACAAGCCGAACCACACCCTCGCCGACTTGCCGGGCAGATACGTTAGCTATCGCGTTGCTGTCAAAGGTTTCGATATTGCCCGATGAATCTGCCTGCACAGCTGCTGAAGGTGCGTCAGTAAAAAGCTCATCACCGCAGCGGCTGCACGAGCGCAGAATGTAAACGTAATAGCCGCCCGGGCGGTGCCTTACAAACGAAGCTGCGCTTATCTGTCCGCATCCCTGCTGTGAACAACCGACAATATCGCCGTTACGCTCAGGATTGCTCAGGTCCCGACGGTACAGATTGTCACAGCCGTTTACCCTCGACCAGAAGTCACCGCCGGTAAGCCCCATGCAAAGCCGAAGCCCGTTATTGCAGTCGCCCTCAAAAAGCCCTGTCATCAAATATCTTTCCATCTCTAACACCCCGGCCTTCTGGTAAAACTGCTCTGGGTTTCGGTTATGCCAAGCTTAAGGATAGTGTTGTCATCGCTGTCCTTTATGTCCATAACTCCGGTCAGCTTGTCCTGGCTCATAACGTTGACACTTCTGCAAAGTGCGTAAAAGTCAAGCCGAACCTCAACCGGGATATACCTCTCAGCATCGCCCAGACCGTTGACTCCGTCTTTGTCCGCGTCTATCACACCGACAAGGTCCCCGTTGTCAAAGGGCGCACTGCCGTAAGCTGTTGAAAACTTATACCAGCCTGAGCCTATCTCGCTTATCGCAGGCGCCGATGAAGACTTGTCAACTCCCCCGATTGTCAGCAGCGATTCAAAATCCATCTCACCGGAAGCAGAGGTCAGACCGACCCCTGACTTGGCGACGTAAAACGGTATATCTATCGTACTGTTTGCCATCTTGAAACCTCCCTTAAAGTATTGATGTTAGTATTGAATAATCGTATTGATGTTACGCTTTGCTGTTACGCATTGCTGTTGGTGCTGTGTTATCGTATCACCCTAAGCCTTGCAGGATTGCTCAAACAGCTTCTAACCTGGTTGCGTAATTTGCCAAGCTGTACAACCCACTCTATCGCACCGGCGACCGTAACATTTGCGATAACTTTCTCGCTGAGTCCGTCTTTGCTTATCACAAACTTATGAGGCGAATAAGCGGTCTCGGTCTCGCTCGTACCTGCCCACTGCTTATAAGTGATAACCTGCTCGGCTATAACCCCGCTGGCGTCTGTGGTTACACTGAAAACCTCACTGCCGATGGTGTCTTCGCATTTAACGGTTACGCCTTGAATAGCATTACCCTGCTCATCAACAACCTTGATGTTACAGGTGTACTGTTCCTTCACCGCCACCGTATTATCGCCTATTGCAACAGAGTTAATATTAGCAGCGGTATTCAATA
>CAZAYB010000227.1:0-4616 GCA_964489215.1 uncultured Pirellulales bacterium
GTAACGTGCACGGCGGATACATTTACATTTTTATAATGCTTATACCTTTCATCGGGCTGCACCTGTTGAGAATTCTGCCTAAAAAATGGTCCCTGATACTGTATAACCTTGGAGCTGCAGCACTTTTGATACTGGTACTGGTAAAAATGAACGGCGAATCAAATCAGCCTTTTGATGAAGCCAGGGCGTCTGTACTGAAATTCTTCTCACTGCTTATTTTACTGATATTTTTTGAACTTTCCCTTACCATAGGCAGAAAATATATGGTAAAGATAGAACCTAACAAGCTTTACGAGGTTGTCGCAGCGTCAGCAGCAGCGCTTCTGGCTGTTATCATATTCAATCCTTTCCATCTTACAAATCTTACACATACATTTGAAATCAGCCTGAGCAAACACGCTGAATCCTGGCGTAATGTAAACGAATGGCACAGCGCATTTGAAAGGGCCAATCCCGTTGGGGATGAAGAGCCATTCATTTTTATGTTCTACAGCGCTATAGCTGTTTTAATAATCTGGCTTGGGTGCAGATTCCTTAAACCAAAAAAGGAAAGTATAACACCAGAGGCATTAACCAAAAAGGGAATCGACAACTGGTGGCTCAGGATAGATTTGCCGCTTTTGACAATAGCTGGATTAACAGTTTACATGGCCGTAGCCAGCAGGAGATTCATACCCATAGCAGCTTCAGCAGCCTGTCCTCTAATAGCTTTCATGATAGACAGCACGGCAAGAACGGTTTCGGCAAGACGGACCTTTTCGAAAAGAAAACTTTTCCAATACCAACCCTTGCCCAAAATAGCACAGTATGCCTTGACCGCTGCGACTGCTGTTGCAATAATCATATTCGGTTCATTTACTTTAAGCAAATTTTATAAGGTTTACATCAAACCCTGGCCTAACGATGCAAAGCGAGACTCGATTTTCATGCGAATGACAGCTTCGAATCTAAAGCCTTTTGACATTGGCGAATTCATCAGATCAAATAATCTATCAGGCGTTGTGTTTAATTACTGGACAGAAGGGGGAGCACTTGCGTTCTTTCAGGAACCGGACCCCAAAACCGGTGAAGTACCGCTTAAGCTTTTTATGGACGGCAGGGCTCAGGCTGCCTATGACCATGAAAAGTTTATTTTATGGACCTATATAAAAAGCGGCGGGCCCATAGCAAGAAATGCCATAATTGCCAGACGAAAATTTACCGAATCCGATTACAAGAACATCGGCGAATGGATAAATGTGCAGTTAAAGAAACATAAAGCCTGGGTTGTGATAATGCCGAAAACCCAGGTTCTTGGCAAGAGGCATAATGCCTTTGTAAGAGCATTGCTAAGCACTGAAAACTGGAAAACAGCATACATGGATGAAAACCAGTATATGTATGTCGATACGGATACTCCAAAAGGCAAAGAACTATTTGGTAAAATACTCAGCGACAAGGCTGTCTTCCCAAACCAGTTTTCCCGTAATCTGACGTTAGGATATAATTATCTGCGGTCAGGCAGCAGCTCACTTGTTATGAAAGCAAATCAGCTCCTGCTTGACGCATTTAAGGAAAGCCCAAACCAGGCTGTAATGATGGAATTGATCAGAACGACAAACATACGGAATAAAAGAACTGAAACAATTGATTTTATTAAATTATATGTTGAAAACATGGCAAACGGACAAGGAAAATACGCTAAAAGAGCAGGTAAATTAAGCAGATTGAATGCGGCTATTCTCGGGTCGCGATTTTTAGCGGCTAACGTGCCGGGCAAAAAGGCATATTATCAAAAAATATCAACAAAATTAACTGACCAGGCAAAAGCTCTGCTGAAAGATACTATATGGTAGAAGGAAACGAAACAAATAACCAACAGAACTGGACAAAAGAAGAAAAGGGACTATCTGTATTTTATCCATGTTATAACGAACAGGACGTTCTGGTTTCTTTAACCGAAAAAACTATCTCTGTGCTGGACAGACTTTGCACAGATTATGAAGTCATCATTGTTAACGACGGCAGTACGGACAAAACAGCCGAGATCGCTGACGAACTTTCGGCAAAATATCCTCAGGTAAGAGTTGTACATCACGAAATGAACAAAGGCTATGGCTGTGCCCTGGCATCAGGTATAAATGCGGCCAGAAAGGAACTGATTTTTTATACCGATGGTGACGGCCAGTTTGATATTAATGAGATAGAGAAGCTTTTTGAGCCAATCAGATCATGTGATATTGTCAGTTGTTATAGACAAAACAGACAGGACAATTTTATCAGGAAACTAAATGCATTCTGCTGGAATAAACTTGTATGTGTAGTTTTCGGCATTAAAATTAAAGACATAGACTGCGCATTTAAACTGTATAAAAAAGATATATTTAAAAATATGACGATTGAAAGCACCGGAGCTCTTGTAGACACAGAAATACTGGCAAAAGCTCACAGAAACGGGTGCAGTATAACCCAAATACCCGTAAAACATTATCCTAGAAAAGCGGGAATTTCATCGGGCGCAGATATAAAAGTAATCCTGCGTGCATTTAAGGAATTATTTAAGTTACGCAAAAAAATACTCAGCCAGGCTTAATATGAAAGTATATCGAACCGGAAAACTTATACGTCCTGACCTTAAGGCTCATATAAACAGCGCTGCCCTTATAAACAACCTTAAGCAGCTCAGATCTCTTTGTCCGCCTCCCTGTAAATTTTGCGCAGTTGTTAAGGCAAATGCCTATGGCCATGGAATAATGGAAACCGTTAACATTCTTAAGAATCAGCCGGTTGATTTTTTTGCCGTTGCCAGCATTTATGAGGCTATACATATTTCATCAGCGGTGCAAAGCCAAAAAATAATAATACTGGAGCCCATTAACGGAACAGAAGCAGTTGAACACATTATGCTGTGCGCAGAAAAGGGGTTTCACTGCGTTGCTTCGTCAATAGAAGGAGTAAAATACGCTATAGAGATTCTTAAATACAGCGGACTGAACCTGCAACTGCATCTTAACATTGAAAGCGGCATGGGAAGATGCGGGCTTGATGAGAGCAAAGCAAAAAAGGCAATCACTACTATCGACGAGAGTAAATGTACAACGCTTGGCGGAGTATTTACCCATTTCGCCACCGCTGACGAAGAGGACCTGTCATACGCTGAGGTTCAGCTGAATCGTTTTAATAATTTCCTCCGGGATTTTAATCTCACTAAAAGAAAAAATTTGATAATACATGCTGCCAACAGTGCAGGCTGCATACGAATCCCTGACTCACATTTTGATATGGTAAGGTGCGGCATATCACTTTACGGCTATTATTCAAGAAGATGGAAAGATCCAGTTATACCGCTAAAGCCTGTAATGAAACTTGAGGCACCAATTGTCAACATTAAAAATATAAAAAAGGGCAACAGTGTGAGTTACGGTCAAAGTTATATAACTAAACATGATACCAGGGCTGGGCTTGTGCCTCTCGGATATGCAGATGGGTACTGGAGGTGTTTTTCCAACAGAGCATCAATGAAAGTAAAGGACTGTTATGTACCTGTCATTGGAAGGGTTTGCATGGACCAGTTACTTATAGATGTTACTAAAATAGATGACATCGAACCTGGCCAGATGGTAACCGTAATAGAAGATGATCATAACAGTTCATGCGGGGTATATGCCCTGGCTGAAATGGCTGATACGATCTGCTATGAAATATTAACCTGCGTCCATTCACATATTAATCGAATAGTTCATTAGACAGAAAGAAAATGCTCTTTAGTTCAAAAAAAGCAAATTTGTTCATCTACGGTTCGCTTAGAGACCCATCAATTTTTCAATCGGTGTGCGGATACAGCTTTACACTTAGGCCTTCACATAAAAGCGAGGGAAACCTTTTTGGCGAGCTCGCTCTATTACCCAATTATCGGAGGGTCAGCCCGGACAATGTTTACTTTTACGCCGTCAAGGACTTAAACTCCAAGATAGAAGGTATTGTAATTTACGATGTACCAATGTCAGCTTTTAAGGAAATCGACCGTTATGAAGGCTCTGTCTATGACCGCGAAGTAGTTAAGGTTAATACTGCCAAGGGTGTTGTCGACACTTATGCGTATCTTGCAAGTCAGAAAACAATGACAAGGCAATTCGGTGACAGATTTCACGTAAACTTAATACATGAGCTTTGGCTAAGGAAACGAATCGCCAAATTTTTCCAGAAAAGAATCCGGCCTGGCGAGAAAACACCAGATGCTGATATAGAAAGGAGAGCCCTTAGAGAGCTTATAGGCACAACAGAACGAGACCTTGTAATGAGCCACTTAAGGAGTGATGTCGTCAGCGACTATTATCTTGAACATGAACTGGACAGGCCAGCTCCGAGCATAAGACATCTTTTCGAAGATGAAAACGCAAAAAGTTACCTCGAAAATTATATTATACTTATGGTCAAACAAGTATTGCTGAATCAGTTTGAGCATAAGATAATGGAACGGTACCGTTATGAAATTGACCACCTTATGCCTTCGCACAGGTATTTCAACCGCTGCCTTAGCTTGCTTATCGCACTTAGAATGATAAACAGCAGTACTTATGCAGTTGATTCCATTTTGAAAAGGTGCACAAGATTACTTCCTCTTAACGGTGAAAACG
>CAZAYB010000228.1:0-4510 GCA_964489215.1 uncultured Pirellulales bacterium
CTCATCTTGTATTCATCCTCGAAAGGCTCAAAATGTATATCCGAGGCCTTGTCGCGAATGGCCTGGAGCAAAACCAGGTTCAGCAGTTTTTTAACAGGGTTTGAGTCTGCCAGCTCCTTTAGCTCCTCAAGGTCGATACTGGCGTCTCTTCCCTGAAATTCGGTCAGGTGTGTGTCAGTTTCCAGCTCACTGATGAGCTCATTAATGCTTTCGTCCTCTTCCGGATAGTATTTGTTAAGGGCTGTTTCAAGGGCGTCTTCATCAGTAACTCTTGCGGAGACGCCAAACCCGAGCAGAGTGCTGAGGTCATCGGTAGCTCTGAAGTTGTCCGGGTTATCAAGAGCGACAACCAGCTCATTTTTGTTTTTGTCATGTTCGAGAGGAACAATTCTATATGTACGAGCCATCTGAGCCGGTACATAATCAATTATTTCCTGCGGGATTTCAAGACCTGAAACATCTATGTATTCTATTCCTCTTTGTGCGGCTAAGGCGGCTTTTAAGTCTTTTTCCTTTATGAGCTCTTTTTCAATAAAAACCTGACCCAGTTTTACATCTTCGCCTTTATCCTTTCGCTCTTTCTGGATTTTAAGACATTCATGTACCTTATCTCTGGTGAGCAATCTCATCTTGATAAGTATACGGCCGATGGTTCTGCCTTTTAATTGTTCAATCGGAGGTAACTTTGCCATTTTCTTACCTTCCCTTGGTTTGGAACCTATTTTTGTCCAAGTTAATTCTCTATTTTATTATACGATTGTAAACTGTTGTTTTCAAGTAAATTAGCGATACGACACCTGGTATATAAGAAAATGTGTCCTATAAAAAAAGCTGGACTAAGCCAAAATTTCCGTAATTCGTGCCTGAGGCAGTTAAAAACGGGCAAACAAAACGAATGTATAAAACAATGTTTTAATTTGACTTTTTCCAATTTTTTTTTGATAAATCTCAGAATTAACCGATCAGCTCTGATTAGTTTCAAATTCGCTTTTCTGCTGATAACCAACAAGGCTCTGATCTTTTTTCTGAGCTTTTTCGAGCATCTCCGATGGGTTCCTGGACTTGTCCATCATTTCATCGAGTGTAATCTTACCTGCATCATAAAGCTCCCAGAGGTGGTCGTCCAACAGCTGCATGCCCAGATTTTTACCGGTCTGGATACTCGATTCAATTCTGTAAACCTTGTTTTCACGAATCAAGTTGGATATTGCGGGTGTAATTACCATAAATTCGTAAGCAGCGACCCTTCCTTTTTTACCTTTTAAGGGGCAAAGAGTCTGGCTTAAAACAGCAATGAGGTTTGTACTTAGCTGAACCCTTATCTGCTCCTGCTGACTTACGGGGAAAGCATCGATAATTCGGTTAATTGTACCCTGACAGCCTGTGGTGTGGAGAGTCCCAAATACCAGGTGTCCAGTCTCAGCGGCACTAATTGCAGCTTCCATAGTCTCAAGGTCCCTCAATTCACCCACCAGTATAACGTCAGGGTCCTGCCTTAAAGCTCTTTTTAATGCCTCGGCAAAACTGGGTACATCAAGACCGACTTCCCTTTGGTTAATAATTGATTTTTTATGCTGATGGTAGTACTCGATTGGCTCTTCGACTGTAATTATATGCCTGTCGAGGTTTTCGTTGATATAATTGATCATACTTGCCAAAGTTGTTGTTTTTCCGCTTCCTGTCGGTCCTGTAACAAGGAAAAGCCCTCTTGGTCTTCTGCAAAGAGCGGCACATATTTTCGGCAAACCAATCTTATCGAAGCTTAACAATTCCGACGGAATAAGCCTTAAAACCATTGAGATATTCCCTTTTTGCCTGAAAACAGCGGTTCTGAACCTTCCTGCGTCTCCAAAAGCAAATCCATAGTCGGTACCGCCTTGTTCCTGGAGCTCTTCCTGGTTCTTTTCGGGGGTAATACTTTTCATAAGTGCGACCGTGTCGTCAGGTTCGAGGACCTTTGTGTCGAGTGATCTGAGTCTGCCGCTCATTCTGAGCACGGGGGGTCTTCCGACGACAAGGTGTAAATCCGAACCGCCCATTTTGATACATGCCTCGAGCAATCTGTCAATGTGTACTGTTGCCATAACTACCCTTTTCTACTTCAATTATGATATTTATAATTACTTTTTAAGTCTCAGCCTGAGAGTGTTTCATTACCTCTTCGAGAGTGGTTATCCCTTTGAAAACCTTCCTTTTACCGTCAGCGAGCAAAGTTTTCATGCCCCCTGCGACGGCAGCTTTTCTAAGTTCCGAAGCGGGAGCTCTTTCAAATGCAAGCTCACGAATCTGGTTATCCAGTTCGAGCATTTCAAAGATACCAATTCTGCCTTTGGTACCAGTGCCCTGGCACCTGTTGCAGCCTGCGCCTTTGTATATTTTGTTGTGCTTCAAATCTTCGGGGGTAATGTCCAGCAGCCTGAGAGCCTTGGGGTCCGGGTGTTCGTCTTCGACTTTGCAATTATCGCATATAACCCTTACAAGCCTTTGCGCCATTATTGCCTGGATAGAACTTGCGACCAAAAAGGGCTTTACGCCCATGTCAATCAGACGAGTGATTGCACTTGGAGCGTCGTTTGTGTGGAGCGTGCTGAAGACCAGGTGGCCTGTCAAAGCGGCCTGAATGGCGATATCAGCAACGATACCGTCTCGAATTTCACCGACGAGTATGATATTTGGGGCCTGACGGAGCATAGAGCGTAATATTTTTTCAAATGTCAGGTCGATCTCAGTTCTTATCTGACACTGGTTAATGCCAGCGACGTTATATTCAACGGGGTCTTCTGCAGTGATTATCTTTTTGTCGGGCCTGTTGAGCTCTTTGAGAGCTGAATAAAGCGTTGTGGTTTTACCGCTACCAGTTGGCCCGGTTACGAGGAAAATGCCGTTTGGCCTTTTGATTATGTTCTGGAACCTTTCGTAGTCATCCTGCTGGAAACCAAGGGCCTGGATACCAATGTTAACGGCATCTGGCCTTAAAATACGCAAAACAGTGCTTTCGCCGTGATATCCGGGCAACGCAGATACACGAAAGTCAATGTCCTGGTCGTCAATTCTACGTTTTATGCGTCCGTCCTGTGGGAGGCGTCTTTCAGCGATGTCCATGCCTGAAAGGATTTTTATACGAGCTGAAAGCGGAGCCTGCATATTCTTTGGTATGTTGTCCCTTTCGACGCAAACGCCGTCCACACGATATCTAACTCGGACCCTGTCGGCCATGGGCTCAATATGGATATCACTTGCTCTCATCCTTACAGCTTCGTCGATTATGAGGTTTACCAGCCTGATAATGGGTCCTTCGTCTTCTTCGCCGGCTGCTTCTGCCCTTCTGACTTCAGCTTCTATCGCATGTCCTGCTTCTGCAAGTTCAGATGCTGTGGCGTCAATACTGCTTCTTACCTCATCCATCCTGTTGAGGATGTGTGCCTTTATTTTTGACGGTGCGGCAATGTAGTACTCAAGGTCTGTGTTCAGTCTGAATCTTAAGAGGTCGAGTGTGTCCAGGTCCAGCGGGTCGCTGATAATTACCTTAAGCCTTCCGTTATCCTGGCCAAGCGGCAAAACGAAATGCTTTTTAATTATCTCCTCGGGCATGAGCTTTATGGTGCTTTGTGATATTTCCTCGTCATCAAGGTCGACATATTTAAGCCCAAACTGTTTTGCAATCGCCTGAGCGACCTGGTCTTCGTTTAATACCCCCATTTCGATAAGCGTTTCGCCTAGCCTTTGATTTTCAGCCTTTGACTTTTTTAAGGCCTTTATCAGAGTGGGCTTATCCACTATCTGCTTACGATACAGTATTTCGCCTAATTTTCTTCTTTTTGCCATATTATTCTTTATATATTATATCGAAATAAATTCAGTGAATATTAACGTAAAGTCAAATGTTTTGAGCTTAAAAAAGGTTAGGTAACTGAAAAACCGTCTTTTTTAAGCCAAACTATTATTATATCATTGTGCACTGAAAAGGTCAAATACGCAATTTCAACCTTAGCATATTAAGTGCGGTCAGAGCAGTTCGCCTCCTCACGGAGTTTCTGCTGCCGGGGAACAGGTGCTTTTGAACATAAGATTTATTTTCGACATATATGCCAATATATACTAATCCTACGGGTTTTTGTTCGCTTGCACCTGTGGGGCCGGCTATTCCGGTGGTTGAGACAGCAGTATCGGTGCCTGCAATTTTTGCGGCGTTAATTGCCATTGTCTCTGCGACCTGCGGGCTTACAGCACCGTATTTTTCGATCATATCGGGAGGTACGGTCAGGAGGTTGATTTTGGCCTGATTTGAATATGTAACAAACGCCTGAGTGAAATATTCACTGCTGTGGGGGTTGTCGGTGAGCATTTTGGCAATCAGGCCTCCTGTACATGACTCAGCGGTGCATATAGTATATTTTCTTATTTTCAGCTCCTCTGCGAGGGCCTGTGACATTGTGCAGGTTCCGCTTGCGTAAACGAGGTCGCCGAGTATGTTTTTGAGGGTATTAATGTCTTTTTCAGCCATTTGCTG
>CAZAYB010000229.1:0-4408 GCA_964489215.1 uncultured Pirellulales bacterium
CGTATTTTGATCTGCCTGTTCCAGATTATACTCAGGGAAAAGCGATGGACAGGAAATTGGATAACAAAGAAAGAAAGAGCGCTTACAAACAAGAATCTGGACATGTTGAAAACTCAATGCCAAACCATAAAGAAAATAAAATGATTGAAGAAAGATTGAGGAGATTGGGATATATTGAGTAACCCCGATATAATTTTGTTGGTTATTGACAGTCTGCGTGCTGAACATGTAGGAATGAAAGTGTCCGGCAAAAGCCTGACACCAAATATTGACAAAATTGCTGAAAAAGCAATTGTTTTTGATAATGCTTTTGCTTCTGCTCCATGGACACTTCCTTCGCATGCTTCTTTGTTTACAGGGTTACATCCTTTTCAACACCGGGTGAATGAAACAAATCTCTATTTAAGTGACTCACTTCAGACTCTTCCCATGATACTCTCTGAAATTGGATATGAATGCATAGGTTTTGCTCCTCAAAATGGGTGGCTGACAAATGAAACAAATATGATAAGGGGATTTAGCGAATTTTATGACTCTGAAAGATTTAAGTCAATTAAGCCGCCATTCAAAACATTAAAACGAAAAATTAGCAAATTCATAGGCTTTGATATATTAAATACCTCACGAAAAACAATTAATCTTATCTCTGATATCATAGAAAAGAAAAATTCGGCAAAGCCTCTTTTCGTCTATGCGAATTTAATGGATGTGCACATGCCTTATCTGCCAGATAAAATACATTTAAGAAAACAGGGAATTAATGCTTATGACAAAAACCGGGTTAAGTACCTTATAAAAAGTTTCAAGGAATATCGCAGCAAGCCCGAATCGTTGTCGAACCAGGACCTTGAAATACTTACTAAATTATATAAAGCATGTGTTGCATCAGTGGATAAAAGGCTCGCGCCGCTTATTAATAAGATAATTAATGGTTCAGCAAAATCAGATTGTCTGCTGATAATAACTTCTGATCATGGAGAGTCGCTCAATGAACACGGAATATTAGGCCATTGGTTTGCTTTGTATGATGTATTATTGAAAGTACCTTTAATTATTTTCAAAAACACAGGTTTTCAACTTCCTGATAGAATTAAGAATCCGGTTCAGCAAAAAGATATTTACCATACAGTTCTTGATTTAATCGATAAAAATTATAATAGCTTTTATTTCAATAAGGCTGAATCTTTGATTGATAGAATAAAAAATGATAAATTCCCAGAGTTTATATATGCCGAGCATTCTTACACAAAAATGAATCTTGAACATATTCGAAAATATAATCCTCACTTTAAAAATGATAAGTTTTGCGCCCCGAAAAAATGCATAAGAGACAGCCAATATAAATATATTCAGTCAAATTATGGATCTGAGTTTTATAATATTAAACAGGATCCTAAAGAACAAAATAATCTATACGAAGAACAATCGCAGCTGGTTAATGAATACCAAAATAAACTGGAAGAATTTGTTAAAAGTCAAAAAGAATTTAAAGCCTCCCATAAAAAAGTAAAATTTACCGATAATATAAAAAAACAACTTGAGGATTTGGGATATCTCTAAATGCTTAAAATTGGTATAGTAATAACTTCTTTTCCAGGAATATCAGAGACTTTTATTTTGAATCAGATAAAGGGCTTGATAGATGCAGGCTGTAATGTAACTATTTTTGCTTTCGAGAAAAACAGGTTACAAAAACAGCATGATTACATTAATGCTTACGATATCGAGAAAATAATTACTTATGCCTCAGAAAAAAGCAAATTTAAAATTTATGACTTCCTTGTGGCCGCATTAAAGCTTGCCGCATCTTTTCATAAAAACCCCTTCGCTGTACTGAACTTCATCAAATGTTTTCTAAAAAGAGAAAAGGGACTAAGCATAAAGTCTGTTTCTCTGCTGACATGGGCAATTAACCAAAAAAATCCCATAATACACTGTCACTATGGCACAAACGGAGTCGCAGCTCTTCTACTGAAGAAGTGTAAAATAAATTTTATTTTAGGGACTGTTTTTCATGGTAATGATATAACAGGAATACCAGTCGCAAAAGGCCCGAATTACTATGATTCTTTATTTGCTCACGGCGATCTGTTTTTACCTGTCAGTAATTATCTCAAACAGAAATTGATAAACAGAGGTTGCCCGGAAGATAAAATATATGTTCATCACATGGGAATTGATATTGAAACATTCAGCTTTAACTCCGAGGTGCAAAACAAAAATGACAGCTTAACTTTTCTTACTGTAGGCAGACTGGTTGAGAAAAAAGGGCATATCTACGCTTTAAAAGCCTTGGCAAAAATAAAGGATAAATTACCCGATTTTAACTATCTTATAGCTGGTGATGGCCCCCTGAAAAATCAATTACAATTGGACGCAAAAAAGCTTGATTTGTCGGACAACGTAAATTTTTTGGGAATAGTTAATCGAAAAGAAGTAATTGAATTGCTCAAAACTTCAACCATATTCCTCTTGCCGAGTGTAACCGCTCAAAATGGTGATAAAGAAGGCTTACCCGTCGTTTTAATGGAGGCACTTGCTTCCGGAATTCCTGTAATTGCTTCAAAACATTCCGGCATACCGGAAATCATAAATGATGGTAATACAGGTTTATTGTTTCAGGAAAAAGATGTCACTAAGCTGGCTGAAAAAGTCCTCTTTATGATAAATAATACGGAAGTGACTAAACAATTAATCCGTAACGGCTCCCAGCTTGTAAAAAAAGAATTCCACGAGAAAAAGCTGGTTGCCCTTTTGATTGATATCTACCAATCAAAATAAAAAAAGCCGGGCGCTGAATAACGCCCGGCTTGAAACTGTCAAATCAAACAAATATTTACTTAGTTAGCAACGGGACCATCATTTACAAGAACATTATCTTCTGATGATTTTGGACATGATTTGTTAACTGCATTTGCTGGAGCACCTTGCCTTTTATCATCTTCTTCCCAGTCACTTGGGCCGGTAAACATGCAATAAATGTTGTCGTTTTCAACACCTACATCAGCCCTCTTTTCAAACTCTGTATGACCGTCAAGATAAACAACATTCTGACCTTCTCTAAGATGTGTAGGTGAATTACTTGCAATTTGGGCATTTTTATCTAAATTATCCCAAGTGTCGGGAATTGCCATTAATGTAACATATTGTGACGCATCGTCATCATCTGGTATGGAATCAGAATCGCCACTCATAAATGTTAAATCTGAATTTCTATAAGGACTTTTATCAGCCATAATAGCCATCCCTGGAGAACTCATACCGCTAAGTGGCTGTGCCGAAAAGCTGTTGTTTACCTGATAAGGCTGATGATAAGAATAGCTTACATGATCTTCAGGTACATCCCCAAAATCATAAAGCTCAACAATTTCCATCTGCGGATCTTGCGGCTCATTCCCTTGACTGTCAGTTCCTTCAAATTCCTTAGCGCCGCTGGACTTGCAAATAAAAACCTTTGGTGAAACATCAGCATTACGGACAAGCAAATACTGTGAAGCTGATATTGTAACATTGTTAGCTCCGCTCCAGTCAAAATCTTCATCATCCCAATAGGCATCGGGATTTTCTGGTGCCCACACGTCTGCTCCCGGTCCACCCGCTACAGGAAATTCTTCATCATTTTCCTGCGAGTAAATCAAACATGCGGTACCAAGTCCGCGAAGATTCGTGCCGCAAACAAGTCGGCTCGCCAGTCTCTTAACTCTGCCCAACGCAGGCATAAGAATGGCCATGAGCATAGCGATGATTGCGATAACCACCAAAAGCTCAATCAGTGTAAAACCTTTCTTTTTCATTTCTAAACTCCTTTCGATAAAAACATCCGCTCCTCATCGCCTCGGCAGGATATACTATTATTACATGGCGACGCCCAACGCAGGCATCAGTATTTGGAGCGAACATCAACTCTTACATCACGCCGATAGCGATGCAAAACTCAAATTCGTTTTAGCCGTTGACAACCCAAGCGATCATGCGAGTAAAACCTTTACATTTACACAGACCTTCACATTTACACAAGTCCAAACGCACACCGCTCTATAGTAAGAAGTGAAAACCGTCTGCCGGTTCGGATGAAATGAAATACAAACTTAAAAAATATAATGGCTGGTTTAACTATAAAAACCCATACCCGAACCACGCATCTCTTCACTTTTCAATTACCAATATATCACTTTTATCGGAACTGGTCAAGCATTTTTTTTACTCTTTTTTATTGAAAATCCGCCCCAAAAACAATATTTTATCATTTCGAACTCAAATAATTACCGCCCAAACTTATTACGGAGTTAATTCATGGACTTACAGCAAAAGAAGCAGCAGTTACAAAAACAGCTCGAAAACATCAACCAGGCCCATCTTTTAACCTTTTACGACCAGCTAACCCCCCCTCAGCAAACCGACCTCCTCA
>CAZAYB010000230.1:0-4309 GCA_964489215.1 uncultured Pirellulales bacterium
AATCCACTGAGGGGCCTGATACCGGTCCGGTTTATACCCATCACGAGGCAGTTGCATCGATGAAAACCTCTAAGCCGGGTACGCTTTCGGCGATTGCGTATTGCAATATACACGGTTTATGGCAGTCAGAAAAGGAATTGCAGGTAAGTTAAAGACAACTGAAAAAAAGTTAAGTGTATGATACATATGTGCTAATGTAATAAGGAGAGATTATTATGCCGCTTGAAAATCATGAGCCGATAGAATCGCTTCCGCAAAAGGTTATTGACCAAAAAAGAGCGATCGCATCTATGATTGAGGAACTGGAGGCTGTGGCCTGGTATAACGAAAGGGCAGCGGTTTCTCAGGATCAGGAGTTAAGGGATGTTCTTGAGCATAACCGAAATGAAGAAATAGAACATGCATCAATGCTGGCAGAGTGGCTTAGAAGAAACTTTCCGGAGTTTGATGAAAACTTCCGAACCTACCTTTTTACTGATAAACCACTGCTTGAGGTAGAAGAAGAATCTGAAGAAGGTGAAGAAGGTCAGGATGAGGATGTTTCCGTTAAAAATCAGCCATCCCCTTCGCAAAGTTTATCAATCGGATCTCTAAGGAAAGGAAGATAAAAATGACTGACATTCTTAAAAGACAATACGCTCCAATTACAGAACAGGCCTGGAGTGAGCTTGATGAACAGGCAAAGGAATCGATAGTAAGGGTACTGACGGCAAGAAAAGTTGTCGATTTTAACGGTCCGTTCGGCTGGGATTTTGCCGCGGTGAACCTTGGCAGGGTTGAGCTGGCTTCTACGAAAGGCGATATCCAGTGGGGCACAAGAATCGTTGCGCCGTTGATAGAGGTGAGGGTGCCTTTTACCCTGGATTTAATGGAGCTGGACAATGTTAGCCGAGGCAGTAAAGACGCAGAGCTTCAGCCTCTTGTCGATGCATGTGAAAAGATTGCGCAGTTTGAGGACAATGCAGTCTTTGACGGTTTCAGTAAAGGAGGCATAGACGGAATCAGGAAATCGTCAGAGCATAAACCGTTAAAGCTTCCCGCTGACCCGGCCAAGTATCCTTCTGCTGTTTCGGAGGCTTTGAAGGCTATCGCGTCTTCCGGCATTTCCGGCCCTTATGCACTTATACTCGGTGCAGAACAGTACTTCAAACTAATCCAGGTTCAAACTGGTGCGTTTCCGCCGTTTAAGATAATCGAGCAAATGCTCGAGGGTGAGATTATAATGTCGCCTCATCTTAAAGGGGCAATTGTGCTAAGCACCGGGCAGGGTAGTTTTGAGCTGACTGTCGGACAGGATTTTTCAATCGGTTACAGCGGGTCCGATCACAATAAGCTTAACCTGTTTCTTACTGAATCGTTTGCATTTAGAACGCTTGAGCCTTTAGCGGCCGTTTCTCTGGATATAAGTAAACAGTAAATACTCAATTCAGTTAAGCTTAAGACACCGACGATTATAATAAAATATCTTAAGTGCTCATTGGTTATATATATGTTTGGTAAAAAAATACATTTGTTCAATTTGTTTGGTTTTAAGGTAAACTTTGACATAAGCTGGGTAATACTTGCTGTGCTGGTAACATGGTCTTTGGCAAGCGGGCTTTTTCCCCATTATTATCCGCAAATGGCAGACAGATTGTATTGGCAGATGGCGATATTAGGGACGCTGGGGCTGTTTGCTTCCCTGATTTTTCATGAGTTCTGTCATTCCATTGTTGCAAGAAAATATGGTATGCAGATGAAAGGGATTACGCTGTTTATCTTCGGCGGAGTGGCAGAGATGGACGAGGAGCCTCCCGGGCCTAAGGCTGAATTTCTTATGGCGGCTGCGGGGCCTGCTTCCAGTTTACTGCTTGCGGGTATCTTTTACGGTATTGTCAGCGGCGCAGGGTTTCTAAACTTTCCAACCCCGATAACCGGGGTTCTCAAATATCTGATGTGGGTCAATCTGCTGCTTGCAGCTTTTAATCTTGTGCCGGCTTATCCACTTGACGGGGGTAGACTGTTAAGGTCGGCGTTATGGGCTTTCAAAAAAAACATTACCTGGTCAACAAGAATAGCATCTGCTTTCGGTTCTGCTTTTGGGATATTGCTGATAATTCTTGGAGTAATGAGCTTTATAAGCGGTAATTTTGTTGGCGGGTTATGGTGGCTGCTTATAGGTATATTCGTCAAGTTTGCTTCGGGGGCATCTTATCAGAGACTGGTTATGCACAGGGCGCTTGGGGGGGAACCTGTGAAAAAATTCATGAAGGAAAATCCGATAACCGTACCTTTAGATACTACGATTTCAAAATTAGTCGAGGACTACTATTACAAGTATCATTACAAGATGTTTCCGGTAGTTAACAGACACGATAAATTAATGGGCTGTGTGACATCGGCTCAGATCAAAAACGTTCCTCATGAACAATGGCAGGATACTCAAGTAAGCGAAATTTACATAGGCTGCGGGGATAAAAATTCAGTATCACCGGAGACTGATGCTGTCAAGGCGCTTTCAAAAATGAACTCGACAGGCAACAGCAGGCTGCTGGTAATCGATGATGATACGCTTGTTGGGATAATTACCCTTAAGGATATGCTTTCCTTTCTTTCCCTGAAAATAGATCTCGAAGGTAATGACACTTTTGATAATTTAGAGACACAAAAGGAGAAGTTAAATGAGGAGTTATGATGTTGCTGTTCTGGGGGCAGGTCCGGGCGGTCTTCCAGCTGCAAAACAGGCCGCAAGAAGAGGTGCAACTGTCTGTATCATTGAACAAAACCAGATAGGCGGAGTTTGTCTTAACGTAGGCTGTATGTCAACAAAGGCATTGCTGAATGTTTCTGAGATTTATCATAAATCGAGAAGTCAGTCTGTTCTTTCGCTGACCCAATGTGCAAAAGATTACAATGGTCAGAATATTATGTCAGCTCTGGAAGCGATAATAAATCGGCTAAGGGATATGACTCAGGACGGACTTGATAAATTTGACAATATTGACCTGCTCTATGGACGCGGGACTTTGGTTGATCGCAACTCGATAATAATAGAGACTGACCACGAAAACGAAACTGTTTGTGCAGATTCAATAATCATTGCGACAGGTTCAAGTCCGGTTTTGCCGGATTTTTTGCCGTGGGAATCCGATCGGCTATTAACCAGTAACGAGGCTCTTACCAGCAGTGAACTTCCTGAGAGTATAGTTATAATCGGGGGGGGAGTTATAGGATGTGAGTTTGCCTGTATCTATTCTGAGCTTGGGATACCTGCAACCGTAATAGAAATGAAGTCTGATTTGCTGCCCTCGCTTGATTGTGCTGATGCCTCCGAGGCTGCCATGGAAATACTTACCGAACGCAACGTAAAGGTAATAACAGGTTCGAAGGTTGAGCAGATGGATGCGAGTAAAGAAACCGTGGCGGTAAAGTTGGAAAAAGATGAGACGGTTACGGCTCAATATGCTCTGATCGCAGTTGGACGGATACCAAATTCCGCAGGTATAGGCTTGTCAAACACTGATGTAAATGTCAGTGAAGACGGAGTAATTGAAGTTGATAATCATTGCAGAACCTCAGTGCCAAATATTTATGCAGCAGGAGACGTTGCGGATAAAAGACAATATACTCATCTTTCAAATCGTATGGGGAAGATAGCGGGCGATAATGCAGCTGGTGCTGATAACTCTGATGATTTCGAACTGGTTCCGATTGGAGTATACACACACCCGAATATATCTGTTCTGGGGCTTACGGAGAAACAGGCAAGACAAAAATATGATAACATTGCGGTTCTTGAAACCGATTACGCCCAAAGCGGAACAGCTATTTGTTACCATCAGGCTTATGGAAAATTGAAACTTATGGTCAAAGAAGACACAGGGAAAATTCTCGGGGCTGTTTGGATAGCTCCTCATTCAACGGATATGATACATGAAATACTTCTGGCTATGGATACAGACCTCAAAGTAGACCGTTTATGCGAGTTAATGCACGCTCACCCATCTTTTCAGGAAGCTATCGCAGATGCCGTAGAGCCTTATGCGTGCCGAAATATATAAAGGCTCTTAAAAATACCGGCTCAAAGGAAATGTTCTTTTTAACAGAAAGTCGACGGCTTAAAACATTGAAAGCTGAGTTTTTAAGACTGAATTAAAAAGTTCAAGCCAACAGGAGGTAATAAAATGAGAAATGGCGAAAGAAAAGTCGTAATAATCGGTGCCGGTGCAGTCGGTGCAACTTATCGAAGGTTCAATAGAACCCCATGAACCAGATGCTTTGGCAAACTCTGCGAACAAGCTCAGGGAAACTATAAACGATATAAGTTCAG
>CAZAYB010000231.1:0-4275 GCA_964489215.1 uncultured Pirellulales bacterium
CTTAAAAGCATTTGGGCCAACGTTGCCTGTTATTACTGCCTCAGCCTGTAAATCAGAAACTTTCTCAGCGGTCTGTATTCCAGCTCCGCTTGCCATATTGAGATTTACAGCATTATCTACGGCTTCTAAATCACCGCTGTCAGTATTAACAATTATAAGAGTTGCGCATCTTCCGAAACGCGGGTCCAATTTGCTTGTGAGCTCATTTCCCTGGGCTGTTACAGCTATTTTCATGATTTATTCTCCAAAATAAATACAACCTTGATAAAATTTTGATTAATTTCCTCGTCCTCTAAATCTTCTTCCCCGGCCGTTTCCATCACCTCTGCGGTGCTGTCCCCTGCCGGCTGAATCAAATCCAAGCTTTTCTATCTGGTCAACGGGACCACCCTCAATTAAAACAGCCTTACCTTCTGTTAAAGCTTCTGCTATTTTTTTTCTGGCAGTGGAATATACTCTTGTAACAGTCGGCCTTGAAACGCTCATGGCCTCAGCTGCCTGTTCCTGGGATAAACCATCATGATCCAAGAGGCGAATACTCTCAAACTCGTCCATGCCGAGGACAACCCACTGCAGTACTCTTGCGGGCACTCCGGCGGGTTTGTAAACAACCGAGCCGGGCTTTCCTGATACCATTCTGTTTTTAAAGGGCCTTGCCATATAAACCATACCTTAATTACGAACTTATGTTCATAATTATTTTCGGCAAAATCTTCATTTAAGTCAAGCATAAAATTCTAAAGAAGTTATAAATATTTTACATAAATGAACTTATACGTTGTTTTTTTATATTTTTAACCCATTTTTTTTGCATAGCTTTACCAATTATGCAGCTTGTACCAAGAATACTTCAAGGCATTATGTGTCATGTGAATATCAGCTTTTCATGGCAAAGCTGATAAGACGGCTGACCGGTATAATTATTCGTTAAAATCAGGATAATCCCTATTTCCGATAATTTCATGTTTTTTTATACTTTTTATCGTAACATTACAGGAACTTATTGGACTTTACAGATGTATATAGAAATAAGATTAAAGGATTCTTTTTTTTTCTTAAATATTAGGTTTTTGTTAAAAGTCCAATAAAATGCTTGATTTTAAATTGCAAGATAGTTATATTGAAATTCAGGAGGATGAGGAAGCTGCACGTCTGTAGTCTTTCCTTTCCGTTAATTGCAGGAAGCGATAAAACAATTTAGTTAAAAGAACCTGCTCAACCGAACAGTGATCAGGTTCACATTGAGTACAGGACAGAGGGTATATTTACGCCGAGATTTTAAGCAGCGGCAATAGCCCCGGGGATAACTTGTAGAAAAATGGAACCGAACAGTGAAAAAAATGAATATGAGTGGGGCCAGGATACAAGCAGCTCAGAGAACTTCATAGGACGCTCTGAGTCTTTTAACTCGATTCTGGACACTGTCAAGGCAATCGCTAACCGGAAAAGCTCTGTTATTATTGTTGGAGAAACCGGAACCGGCAAAGAAATGCTTGCTCGGGAGGTTCATAAATACAGCGACCGTTGCGACAATGTTTTTGTTCCGGTCGACTGTACAACCTTGACAGGACAGCTTTTTGAGAGCCAGTTATATGGTCATGTCAAAGGGGCATTTACCGGTGCGGTCAGTGATACACTTGGTTTTTTCCGTGCAGCTGATAAAGGAACTATTTTTCTTGATGAGATAGGGGAAATTCCTTTAGAGCTTCAGGCTAAATTGCTGAGAGTTCTTCAGGAAGAGCGTGTAACACCTGTGGGCACAACGAAAAGTTATCCGGTAAATGTTCGTGTTCTATGTGCTACCAACCGGGATTTATCAAAAATGGTAAAGGAAGGCAAGTTCAGGGCGGATTTATACTATCGTTTAAATGTGGTAAGCGTCGAGATTCCCCCACTTCGGGAACGTAAAGACGATATAATGCTTCTGGCTGAGTATTTCCTCGAGAACCAGGCAGAATTTTATGACGAACCAGCTAAAAACCTTGACGAAAACTGCAAAGAGATATTGCTGAGATATACCTGGCCGGGCAATGTAAGAGAGCTGGCAAACGCAATGGAACGGGCCTATGTTCTGACACAAGGGAAAACGATAACGATAGAGTCACTTCCCCGGGAAATACTGATGGCAGAATATACCGAGCCAAGCAGTACAGGGGTTGGGCTTCCTACTCTGGCAGAGGCAAAAGCAAAACTTGTTGCTGATGCTCTTAAAGCAACGGGAGGCAAAAAAATCGCAGCTGCTAAGATACTCGGGGTAGAGAGAAGAAAATTAAATCGGCTTATTGACAGTCTTAACGTCTCTGTTGAAAAGGCGAAAAACAGCCAGGGAGCTTAGAATAACTTTTTCTACGGCTGCATGGAAACGTTAATGTTAGAAATCCATACTTTGTCGGCACCTACGCTAACCGATGCATTTTTTGTATATCTCCATTCAATTGTTATCAAGCATGGCTCGGTAATATTATTAAGCTGGTAGTGCATAGGCAGATTTAACTGGCCGCTGAAAGCAGATTGGCTTGTCATTAATTCTGTCTGAATAACACCGTCTACCAGGAATTCAAAGACATCGGCATTTAACTGCGTATCACACTGCAAATCGAACATAATATTCATAATACCAGCAGGACCCGGGTATGCCTTTACGGGCAGCTTTAATGAAGTGGATTGTGAATCCAGTATTGCAGGTGACTGAGCTGCCAAAACTGGTGAAGAAACGACAGCCCACGGCCCCCCCTGGCCGGCGTAAAGCCAGGGCATGTGCGGGGGCATTTGTCCCGGTATATCGAAGAAAATCTGAAATTCTGTTCTGAACTCTACCGGGGCGTTTAGCCAGGCATTGCATATTCGGATAAGATCAAGGTAATTTACCCCCCAATCTCCATCATAATCGGCGCAAACATCCGGGGCAGTAATGCTGGAGTGAGTTGTGTTCCAGTATTTTGAGATATTTGCGAATTCTTTGAAATCACAAATCTGAACAGGCGGCAATGTTATTTTGGGCACTAATGTTATTTCAGATCTTACATTGCCTAAGGAGTTTGAGTAGTATCCATCTCCGGGACTGGGTGAGTTTGTTGTTATCCAGTTCTTTTGAGTGATTCCGACGTTACATTGTGTAGTTTTATTTGCGTACCCGGGGGCAGAAACGTCAAGCATATATGTTTTGTTAGGGTTAATTGTGCCGTAGTAAGCGAAAATTCCGACGGCGTTGGTGTATACAGTGACGGGTGCAAAGCCTGGATCAGCAGGGCAGGAAATTGTTATCTGAGCCGAGTTTATGGGATTTGAGGATGAATCGCGCACACAGCCTGAAATTATTTCTCCTGTGTGAGCAGGTACAGAACCGGCCTTGAAAATGTTTAGAGCAATACCGTCAAGGACAGTATATCCTGCAGAGTCATTTGTTGAACCAACTCCGGGGAGAGTAAACCAGCTGTTTGGGCCGTCGTTAACGGCAGGATAAGTTACACCCTGTACCGGTAAGCCAAAGTTGTAATGGAACCATGTTTTTCCAGTTGAGTCGTATCCATAACCATCCAAAACAAGTACATGACCGCTTTGCAAAGCATTATCGTTTATGCCGATAAGTACGGGCAGTTGTGCATCCAGGTTTGTCTTGATTGCCGGTTCGGCAAGTAACGGGGAGATAGACAGCGGTGACAGCTGTCCATTAACAATTGCGTTTCCTTCAAGAGTTACAGCATTAGAATATGAAAAACCAATAAAAACATCATCAATGTAATCAAAGTCAGTAGCAGAGCCCCAATTTGCCCATGAATAGTACTGCATTGTCAAGGCTATACCGAGGTCATGCAACAGGCGTCCAACTTCCTGCCGGGCCTGAAGACTTGAAACTATGTTCTGCATCAGTAACCAATCATAGTTTCCTCCAAGTGTTCCGCCCATAAGATAGGCCTGGTAAGAAATACCGTCAGCATAAATTGTGAACCTTGTCATGTATGGAAACTGCGGGACAGCCCATTGGTTGTAGTTTACCAGCTGTGCCATTGCAGTTGCAACGCATCCGGAAGGGTAATTTGTTACAGAACCAGGTGTCGATGGGGGATAGCCTGATGAGTCGGGTGTGTAGTAGTTAAAGCACGCCAGACTTGTTCCGGAGGCGTAGTTTACAGGTTCAACTGTTTGGCCCCATGCGGTGGACAACATTGGCGGGACACGAAGATCTGAAGGTTGAGGAGCGGAAAACAGGGAACTGGCGAGGATTAACAGACAAAAACACATATATTTCATGCAGAGCCTCCTTAAACCTGAAAT
>CAZAYB010000232.1:0-4165 GCA_964489215.1 uncultured Pirellulales bacterium
GTGGCGTAACCGATATCATGAAAGTTCCAACCGGGCTGTGTAGGAACAACATCACCCACCGTAGCCCAGGTTTGCAGATTTGTCCCGTTCCAGTACGCCGCCTTGACCCATTCATCCTCGGTCGGCAGGAAGTAATACGCATTGCTGTTGCGGTAGGGATTAGAAGCATCGTAGCCAGCATCGGTTGCATCCCACACACTAAAAGTACCGCCGTTAAAGTTATACGCCGCAGTGTTCCCGGTACTGGTGTTCAGCCAGTTGACAAACTGTGCCGCCTCATACCAGCTCACCCTATTGCTTGGAACATCTGCTCCTGTCCAGTAAACATTGCTATTGGTAGCAAAAGCCGCAAACTGAGCATTGGTAATCTCATAGGTGCCCATACGGTAGTCGCCATGGTTGACGCCGGAAAATGTGTATCCGCTTCCCACAGACCAGCTTCCAAGATTACCGGAATCCCCGGAAATCGGCACAAAATCAATCTCGAACTGATTTTCGCCTGTTCCAAACGTGTCAGCATAAGCTGTAAATGAAACTAAGCAAAAAGCAATAACAAATAATTTCCTCATTTTAAACCTCCAATAATTTAGAGTAATAATACCTAAATCCGTTAATTTGATTAACTGAATCCGTCCGAAAACAGGCCTTATTATATCCGCTAAACAGAGAAAATCAAGGGATATTATAGCCAAATAAAAGCAAACCCCAAAAATTATCTTGCCGTTTCAGGGGTTCACCCTAAAACCGCTGAGGAACTTATGAGACATGGAGACTTCGGCTCAACCATGAATATATATACCCATGCACAAGCTGAGCATATTACAACGGCAGTAAACACCTTGCCGGAATTTGGAAAGCAAACCGCTTTTATGACCGGGACAGATGATAAGACTGCGACATTGACAGACAATTTGCAGGGCGGTATAATCAATAACAAGTTTAGTCCCCGTAGCTCAACGGATAGAGCGTTGGCCTCCGAAGCCAAAGGTTAGAGGTTCGAATCCTCTCGGGGACGGTAAGAAATTTTGATAGGTTTTGTGGCTGATAGTTGAAATACATGTTATAATTTTTGATGATATTGCGGAGTAAATAATGGATGAACAAGGTAAAACAAATTTCAGCAGAAGGAATTTTATCAAATCTGCGGGCGCAGGTGCGGCAATGTTTTCCATAGTTCCGAGCAGCGTTTTGGGCAGAAACGGCAAAACAGCACCGAGCAATAAAATCAGTATTGCATGTGTTGGGGCAGGGGGAATGGGCAAGGTGGATCTGAAAGCAGTTTGCAGACCGAAAAGTGAAAGAAAAGAAGGTTTATGGCCTGACCCTGACTCTCAGAATATTGCGGCACTGTGTGATGTGGACTGGGGAAATGCAAAGAGCAGTTTCCAGGAGTATCCGGAGGCGAAACGGTATAAGGATTACCGGGTTATGCTGGAAGATATGGGTGATAAGATAGACGCGGTTATAATTGCGACTCCTGACCATACTCACGCCTGTATTGCGATGGAGGCTATTCGGCGGGGCAAGCATGTTTATGTTCAAAAGCCCCTTACTCATTCAGTTTATGAATCCCGTGTTCTCACCGAAGCGGCAGATAAATACGGAATTGTTTCTCAGATGGGTAATCAGGGCAGCAGCGGAGAAGGGATTCGTCTGATTTGTGAGTG
Source organism: uncultured Pirellulales bacterium (assembly GCA_964489215.1). Classification (GTDB taxonomy): domain Bacteria; phylum Planctomycetota; class Phycisphaerae; order Sedimentisphaerales; family Anaerohalosphaeraceae; genus CAZAYB01. The sequence continues at coordinate 1,668 of CAZAYB010000232.1, forward strand.
GATATGGGACGGCGCGATAGGTGATGTTCGTGAGGTTCATGCCTGGACGAACCGGCCGTGCTGGCCTCAGGGCATTGACAGGCCCAAAGAAAAGTTTGCGGTCCCGGAGAATCTTAACTGGGATTTATGGCTTGGTCCTTCTCCTGAAAGGGCTTATCATCCGGCCTATCATCCCGGTACGTGGAGGGCGTGGGCGGATTTTGGTACGGGAGCTCTTGGAGATATGGGCTGTCATGTTCTTGATCCGGTGTTCAGGGCATTGAAGTTGAAATATCCCTCTGCTGTCGAGGGAAGTTATGCGACCAACTATACAAAATTCTGGGAAAGGATGGGGATAGACGAAACGTATCCAGTGGGAACGATAGTTCACTATGAATTTCCCGCAAGGGGTTCGATGCCTGCTGTAAATGTTCACTGGTACGACGGCGGGCTGCTTCCTGAACGTCCGAAAGAACTCGAACAGGGAAGGAAATCAGGAGATGATAACGGGGGTGTAATTTTTTACGGTGATAAGGGGACCTTGGTTTGCGGCTGCTATGCGAGCAGTCCGCAACTGATACCTTACAGCAAAATGAAAGCGTATGACCGGCCGGAAAAGACTTTGCCCAGAATTAAGACCAGCCATGAGATGAACTGGGTTCAGGCGATTCAGCAGCGGAGTAAGCCAGTTTCGCCATTTGAAGTTTCGGGGCCTTTTACTGAAATGATACTCATGGGTAATCTTTGCATTCATAAACCCGGAGAGAAACTTCTCTGGGACGGGGAAAATATGAAATTTACGAACCATCCCGATTTGAACAAATATGTGAACCCGCCTTACAGGCAGGGCTGGTACCTCGAAAAGGAAGTCTGACACTAAACAAATTTCCATTAAATGAAAGGATGATATAATGGTACAGGCTGTAGCTTTGATGTGTGTGTTCGGTCTCGGTATGTCGTTTGCCCTGCTGGGGTCAATCAGTGTAAAACTGATGCCGCGTGTTAAAATCGATGAGAGCAAATTCGGCACCCTTATCTCGACATTTATGTTTACCTGTCTTGTTGCTTCGCTGGTAATTGGTGTTGTAACCGATGCGGTGGGTTATAAATGGGTTGCTGTCATTGGTTTTGCGGCGACGGCAGGTTGCATACTCTGGCTTGCCAGGAGCAGGAATTATGTCTCGGTTATGCTTGGGTGTGTGCTGCTGGGTATCGGGGCGATGGCATTGAATACGGCAGGTAATGTTATGGCACCTCAGGTAATCTTTTCAGGTAAGGACCCTGCGATAGCGAGCAATCTGGCGAACGTTTTTTTTGGGCTGGGTCTGTTTCTTACGCCTTTGATAGTCAGCTTCTTGTTCCGTAAGACAAGTTATGAGGTAACGATATCGATTCTGGGGTTTATAGTTTTGCTTCCTGCAGTGATCGCTTTTATGGCTGGGGGTTATCCCCAAAGCAGCGCCAGGCTGGATATCGCAGCGGCTGTGGGCCTGCTTAAGGAGCCGGCTGTCATTGTTGCTGCGTTCGTTCTTTTCTGTTATATCGCGCTTGAGGCGTCTTTTTGCAACTGGCTTCCGTCTTTCGGCAAGGAGGTTAGCAAAAAGCAGAACCCTTCCATTGATGATGACGCTGCGGACGCTTCGGGGCAGATGCTGCTTTCGATATTCGCAATATCCATGATGGCAGGTCGACTTATTACAAGCCTGGTCCCTGCAAGAATCGGGCTTGACCTTGCATCGGTGGGGGGCTGGTTAATCGCCGGCTCTGCGCTGACAGGTGCGGTTGTCATTTTCATCATGCTGGACTGCAGGAAGTCCGGGTATGCCAAAGTGCTCGCCGCTGCGGCCGGGCTTGTGTTCGGGCCTTGTTTTCCCACTACAGTTGGAGTTACATTTTCCAAATTTCAGCCGGAAATTTACGGCAGCGTCTTCGGAATAATCTTTGCTGTCGGCCTGGCAGGTGCGGTCATAATCCCCAAAATGATGGGCAATATTGCTAAAGGAGCCTCGGTCCAGAAAAGTCTTAAGATGCTGCTTTTCGCATGCGCTGCACTGCTTGTCCTGGCGATAATCCTTGAATTGATATAGCCTGGCATTTTTTGATTTAGAGTACCTTGAGTGTTAAAGCCGGATAATAACGCCATATTGCGTTTTTTTTACTCCATATTGCGAACTTTGCTTGAAAATCTATAATTCGTAAAGTAGAATCTGCGTTCATGAAAAATAACCCGGAAGTGCTCATTCTAATAGAGACGAGCAGGGCATGCGGCAGAGGAATTCTTTTTGGAGTAGCTAAATATTCAAGGCTGTACGGTCCCTGGACTTTATATAAATCCCCTCCTTATTACAGGCTCAAGGATAGAAAACGTTCGTGGTTAAATTATATTAAAAAAATGGATGTTCAGGCGGTAATTTTCTGCGGAGAAGGTCAAAATGCTGATGAAATTAAACAGATTGAAATTCCTGCGGTAACTGTAGATGTTATGGAAACTGTGGAGGGCCCGATAAACATAATCGGAG
>CAZAYB010000233.1:0-4093 GCA_964489215.1 uncultured Pirellulales bacterium
TTACTGCTTTTGCTATGGGTCTGATGGCGGCAGGTATCGCGGGGAACCTTTATGACAGGATTTTCAATGACGGCAAGGTGAGGGATTTTATTGATATTATTTACTGGGGTCAGAGGCACTGGCCGGCTTTTAATATTGCTGATTCAATGCTTTGTGTGGCGGTGGGGGTAGTTCTTATCAGCAGTTTTACATGTTCATCTTCTCAAAAACCTGTTGGTCAACATACAGAGGAGCATCCAGACCAACCCCGACAGCAATAGCGTCGCTTGGCCTGGAGTCTATTTCGACTTTACTGCCATCTGATTGAGTGATGTGTATTACAGCGTAAAAGGTGTGTTCGGAGAGGTCCGAGACGACGATTTTATCTATTTGGGCATCCATTTTCTTTATGACATTGGCGAGCAGGTCATGTGTCATGGGTCTTGGCAGAGCGATATTTTTTAGTCTTCTGTCTATGGCAAGGATTTCGTTAATTCCAATGACGATGGGGAAGCTTCGGTTGCCTTCAATTTCCTTTAATACGATTATCTGCTGGTCGACGGTTTCGTTTATTACAATTCTTGACAGTTCGACTTCAACTTCCATTTTTTGCCCCCTTTTGTTATTTTTCAAGTTCCTTTAAGTGTTTGTTTAAGGTTTCGAGCTGATCGGTGAGTTCCTGGTGCTTGTCTCTTGTTTGCTGGACTACCTGGGGTTTTGCCTTATTTACAAAATTTTCGTTGCTTAGTTTTGCATTTGCGGCGTTTAATCCCTTTTCAATCTGCTGTTTTTGTTTTAACAGCCTTGCTTTTTCTGCCTGGGGGTCTATTACATCGTGTACGAAAATCTCCATTTCCTCAGCAACTGAAGAAGCTGCGTTTTTGGTTTTCTGCTCGTTTGGCGAAGCAATGAATTTTTCTGTGTTTGCAAGGCTCTGTATGAGGTTTTTGTTTTCGTTCAGGATATCTGCAATTGCTTTTTCTGTTTTTACCGATACGCTGACATTTTGGCCGGGCGAAACGTTGTGCTCGCTTCTCATTTCCCTAATCGAGCCTATAACGGTTTGTATTATCTGTATCTGGTACTGGACAGCTTCATCGATGATGTTATCGATTTTATCGGGCCATTTTGCTTTTACAAGGACATCAGATGCATTGGAGGATACTATGTTCTTTAAGCCTCTGTTGGGTGCAATTTTGTTTAATCTGCTGAAAATTCCTTCAGTGATGAAGGGTATGAATGGGTGGAGCAGTCGTAGTATCTGGTCGAGTGTTAAAGCCAGTACGTTTTGTGCAATGTGTTTTTGGTTCGGGTCGTTAATTCTCGGCTTTGTCCATTCGAGGTACCAGTCGCAGAAGTCGTTCCAGAAGAATCTGTAGAGCTCGTTGAGGGGTTCCATGAACTTATAGCTTTCAAGGCTTTTTGTTACGTTATCAATGGTTTGTGCGAGCCTTGAGAGTATCCACATGTCTGTGATGTCCATTTTTGCAGGCTCGAATTTTTCCGGGTCTGTGTTTTCAAGGTTCATCATTGCAAATCTTGAGGCGTTCCATAGTTTGTTGCAGAAGCTTCTTCCAATGTCGAATTTTGGTGAGGTGTTTACTTTTCTACCGTCGGGCAGAGTGATTGGCTCGACGGGCATTCTGACGTCCTGTGTGTCGGTTGTCATGTTTGCCAGAGTAAATCTCATGGCGTCAGCTCCGTGAGAGTCAATTGCGATGAGGGGGTCAATGCCGTTGCCAAGGCTTTTTGACATTTTTCTTCCCTGTCCGTCCTGTATCATGGCGTGTATATAAACGTCCTTGAAAGGTATGTCGTTTACGCAGTATTGTCCCATCATTACCATTCTTGATACCCAGAGGGTTATAATTTCCCTTGCGGTGCAGAGTACCGAGCCAGGGTAGTATTTTTTCATTTCGGGAGTATCCTTTGGCCAGCCCATTGTACTGAAAGGCCAAAGGGCGCTTGAGAACCATGTATCAAGGACATCCTGGTCCCTTTTGAATCCTATTGATTCAATTTCCCTTATCAGTTTTTGGTTGTCATCGATAAGGCAAATATAGATTGTCTGGTCTGTCTGGCAGTCTTTTGTCAGCTTTTCAAGTGGTATCTCTGTCGAGCTGTCTTCAGTGTTTATTGATGCACGGCATAAAACTTCAGGATTTTCAGCGAGGATTTTAAGAGTCTGGATGTCGTCGTCAGAAAGTTTTTTTGGCGGATAATCAGCGGACCATATTGGTATTTGATGTCCCCACCATAGCTGTCTGCTTATCGGCCAGTCCCGAAGATTTTGGAGCCAGTTTTTATAAGTACCGGCGTATCTGGAAGGAATAAATCTCAGTCTGTTGTCCAGCAGCGGTTTTAGAGCAAGGCCTGCGAGCGAATTTTGGGGTATGTCGGTTTCGGGTATAATATCCTTTCCGAATTTCTGTGCCAGGTGGGGGATTGGTTTTTTTACGGCGATGTACCATTGGTCGGAAAGGTAAGGCTCAATTGGTACGTGGCTTCTGTAACTGTGTCCGACTTCGTGTGCGTGTTCCCTTACGTCCTCGAGCAGTTTTTCTTTTCTGAACCATTCTACAATGGCTTCTCTTGCTTCAAAGCGGTCCATTCCGAGCAAAAACTGTGCATTTTCAGAACAATCGTGCCAGCCGTGTTTGTCGCTTATTGAGCCGTCCGGTGCCATTATGTTGATTATTTCAAGTTCGTTCCTCTGGCCTATTTCCCAGTCGTTCGGGTCGTGGGCGGGGGTTACCTTTAGGAAGCCGGTGCTGAATTTTGCCTTTTCGTCCTGGCTTTTCGAATCCGGCAGTACGACGTGTTCGTCTGTGATGATTGGGATTTCTCTTTCAGCGATGGGCAGTTTTACGGTTTTGTTTTGCAGGAGTTTTGCCCTTGGGTCGTTTGGATTCATTGCGATTGCGGTGTCGCCGAGCATTGTTTCCGGTCTTGTTGTTGCGACGGTGATGTGTGTGATTTTTTCGTTCTGGAAGGTGACTGGTTCTGTGAGAGGGTATTTTAAGTACCAGAAGTGTCCTTTTACTGTTTCGTGTTCCACTTCATCGTCGGCCAGTACAGTTTGTGTGGCGGGGTCCCAGTTTACAAGTCTTTTTCCGCGGTATATAAGTTTATCTTTGAAAAGTTTGAAGAAGTTTGTTCTTACTGCCTGAGCACAAGTCTGGTCCATTGTGAACCTTGTTCTTTGCCAGTCGCAGGAACATCCCATTTTTTTGAGCTGATTTATAATTCTCTGTTCATATTCGTCTTTCCATGCTTGTACGTGCTGGACGAACTGGTCTCTTTTGAAGTCAGTTCTTCTTTTATTTTTTTCCTTGAGGAGCCTTTTTTCGACGACGGTCTGGGTTGCTATACCGGCGTGGTCTGTGCCTGGCATCCATAGAGTGTTGAACTGCTGCATTCTTTTGAATCTTATGAGGATGTCCTGCAGAGTGTTGTTTAGGGCGTGTCCCAGGTGCAAAGCGGCAGTTACATTAGGGGGTGGGATCACAATTGTATATGATTTGCCCGGTGCGTCAGGGTCTGCGTGAAAGTGATTGCCCGAAGTCCACAGTTTATCGGCGTGTTTCTCAATGGAATCAGGTTCGTATACAGCTTCTAAATTGTCGTTCATGGTTTCTGTCAATCCTCGGGGTATCAGTCAAGTTTCATGCTCATAAGGAACTCTGCATTTGTTCTGCATTTGTTAAGTCTGTTTTTGAGCAGCTCAATGGCCTCGACCATGTTCATTTCGCTTAGTACCTTTCTTAGCCTGTATGTCAGTTCAAGCTCTCTGGTATCAAGGAGCAGTTCTTCTCTTCTTGTGCCGCTTTTGCTGATGTCGATTGCAGGGAAGGTCCTTCTTTCTACGAGCCTTCTGTCCAGGTGCAGTTCCATGTTGCCTGTGGCTTTGAACTCTTCGAAGATAACTTCATCCATTTTTGAGCCGGTGTCGATAAGAGCAGTAGCAATGATTGTAAGCGATCCGCCGTTTTCGATGTTTCTTGCGGCCCCGAAGAATCTTTTGGGCATCTGCATTGCGTTTGCGTCCACACCGCCAGTTAGAATTTTTCCGGAGTGGGGCAGTTCGGTATTGTACGCTCTTGCGAGACTTGTT
>CAZAYB010000234.1:0-4049 GCA_964489215.1 uncultured Pirellulales bacterium
CCTGTTATGCAGGTAAATGGTTCAATGACGCTGTCCTGTCCTATTTTTGCTCTTGCGTCTATCCATGTGTTGGGAGGGTCAACAATGGTTACTCCTGAATCCATTAGGTTTCGCTGAATTCTCTGCTGCATAATCTTGCTTGCTTCGCTTAGCTGTACTCTTGTGTTTACTCCCATTGCGTCTTCTTCATCAACGGCGGTAACAGCTATGGCTTTGTGTCCTTTTTCTATTGCGATGTGCAGGCCGTCAGTCAGGTAGTATTCGTTTTTTACGTTGTTGGGTTTAATTTCCTTTAGTACCTCAAGGAGGACCTTGTTTTTGAAGCAGAAGTATCCCGGGTTTACTTCTTTTATTTCAAGCTGATCCTTTGAGCAGTCTTTGTGTTCAACTATACCCTGTATGTTACCGTAGTCATCTCTTACGATTCTTCCGTATCCGAAAGGCTTTTTCATGACAGCAGTTGCCAGAGTTACGCCACTTTTTTCGTGTTCGTGTTTTTTTATGAGCGTTTTTAATGTATCGCTTCTTATGAGCGGTCCGTCGCCGCAGAGAATCAGGACGTCTCCTTTGAAGTTTTTAAGTTTTTCGGTGCAGCACATCACGGCGTGGCCGGTTCCTTTTTGGTCTTTCTGCTCGACGAAACTGATATTTTTTTCTGAGCCGAACCTTTCTATGATCTGCTCTTTACCGTATCCGACGACAACGATGGTTTTGTTTACGCCGGCTTTTTTGCAGGCATCCAGCACGTATGCCAGCATAGGCCTTCCGCAGACTTCGTGGAGGACCTTTGCCCTTTTTGTATTCATCCGGGTGCTTTGCCCGGCAGCTAGAATTATAGCTATTTTTTCTTTCAATTTGCATCCTTATCGAACAGATATTACTACCCGGCCAGGACTTGAACCTGGAATGCGAGTACCAAAAACTCGAGTGTTACCGATTACACCACCGGGTATCAGACATATTACATATATAATATGTGCAAAGACCTCACATTTCATCGGATGTAGCTTCAATAGATCTCGCGGGGTCGGTATTAAACCGACCGGCCGGACTCTGCCGGAGGCCTGAGCTGACCATGCCGCGATAGCGACCAGCCCCACAGGTTAAAAAACCGCATTTTCAGCACTGTAAAAGCACTTTTCAGCGATTTACACCCTAAACTACCCCTTGCGGCAGAGTAATAAGAGAGCAACTATACTCAATTCAGGGGGAGTATGCAACATTTTTTTAAAAAAAACGGTCAAATAATTGACAGCAGCGACCATTGCGATAAGTTCGTTAATGTCAAAGTATGTCATTTTTTTTCTTTCGTTATTAGCGGCGGTTTTTAGGGGGTATTATCCTTGTTCTGGTCCGGTTCTGATTTTTCTTGTTTTACGACGAAGAAATATACGACAGCTCCGATGAAGTAGTATGAAAAGCTCAGCAGTATTGCCAGGGCCCATATAATTCTGTCGTATTTTGCGTTTTTGGTGAACGGGTTGCTGAATTGTCTGGGGTTTCTTTTGAGGCAGTCAATCAGCATTACGATTGAGAATACGGCACCTGCCAGGGCTAATATTCCAGCCAGGCCGTTGATTGAGTTGATTGGCCAGTTTGGCCAGGCGGGAAACGGGAAACAGTTTAAGGACAGCATAATTTACCCTTTCAATAACATTTAATAAACAGCTGCGATTCTACGGGTGTTAACCCGTGGTTGTTAACTTTTATTTATGAGTCTATTTTACAGGTCAAACTGTTCTATGTCCACCTTTAGGATTTTTTTTACCTGTTCGAATGAGTGTGATTCTGTAAGTCCGAACACTCTTGCTGAGGCAGCTGTTACGGCGTTTTGGAGTCTGTCGGGCAGTGCGGCGTTTTTTATGTCGTGGAGGTATCCTGCGAGCAGGTAATCTCCTGCGGCGACGGTGTTTACGATGGTGTATTTATCGTTTCTGACCTTTGCGTTAAAGGCCTTTTTTTTCATGATGAGCATTGCTCCTTTTGAGCCTCTGCTAAGCAGTATTTTGTGTGTGTTTTGTATAATTGAAGCGCATGCTTTGAAGAGTGAGGGCATGTCCGTTTTGATGTTTCGGTTAATTATCTGCTTTAGTTCTTCGATGTTCGGTTTTATGAGATAAAGCTTTGATGAATTTACAAGAGTTCTCAATGGTTCTTCGCTGCTGTCGAGAATAATTCTTGCCTTTTTTTCGGAGCAGAGGTCGAAGATGTCCTTGATTATTTCGATGTGCATTTGTGGGAGGGATCCTGAAAAGACGCAGAGGCTTTGCGGTGTTACGATTTTTTTCAGGTGTTCTTTCATTTTAATGAGGTTTTCGGGTGTTGCGAGCTGGTTTGGTGACCGCAGATGCGTTTCGGTTTTTTTCTTTGTGTCTATAAGTGTTATGTTGTTTCTTATAAGCCCTGGTACCAGTGCCATGTTCAAAGTTACGTATTTTTTCAGGGGCTCGTTTGCGTTTTGCATATCGGAGTAGTCGCTGTCTGCCCAGAGTCCTGATGCTGTTGATGGGGTTTTCATCCAGGCGAGTGCTCTTGAGACGTTGAGTGCTTTGCCGGCCGGCTGCCTTGTCTGGGAGGATATTCTGCCGTGACTGTCGAGTTGTATGTTGTCTGACATACAGGTTATGTCCCAGCAGGGGCTGATTCCTATTGTTATTATTTTCGGTGCGGGCATAATCTTATCGTGTCAGGATTTAGGTTTTGCGTAATAGTCGGGGTCTTTGTGCAGGTTTTGTCTTGCCTCTGCGGTCATGGTTTCGAAAGCAGGATGGTCGGAGGTCCATGCCCTTTCGGTAAAGGGAGTCTGTTTCATTTTTGGTACTTCCTTTTGAGCGTCCTGGAAGTATGAACCGTAGATGTGCAGAGAGTCTGTGATATCGACGTATCTTCCGACTTTGACAGGGGTTGAGATGTTTTGTGATATTTTTTGTGCGATAATTTTCTGCAGGTCTGTAAGTGCGTATGCGTTCATGTACCATGCTTTGTAAAGGTCTCTGCTTCGCCAGTGTGTGTTCATGTTGAGGGTAAATCCGTTTTCCTGGTTTTGGATGAGTCTGCACCATATTCTCTGCAGGCATGGGGGGTCCTGAGTTTTGGGGTCCGCGGTTGGCATCCATGTAATGGCCTGTGCTCTTCTTGTGTATGCGGTTTCGCTAAGTGCATCTATAATGTTTTGTATCTGGTTTACGGGTATGAAAGGTTTTTGTGAGTTGGGGTCTCGAAGGTCTGAAACGGGTGTGTATGCGAAGAGCCTTTCATGGTATGTGTATGTCCATTTTCCTGCGGCAGGGTCTATCCAGTGGTCGTGTATTCCGTTTACGACTTCCTGGCGATAGGATTCGAGTTCTTCCGGTCCGCCGGGGAAGTTTTTGTGTATTCTTGGTTCTGCGAAGGGGTCAAAGACGGTTATAACGGCGGTAGCGTCCTTGCTTGGGTAGTCCTGTGGTTTGTCGTACTGAGTTTTTACGTCTATTCCGTTGTCCCATACGGCGATGACAGCTTTTTCCCATGCCTGGGGTAGGCATTTCGCGTTTACGGATATTGTCGGTATTGAGTCTTGTGAAGCAGTGACGGCCGTGTCATTCATTATAATCTCCGATCTATTATAGGTATTTAATCTTTTTTGTTGTTTGGGTTTTATTTTAACGGATAAGCTGTAAATGTTTAAGCTTTTTTTGCGGAAGTTGGAGCAGTGTACTTTGTGCTGTTTCTTTCCCAGAAGACATTGTCTGCATAGCCCTGTATAGATGGGTCTTTTTTAGCGTTTTTGATTCTTTTTAATGCCCAGCAGCAGTACTTTTGATTATGCTCGATTCCAACAAAGTGTCTGTTAGTTTTAAGAGCGACGACTGGCGTAGTGCCTGCTCCAGCAAAGGGGTCCAGTACTATATCTTTGGGTCTGGAGCTTGCGAGGATGAGCTTTGCGATCAGTTTTTCTGGTTTTTGGGTGGGATGATCGGTGTTTTCGGGCATTGACCAGAATGGTATGGTTATATCGGACCAGAAATTTGAGGGGTGCGTAAGTCTGAATTTTTCGTTTTGGTGCTGCT
>CAZAYB010000235.1:0-891 GCA_964489215.1 uncultured Pirellulales bacterium
TTATAGCGGAGGCTCTTTTATTACTCCTGCTATTGTCTTTTCAGGTAATCTGTTAAAATTAAATGTTGACACTTCGGCTCTTGGACAGCTTCAGGTAGCAATATTGGATGAAAAAGACTGTCCTATAGAAGGATTCACTTCGGAAGATGCGGATTTAGTACAGGGAAATTATGTGGATAAGGTTGTTAGTTGGGATGGAAAATCAGATTTAAGTGTACTTGCAGGGCAACCTGTTAAGTTGAAATTTATCATGAAATCCAGCAAACTTTATTCCTTTGAATTTACTAATGCCCAACTTAACAGTATGATTATTAAATAATTTTTTAGAATTTTTGAGGTTACAAAATGGTCCGTATGTGCTTATTTTTCCTTATTATTTGTGTTAGTGGTCTTAAGCTATTTGCAACACCCATAAATATTGGCAGTCGACGACAGCTTTTTGTAGACAAAAGTCTAATAGAAAAAATGGACAATATTGAATTGCGAATGCACCATCCCCATCCTGAGGAAAAATCTTTTTCCTTCGATAAGCCTTGGGAAGGACCGTTCTCTGGATGTTACGCTACTGTAATCAAAGATGGTCAGAATTACAGGATGTACTACAGAGCAGCTCAGAACACCAAACAAGCTTCTCAGGTAACCTGTTTGGCTGAATCTAAAGACGGAATAGACTGGCAAAAACCCAACGTTAACTTATACGAATATAATGGCTGCAAAAATAATAATATAGTTTTTTCTCATGATAGCAGCGCAACTCACAATTTCTCTCCTTTTATTGACAATAATCCAGCGTGCCCACCTACCCAAAGATACAAAGCTATTGGTGGACTTCAAACTGAATGTATAATGGGATTTGTCTCACCAGACGGCATCAATTGGACGATGATTGAA
>CAZAYB010000235.1:901-3978 GCA_964489215.1 uncultured Pirellulales bacterium
ATAGAAAACCCTGCCTATCTTGCTTTCGACAGCCAAAATGTCGTGTTCTGGTCGGAAACTGAGGAAAAATATATATGCTACTGTCGTATATGGCCAGGAGTTGACCTCGAAAATATTGATATCACTAATGCGGTGCGAAGGGTTGGTCGATCTACAAGTAAAGATTTTATAAATTGGTCTCCAATACGGCAAATGAAAATTATGCACAATGGTCAGCTTGTCCCTGATTTTCAACTCTACACTAATCAGACACTTCCATATTTTAGATCGCCCAATTTTTATATTGCCATGGCAGTACGTTTTATACCAGGAAAAAGAGTTATTAGTCAAAACCAAGCGGAACAAATTCACGTAAATTCTAAATACTTTAACGACTGTTCTGATATTGTGCTTTTAAGCACGAAGCCTGATTCTACAATCTATAACCAGACTTTTTTAAGTTCTTTTTTAAGGCCTGGTTATGGACCTGAAAACTGGGTATCTCGCACAAATTATCCTGTACTTGGTTTAGCTGAAACCGGACCCTCTGAAATGAGCATGTATGTATGCAAAAACTATGCCCAACCAACATCACATATTCAAAGATATTCATTACGAATCGATGGTTTTGCATCCATTCACGCCGATTACGAAAAAGGAACTCTATTAACATCGCCTTTATTATTCGAGGGTAATCGACTTGAAATCAATTTTTGGACCAGTGCCGCTGGCTCAGTTAAAATAGAAATACAAGATGAATATGGCAATCCCTTCAATGATTTTACTTTCTTAGATTGTCAGGAAATCATCGGAAATAGCATTTCTCATGTGGTGAAATGGGAAAATAGTTCTGATTTAAGCAGTCTTGCAGGTAAAAAAGTCAGACTACTATTTGAACTCAAAGATGCTGATCTTTATTCTTTTGTTTTCGTTAAAGGAGAGGGTAAATAATGAAAAGTGAGTAAGCCTTCAAAGAATTTGTACTGAGGCTTAGGTCGTAATAGCCCAAAAGTCCGTCGGTACTGATTTGCTCGATGAGCAAACGAAGCCTTCTTTGGCCTCGCATGAACAATTCTTTGTCAGCTTATTCCAGCTTCCAAATGAATATGAACAAGCATCTGAAGCTAAAAAGACTCAACTAATCAATCAGTGGCTTGAAGAACTACAAGACAATAATTATGAAAAGATTACTGAAGCCGCAGCCTATCTTGGTATAGTTAAGGCAAAAGAAGCTGGTGTTTTTCTGGAGAAATTATTGACTACCGGAAAAGGTGGTGTCTTCCTCAAAAAAACGAACTTGTTAATATTAAAGGATTTATGTAAAATAGCTTTTTTGTTTATAATCGCAATTTTGCTATGAATTTTTGGAGAAAATACTTTGCAGAGTATTGTTTTGCCTATTTTTCAATTTTTTGTATCATTATTTAAGACCAGAAAAGGCCTAATTCTTGAAAACATCATGCTCAGGTTGGCGGACCTGCTTTTGTAAAAGCCGCCACCGGACCTTGCCCCTGGACAGAGATTATGCCGACTGGCGGAGTTTCGCCAACTAAAGAGAGTCTGACAGAATGGTTTAGCGCAGGTATTGTCTGTGCAGGCATGGGTTCCAAATTGATAACCAAAGAACTTGTAGCAGCCAAAGACTGGGCTGGCATCACAGCAAAAGTAAAAGAAACAATCGAACTTATTAAAGAAATAAGAGGATAATAAAATGCCTATCGAACTGCGACCGGCAAACCAATGCAAATATGATATACTTTCACTTGGCGAAGTTATGCTTCGTTTTGACCCCGGAGATCAAAGGGTTCACACAACAAGAACATTCAAGGTTTGGGAAGGGGGCGGCGAATACAATGTCGCAAGAGGCCTGAAAAGATGTTTCGATAAACGAGCTGCAGTTGTAACTTCCATAGTTGATAATGCAATAGGCAAACTGCTTGAAGATTTGATGTATCAGGGCGGCGTAAATCTTGAATATGTCAAATGGGTTCCCTTCGATGGTATCGGAAGAGAGACTCGAGTAGGTTTTAACTTCACTGAAAAAGGATTTGGTGTAAGAGCAGCTAAAGGCTGCTCGGATAGAGGCCACTCCGCTGCAAGTCAGCTTAAAAAAGGTGATATTGACTGGGATACTATCTTTGGTAGAGACGGCGTTCGCTGGTTCCATACCGGCGGGATATTCGCGGCACTTTCGCAAACTACGCCTGATGTCGTAATCGAGGCTGTGCTGGCAGCGAAAAAATACGGCACTATAGTTTCTTATGATCTCAATTACAGGCCCAGTCTCTGGAAATCCATCGGCGGAAAAGAAAAAGCTCAGGAGGTCAACCGAGCAATAGCTCCTTATATTGATGTAATGATGGGTAATGAAGAAGACTTTACCGCTTGTCTGGGATTGGAAGTGCCTGGTCTTGATAAGCATATTTCCAAAATTGATCCTTCGAATTTCAAAAAAATGATACTTGAAGCTGTTAAGCAGTTCCCGAATTTTCAGGCGGTTGCTACAACTCTTAGAAATGCCAAAACAGCAAGTATAAATGACTGGGGGGCAATTCTTTACACAGATGGCCAGTTCTATGAAGCTATCCTGCGTGAGAATCTGGAAATTTATGACCGTGTAGGTGGCGGTGATAGTTTTGCATCGGGCCTTATTTATGGCCTTATGGAAGGTAAACCCGGAGATCAGGCGGTAAATTACGGAGCTGCTCACGGGGCACTGGCGATGACAACCGCTGGTGACACAACTACTGCAAGCCTTGCTGAAGTTGAAAAAGTAATGGTTGGCGGAACTGCGAGAGTAGATCGTTAGCTGTAAAATAATGAAAGTTTTTAGTCTAAAAATCGGTGACTGTTATGTAATAGTATTGCTTTGTATTGTTTTTAATGATTCTTTTTGTTCCCGCATTTGCCTCTAAACCGACGATATATTATTTTGATGTTACTTATGGTTCAGGATTATCGGTTGGTTCCCGTGTAGATCAATATCACGCTACTGCTTGTGTACAGGGCATTGTAAACCGTGAGGCTCCTCGGATATTCGTAAAGTTTTGGCCTTTTGGCGAAAATGGCGGGGATTATAACTGGCTTGTAAGGCTGCG
>CAZAYB010000236.1:0-3925 GCA_964489215.1 uncultured Pirellulales bacterium
GTATCATATATATACCGCCCGCTATTCCACAGCCTCCCAAAGCAACTATCAGCAGACCGGCTGTAACCCCTCTGCCAAACGAAAACATTGTTATAACCCTTATCATTGCCATGCAAAAAGCAAGTGCCAATGCCGATGGACTCAACACTCGATACCACTTTTCCCATGCAGTTATCTTCATGCTCAAAGCAGCACCTGCAGCTATACCTAACAACTCTGCTACCTTAAGAGCACTTGTAAGAGTCTTTGAAAACCCAAGCTGGTCAATACCCAGAGGATTGACAATAAGAACTGTCAGCGAACCTATGAACCAGAAAAATGCCTTAGCAGATATCACTGTCGCAAGCATCTTATCCCGCCTGATCTTCCACAGAATATTCAGAGTATGAAAAGGACCAAGCTTCGGGAACTTCTTGCTAACATCCGCTGCATCAAAAGAAGGAATGAAAAGACTTACAATAACACCAGAAACAGAAACGCACACAAGCGATACACCCACCGTTATCCTGGCAAGAGGATACCCCGACAAAACCCCCTTTATATCAAGAGCAACTCCCGCAACTGCCGTCCCAAGCAATATAGCAGTCGTCGAAACCGTCCGGATTATCGCATTGGCCTTAAGCACATAGTCCGGCGGATATAGCTCAGGAATGGTCCCGTTAAGAGCTGGACCAAACAAAGTCGACTGTGTAGCCATTATAAAAAGCGTCGTCATTATCAAATACCAGTTAAGGGTTATTAAACCCACAGCTGCTATCACCATAGCGACAAGCTCCAGAACTTTGGAAAATATCACAATATGACGCTTCCGGAAACGGTCAGCCGCGTAACCTGCCCAGGCCGCAAAAAGCAAAAAAGGTGCGGTAAAGATTATTGTCGCAGGACCCTGCAAAAAAGAGGAACCCGTCGCAACCGCAAGCATCAGCGAGCTTTCACGGAAAAAATTATCGTTAAAAACTCCCGCAAAATACGTACAGGCCATAGCCGCGAACTTACCTCTCGCTCTTTTAACCCTCAGCTTATGTTCATTTACTGTCTCTGACATAATATGCCTTTATTATATACCATGATTATTAAACGTCAAACGCTAATCCGTATATTGTATACATGTAAACATATATGTCAATAAAAAAAAACCGCAATCCTTAAAATCAGTAATAAATATAATCCCGAAAAAAATAAAAAAAATGTGACCCCCTTCTTTCCATTCTTTTCATTCTTCTCATTCTTTACATTCTTGTTAGTGAACGGTACGTGTTCGCGCTGCGGTCGTCTTGTGTTCGCGTTGTGGTCGCGATGTGGTCGCGCTGCGGTCGTCTTGTGGTCGGCCACGAACACCTCTGCTGTGTATAGTGTTGTCATATAACAACTTACACAAAAACAGAAGTGTTCGCCCCGTGTTCGGTTAAAGGAAAATTGCAAAATAAAACTAAGCCTGAACCTCTTGCAACCCCATAAAAACCTTATCTTAAAACATCATTATAATGCTCTGCGTCTTCTCAAAAAACCAACGATCGAAATTCCAAGACCTGAAAGAGCAATCGCCGAAGGAGTCGGAACAGGATTTATCCTTACCAAACTATCCTGAGCGTGAACCAATTCCTGCCGGTCGTTATAATATGACAAATTCAGGACCTTGATATTCTTGTTAACCCAGCCTGCATTGGACTGTGCCGTCGAAACCAGGTTTTGTGCCCCGGCGCTGAGTTTCGATATATCCGTAATTTCCTCTTCAAGGAACCATATCGCCATCTGATAGTTTTTGGCTATGGTATTATTTGAGCTGCCCAAAACATTATCCAGGTAATTGTTGTAAAGCCAGGCCGTAGAATTTGATAACGGGTCAGGATTAGGACCGCCCAGTCCACCTTCTACTGCCGCATTATTTAATACTGCCATATACTCATGGTTCTTATAAACATGTTCATTTGCTTCCAGACAAAAGCTTATAAACTGCGAATCTGCAAAGCCCGGCACATCCGTTGCGTAATACTTCATTTCACCGGCATAAACATTACCCACACTGCCGCCGAAATTATATGTCCCTTTATATCCTGTACCAAGATATTTAACTGTCGGAACCGCAAATACCGGCGTACATAACGCTGCTGCAACCAAAACTGTAAACACTAATCGTCTCATCATTAATTCCCCTGTAAAAAACACTAATTTGTTTACTGGATTAAGAATACCCCCTATCCAACTCATGAAATTGCATTATACCAAATACAGGGACTGATCTGACTCAAAAAATGAATAAGTATCACTTTTTCAAACAGTTTTTTGAAATGATTGTGACGATTTTAGCGATTATAAAACATCTCTACAAATATTACAGCTATACTCAGTCTTCTTTAAGAACCTCATTATCGTATTCTATCTCAAAACGCAGCTTATGCCTGGCCTCTTCCTGGGCAAGGGCCAAAAACAGATCAACCAGCTCACCGGAATCAACCGAATCTGCCATTTCTGTATAAAGCTTATAAGCTGCCTTTTCCTTGTTCATAGCTATAACCAGCGCATCGGCATAGTTCAGACTGCCCGACGGAGACGGTGCCACCGTATAATCGGCAATCTTAAGATCACGTATCTTCTCAACGCTGGGAGTAAAGTCAATATCACCTCTTTTTACCGCCTCAAGTTTCTTTCGATGACGGTCCTCTTCATCTGCCATATCCTTAAATGCATTCGCCATAGCTTTGTTCTTAGCCTTGAGAGAAAGGTCCATGTAAAACTGCTTGGATTCAAGCTCATTTTTGATTGCAAAATCAAGTACTGCCTCAACCGAGTCAAAATTTGTCATTATATACTCCTTTTAAGGTTAAACTTTCAAAAAATATTCCATCAAATCGCATCCTTTTTCAATGCAGAACCCTGATTCTTCAGCGTTGTCCTCAGAAAAAGGCCCTTTAGTCATACCCTGAACATTAGTCCCTGCCATTGCAAACGGAACTGGCTCATTTACATGCGCCTGAGTCGAACAGGGCGTCGGATGGTCCGGCATAACAAGTATACGCCAGGAATCATACTTCTGCAGTTCTGTATAAATCGGCCCGACTACGTGCTTGTCTATCATCTCCACCGCATATTTTTTCAGCTCAGGATTGCCCGCATGACCCGCTTCGTCAGGCCCTTCGATATGAACAAACACTATGTCATGGTCCTTAAGCGCCTCGATAGCAGCCTGTGCCTTACCATCATAGTTTGTATCCGCATAACCTGTTGCCCCCTCTACTTCAATAAGGTCAAAATGTACAAGCCTGGCAAGTCCCCGCACAAGGTCCACCGCTGTTATCGCTGCACCTTTAAGACCGAACTTTTTAGAAAAACTCTCAAGAGCCGCCCTTTTACCCTGACCCCAAAGCCATATCGAACTGACCGGATTCTCGCCGAGGTCACGCCTGACACGGTTTATTTCGTGATTCTCGAAAAGCCTTTGAGAACGTTCCATAAAACTCCTCAAAATATCGCTGTTTTTGCCTTTCGGTGTATTTTTGGATATCTTCTTCGTAATAATATCATGAGGCGGAACAGTTGTAACCTTCTCAAAATCGATACCGCTTATCACCGCAAGATGGCGATAACTAACCCCGGTGTGAAGCTTCACAGGCTCATCGATAAGCGACTCAGAAAAGTCTTTAACCAGCGTCCTGGCCTCTTTATCTGATATATGGCCTGCCGAGTGGTCTGCCATCGTACCGTCTGCAAAAGTTACAAGGTTGCATCTGAAAACCCAGTCTTCCGGACCAAGATGGATACCCTTGGCTGCTGCCTCTATAGGAGCCCGCCCCGCGTAATATTTCTCAGGGTCATAACCCAGCATCGCCATTTGAGCAACATCTGAGCCGGGTGTAAAACCCTCAGGTATTGTACAAACAAGGCCCTGTCTGCCGTTTTTGGCTATCTGGTCCATGTTGGGTATCGC
>CAZAYB010000237.1:0-3894 GCA_964489215.1 uncultured Pirellulales bacterium
CCAGAAAGATTAAGCAGATAGAGAGCAATGACCATGTTGAATGGATGATTCAGCGCCGCGACCTTCGAGAAATTGTCAATCTTAAGGGTCGATGCGGTGTAGAGGATAATCCATCTCTTAAAGGAGAGCTTTTAGAGGTTCTCGGCCCGAGGGTTGAGACATTCTGGCGAGCGAATGCACCGAGTGAGGATTATGTTATTCTTGAGACTGTTATAGAAGAAGGTGAATATTTCAAGCCTATGCAGGGCAGTCGTGAAAAGGTGTCTTTTTAGTTTTTTCAAATAATGTTGCTTTATTCAAGTCAGGAATTATTTTATGGCAGAGATAGATGTAAAAGGTTATGAAAAAGATTTTCTTATTGGTTTGCTTGAGAAGATGCTTTTAATTCGCCGATTTGAGGAGAAGGCAGCTAAGATGTACGGTTTGAAGAAGATCGGGGGATTTTGTCATATATATACCGGCCAGGAGGCGGTAGCAGTTGGCGCGATAGAGACATTAGATCTTTCTAAGGATTATGTGCTTACTGCTTACCGTGATCACGGTCATGCACTTGCAGTTGGTATGGATCCAGGTTCAATAATGGCAGAGCTTTACGGTAAAGCTACAGGATGCAGCAAAGGCAAGGGCGGTTCGATGCATATGTTTGATTCAGATAAGCATTTTTTCGGGGGCAACGGTATAGTTGGTGCGCATATACCTGTGGCAGCGGGAGTTGGTCTTAAGATTAAGTATAATGAGGAAGAGGGGGTTGTTCTTTGCTTTTTCGGAGACGGAGCGATACATCAGGGTTCTTTTCATGAGACATTGAACATGGCGAGTGTCTGGGGTTTGCCCGTTGTTTATATATGTGAGAATAATCAGTATGGTATGGGTACTGATTTTCGCCGGGTGTCTTCTGTAACTGAGTTTTCGAAGATGAGTGTTTCTTATAATATTCAGGGTGCTGAAGTTGACGGTATGAATGTTCTGGGAGTTTATGAAAAGGTTAAGGAAGCAGTTTCAAGCAGCAGGGAGGAGAGCAAGCCCTGGCTTTTGAATGTACGTACTTACCGTTATATGGGTCATTCGATGAGCGATCCGGCTAAGTACCGCAGCAAAGAGGAACTTTCCGAGAAGAAGGGACAGGATCCTATTACGGTTCTTTCAGAAGGTATGCAGGATGCTGATATTCTTAGCGAAGAAGAGTATAAAGAGCTTGATAAAAAGTGTAAGGACGCGGCAGGTGATGCGGTTAAGTTTGCCGAACAAAGCGATGAGCCTGCTTTTGAAAGTCTTTATGAAGATGTTCTATCGGAATAATCTTAGAGGGAATTACAATGCCTAAGATACAATACAGAGAGGCGCTGAATCAGGCGCTTGATGAGGAAATGAGCAGGGATGACAGAGTTTTACTTATAGGCGAGGAGGTTGCCGAGTATAACGGAGCTTATAAGGTTTCTAAAGGTCTTCTTGACAAATACGGTGATAAGCGTGTTATAGATACGCCTATTACGGAGGAGGGCTTTACCGGTATAGGTATTGGTGCGGCGATGGCAGGTCTTCGTGTGGTTGTTGAGTGGATGACGTTCAATTTTTCGATTCAGGCACTTGATCAGGTTATAAACAATGCAGCGAAGATGCGTTATATGTCCGGCGGCCAGTTTAGTATGCCAATTGTTTTCCGGGGTCCTAATGGTCCTGCGGAGTATCTTAGCAGTCAGCACAGCCAGGCTATACAGAGCATTTACGCACATATACCGGGTTTGAAGGTTGTTTGTCCAGCAACGCCTTATGATGCGAAGGGTCTTCTCAAGAGTGCAATTCGAGATGATAATCCGGTTGTTTTTGCAGAGGCTGAGCTTCTTTACGGGCTGAGCGGTGATGTGCCCAGTGAGGAGTACACTATTGAGCTGGGTAAGGCGGATTTGAAGAGGGAAGGTGAGGATGTTACGATAATAACGCATGGTAAGATACTTCATATTGCGATTGAGGCGGCGAAGGCATTGGAAGATGACGGCATAGATGTTGAGATTGTAGATTTGCGCAGTCTTCGTCCGCTGGATGAGGAGGCAATAGTTAAGAGTGTCGGGAAGACGAATCGGTGTATTGTTATTGATGAGGCGTGGCCAGTTGCGAGTATGGGTTCTTATGTTGGTTGGCTGGTGAGTCATCGCTGCTTTGATATGCTTGACGCGGAGGTTGAGCTGATATGCAGTGAGGATGTACCTATGCCTTATAATCATCGTATGGAGCTTGCTGTTCAGCCATCTGTTGATAAGGTGCTTGAGGCGGTTGAGAAGGTATTGTATTTGTAGGTTTTTAATTTTTATAATCAGATAATTTTGCGGGGTTTAAAATGGCAGAAAAATTACCAATGCTTGCGTTGTCGCCTACTATGGAAGAGGGGACAATAGTTAAATGGATTAAGAATGTGGGTGAGAGTGTTGAGCAAAGCGAGGTTCTTTGCGAGGTTGAGACGGATAAGGCGACGATGGAGTATGAGTCTCCGGAGGAGGGTACGCTTTTGAAGATAATCGTCGAGGAGGGAGGGTCAGCTAAGGTTGGTGATGCTATCGCGGTAGTTGGTGAAGAAGGTGAGGATGTATCTGATTTTGAAAGTGAAGGAGCGGGTGACAAAAGTGAGGAAAGTGAGGAAAGTAAAGAAAGCGAGGAAGAGGCTGAAGCTGAGCATGAAAAAGAACAGCCAAGTGCAAAAGAACAGCCAAGTGCAAAAGAACAGCCAAAAGGGGAAGGAAAAAGTGAACAGCAGGAAGCAAAAGCCAAACAGGAAAAGCAAGGGGAAACGAAACCGGAGAGAGCTGGAAAGTCAGGAGGGGGCAAGGTGCGGTCTACGCCTTTGGCGAGGAAGCTTGCCGAGAGCAAGGGATTGGATATAGCAGATATAAGCGGTACGGGACCTGAGGGCAGAGTTACTAAGGATGATGTTGAAGAGGCGGCAGGTACAAGCGGCGGTAAGTCCCGGGCAAAAGCCAGCGACAGTGAAGGTAAAAAGTCAGCAGCTGAAGAAGGTGACTGGGAAGAGGCGGTATCGCAGAAAAGAAAGGTTATCGCGGAGCGTTTGAGCGGTTCGAAGTTTTCAGCGCCTCATTATTATCTGAAGGTTTCGGCGGTGGTTGATAACCTGTTGTTGTCTCGGAAGAAGCTAAATGAGCGTGTTGACAATAAGATATCGCTTAACGCTTTTTTGATTAAGTTTACGGCTGAGGCTCTTAAGCGTCATCCGATGGTCAATTCGAGCTGGGGCGGTGACAAGATAATACGGCATGGTTCGGTCGATGTAGCGCTTGCGGTAGCGATCGATGACGGTTTGATAACTCCGGTGGTTAGAAACTGCGGGGAAAAGGGTATACTTGATATTGATTCTGAACTGAAGGTGCTGATAGAGAAAAGCAAAACCGGTTCGCTCAAGCGTGAGCAGTACAGTGATTCTACGTTTACTATAACGAATCTCGGCTCGTTTGGGATTGAGGAATTTACGGCGATTATCAATCCTCCGAACAGTGCTATTCTTGCGGTTGGCAAGGTGATGAAAGAGCAGGTGTTTGATGATTCCCGTAAGGGCAGGGTTTGCGATGTTATGAAGTTGACTTTAAGCTGTGACCATCGCATTATTGACGGGGCAGCGGGTGCGAAGTTTATTACAGAGCTTAAGGATATAATTGAATATCCGGTGCTTGGGCTGTATTAACGCATGGGCGGCGAGTTTAAGGTTTAGCCGGGGGCGGGCTTTTTTTTGTGAGCCGATTATAAGCTGCCTGAAACAAGTTTGGGAAGTATCAGTATTGCTGGTAGCCTATGTCCCGGCATTGGCTGGTGAGTCTGTCCCATACGGAGGGTTTCTTGATTGCTTCTATGGCGGCGGGGTATAGTATATTGTCTTCCTTGTACATGTGT
>CAZAYB010000238.1:0-3861 GCA_964489215.1 uncultured Pirellulales bacterium
TACTAAAGCAAAAAAAAAGACCCCATTCGCCGCTTAACGAACAGGGTCAATCTATAAGTAAATCCTCCTGGGATTTTATCGGCTAACGCCGCCAGGGAGCTTTTCGGACCATAAGTGGGGGCATTTGCTGGGGCCGAACATTATTCATGTTATTTTTTACACAGCTTTTATCGCTCGGATACCATGAAATCTGATGTTGCTTGATTTGCCAGTTCCGTCTTGCGCTTTTTTTATTCAACCATTTGAACATCTTATCGACCCGAATATTAAACTTATTTCATCAACAATAAGTGTATCGACCCGCAAATACCACGCCTTTACATACCGGGATAAAAATAACGCAAATTATTAACCTTTTTTCAGCTGTAAAACCATAACCTCATTAGATTTGTAACAGACGTTAAAATCGTTAAACTCCGCAGGTTGCTTTTATTGCACTTCATGATATAATTTTTAGAGGTTCCCTTAAATATGTTACCCAATAGTTCCCGGAAAGGCCTATAATGCAGATAATTAACAGAGAAACGAAAACCACAATTCTTTTTCAGATAAATTTCGTCATAGCATACCCGCCGAAACTGGACAAAACAAAAGCTCTTCAGCTCCAGCAGAAACTTCTGGATAACACACTTGATTTCGATCAGACAAACCTCACCGAAAAACAGTACCTCCTGAAAAGAACAAATCCACAGCTGAACTTCCAGATAAACGCACCAGCTCCAAACCTCACTGCCCTTACTGTTACATCACCAAACCCCCAGTCAGACGAGGAAATGTTCATTCAGGAAGCCTCTGCTGCCCTTAATGCCTGGTCAGCATGTTTCCCTGCACCTGCATACCAGCTCGTTCAAAACAATGCTCGCCTCCATCAGCTCTACAGCTGCTCCGACCACGCATTCAAATACCTCTGGGAACAGAGACTAAACCAAAACCCCGCTCAGTTCAAAACTCTCGGCAACAGAATAATTGCAGGCGGAGGAATAAGGCTCGTTCTTCCCCCTTCACAGTCAGAAAACCAACCCTCCGATGAAAACCCGCATTCAATACAGATAAGAATTGAATCGTTTTTCAAGGAACCCAAAAAACTCTTCATCGAAACCGCATTCACCTGGCCAAAGGCACAAACCGTCCGCGAAAACAACTTCCTGGTCTCAGAAAAAATCAACACCGTAAAAAATTTCACCGCAAACGAGGTATGGAACTTCATCACTGCGGATAATTCCTGAACCTGCTTAGCTTAATACTAATTTTGTGAGGGTTTATTTCTTTGAAGGTTCACAGGTACATTCTGATGATTCTTTGCCGCAGCCTTTACATACTCCGTTTTCGATTGGACCGCCGCATTTCTTACATGGACTGCAACCGCATTTCTGGCACATATCAAGCCCCCTTTCTGTAATTAAACAACAAACCATTATCCTGCCTGCACACCAAATGTCAATCGGTAATTATACCCCATTTGATATGCTCCGGATACTATGCGTGATTGCTGCTAAACCTGTTCGCGTTTGATATCAGCTCCGACAGAGTTTAGTTTTTCTTCGATTCGCTCGTAACCTCTGTCGATATGATAGACACGGTTTATAATTGTAATTCCCTCTGCGGCCATTGCTGCCAGTACCAGTGCCGCACTGGCACGAAGGTCAGACGCCATAACAGGAGCTGCTGTCAGTTTGTCGGTTCCCTCTACTATAACCGAAGCTCCTTCTTTTCTAAGATGAGCTGACATACGGTTAAGCTCGGCGACGTGCATGAACCTGTCGGGGAATATCTTTTCGGTAATAACGCTGTTGCCGTCAGCAAGCGCCAGAAGTGCCATCATCTGTGCCTGAAGATCCGTAGGAAAACCAGGCCAGGGCTGAGTTGTTATATCGGCCGGTTTCAGCGGACCGCTGCGCGAGACCACGCACCCGCCGTTGGCCCTTTCAATTGTCACTCCGACATTGCGAAGCCTGTCTACAACCGAGAACAGATCATCGAGATCACAGTTTTGAATTTCAAGTTTGCTTGCTGTTATAGCCGCGGCCACCATGAAGGTACCTGCTTCTATTCTGTCGCTTATGACTTCATATTCGCATGGTTTAAGCTCATTTACGCCATTGATGGTAAGCCTTGGTGAGCCTATGCCTGTAATGTCGGCACCCATTTTTTTAAGGAATCTGGCCAGGTCGGATATCTCCGGCTCGCAGGCTGCCATTTCAATAACCGTTGTACCTTTGGCAACCGAAGCTGCCATTAGCACATTAGCGGTACCCAGCACTGTAGAGCCGAAGGGTCCGCCGAGAAATATCGGGGCTGCTTTTAGACCGTCAGGAGCATGGGCGACAATGTATCCGTTCTCCAGGTGAACATCAGCACCAAGAGCCCTGGCACCGCGTACATGTATATCCACCGGGCGGTCACCTATTGCGCATCCGCCGGGCATTGACACTTCAGCTTTGTTGAACCGGGCAAGCAGAGGTCCGAGCACGCAAATACCTGCCCGCATTTTTCTGACTATTTCGTAATCGCCCACCGGGTTGTTCATTTCGGAGGTGTCGATCTCCATTTGACCGGATTTGTTGTGATTGATTTTAGCGCCCATTGATTCTAAAAGCTGACGCATTACGCTTATATCAGCGAGGTTTGGTACGTTTTTTATAGTGGATTTGCCCGGAGCCAGGATTGTCGCAGCCATTATCGGCAGTGCGGCGTTTTTTGAACCTGATGTTTTAATTTTGCCGTTGAGCTTGACCGGCCCGTTTATTCGGAATATATCCATTGGTTAATCCTTAAGTTATGATATTCAGACGAAATAAGTTTTATAAGTTTGTTTTTTTTCAGGAATAATATATTCTTGAAAACCGCGTTATAATGTAATACAAGAACCAGTTAGTTTCAAGTATCGGAAATTTATGGGCTTATAAGCCAAAATTGGTAATGATCTTATGGAAAATAATTTGATTTTGTTTGTTTTGGGTTTTGCGGACAGTTTGCGTGAGGTTGGGTTTGCTGATATAGCTGCGGGGGTTTTTGTATTGGCAGGGAGTGTGCTGTTTCTGGTATGGCTTGCGTATCTTCCGGGCAGTGCAGAGCTTACAGGCGGAGCGAAGAAGAAAGTTTATATGCCTTTATATTTTCCGGCAGCGGCGATGCTGTTATGGCTTTCGGCGGTTAGTGTGCCGGCAAGTCTGATGATGCATTTTTATGAAGGTAGTGAATCGCAAATGCAGTTTTACCAGTTACTTATAATAAAGATTGTTGATCTTGCGGGGATATTTCTGCTGCTTTGGGGCGGCAGCTGTTTTTTTGCAAGAGGGCTAAAGGGGTTGGGGCTGAGGTTTGGTTTTGGGTCTGTTTTGAGGGATTTTTGGGCCGCGGCGGTCAATTATACTGCTATTATGCCTGTTATTGTGGCGTCTCTTGAGACTATTACGAGACTTGGTAAGCTGGTGAAGGGGCCTGGTTATCAGATTGAATCGCATCAGGGGCTTGTGAGTCTGGGCCAGACAGGGGGGTGGGAGCAAATGATGTTAGTGCTTTCATTTGTTATAGTTGCGCCGATTTTTGAGGAGCTCTTGTTCAGGGGGTATTTTCAAAGTGTGATAAGGTGTTATACAGGCAGGGGCTGGTTAGCGATTGCGATTACAAGCTGTGTTTTTGCGGTGATACATGCGGTGCCGAGTCACTGGCCAGCACTTTTCGCTCTATCAATATGTATTGGTTATAGTTATGAAAAGAGCGGTTCGCTTTTGCGAGCGATGTTTCTTCATGGGATATTTAACGGGGTAAGCGTTACGGCAGCATTGATGGCGGGGTAAATAAGGGGTGCATTGTTTGGGTCTTGGTGGTGTTTGAAACGGGTGTTCAATTAGACACCTG
>CAZAYB010000239.1:0-3854 GCA_964489215.1 uncultured Pirellulales bacterium
GGTTTTTTGATATAATAATCATAATATAAACGAGGTATGGTTTTTGTCTATACTTTGTGGGGGTTAATATGAATTTTCGTATGTTTGGATTCGTAACGTTTGCCATTATGCCAATGTTTTTGTGTATGAGCGCACAGGCAGCAGAGCCGAGCTTTGATATCAATGTTGACATCTCAGGCCTGGAATATTTGCCGACGAGCTTAGCGGTTGATCCGAGCAGTTTTACTACTGAAAACGAGTTTATACTCCTGGTTACGGCAGGTCAAATTGACCAGTGTGAGTTTGGGGGTATTAAAGAATTTTCGGATTTGTTGTGCTGTGAGGGTGATGACGAGCCCGAAGGGCCCGAGCCGCCGAGCATGGCTACGGTTGTATTTCTAAGCTGTGCGAGTATCATCTTTGTTAAAAAATAAAAAAGTTTAAGTTGTTGTTCTCTCACTTGCCCGATCCGGGTTATCCTCCTTGACCCGGTGACTATGACGGTGCTGGTCGATGGATTCGGCCGGCACCGCTTTTTTTTTGATTTGACATAAATGACAGGTCCTGCTAATATGTGAGTAATATATATTATAGTCACTTAGGAAAAAATGGACGACACTACTCGCAAACTATATGAATTAAAGGCAGAAATCATCCAGGCGACAGCTCATCCTATCAGGCTCGCTATCATAGATTATCTTGCTGACGGAGAACAATGTGTTTGCGATATTGTCGATTTCGTTGGCGGGCAACGGTCTAATATATCAAGGCATTTGTCAGTCATGTTGAAAGCGGGTGTTGTGCAATGCCGAAAGGATGGCCTTAAAATGATTTATTCGCTTAAGACTCCCTGCATAACTAAATTTCTCTTATGCGTTGAACAGGCCTTAAAAGAACAAATGGAAAAAAACGCTGAGTTACTGAAAAAGTTAGGGTAATTTTTTTTGCAAACTATACCACAATTTGATTGCATAGTTACATAAAAACAGAGGTTTAAGCTAATGGACTGGAAGAAAGAATGGAAAAAGCTGGCAATGATAGTCATCGTATTTCTCGGCTGTTTTTATCTTCCCATCGGCTGGAAGCGTTTTGACAATGCGGTCATGGAATCGCTTCATCTTGTCAAATGGTATGCCCGGGAACATGTACTGCTATGTCTGATTCCTGCTTTTTTTATCGCAGGTGCAATATCGGTATTTGTCAGTCAGGCATCAGTTATGAAATATCTCGGTGCCAGGGCCAATAAAATCCTTGCCTACGGTGTCGCCTCTGTCTCTGGTACGATCCTGGCGGTTTGCTCATGCACAATTTTGCCGCTTTTTGCAGGTATTTATCGAATGGGAGCAGGTTTAGGGCCTGCAACAGCTTTTCTTTATTCGGGTCCTGCGATTAACGTGCTTGCTATTATTTTAACAGCTCGGATTCTTGGATTAGAACTTGGAATCGCACGTGCAATCGGTGCTGTTGTATTCAGTGTGGTAATCGGGCTGATTATGCATTTTATATACAGGAAAGAAGAACTGGCAAAGGCTAACGCACAAATGAATATGCCGGAACCGGAAGCTTCCCGCCCCCTGTGGAAAAATGCTTTGTTTTTTGCGGTTATGATAGGGATATTAGTATTTGCCAACTGGGGCGCTCCAAATGATTTCTATTTTGAAACCGCTGACGGCAATATACTAAGGGCGGCTGTGGTTCAGGCCTCAGAGCCCGGCAGTGAGGATGGTTTTTATGCAGTGAAACTTGCCGAGGGCGAAAATGCAGGTGAGCAGATAGAAATTTCTGTTGAGGATATTGTAAGCAAAGAACCTGTGCCGGGTTTGTGGGCCAGTGTATGGAATTATAAACGGGTCGTAACAGCTGCCTTTTCTTTCGTGTTGGCGATGATACTTATATTATGGTTTTCGATACCAGCCTGGAAGATAATTGTAGCCTCAGTTCCGACAGCTGTTCTTGCAATTGCTTTGCCTGTGGAGAGCATGATGGTAATGATTCCATTTTCTACGGGGGTCATAGGGCTTTCCTGGGCTGCGAGCACCAGTAAGGGCCAAGCGGAGGAGTGGTTCAGTTCGACATGGACGTTTGCCAAGCAGATTTTACCGCTGTTGTTTTTCGGAGTTATTATTGCCGGTGCGTTGCTTGGAAGGCCTGGCCATGAAGGTTTGATTCCGTCTGAATGGGTTGCCAAAGCGGTTGGGGGCAATTCGCTGTGGGCCAATCTGTTTGCTTCTGCTGCGGGGGCATTTATGTACTTTGCGACACTGACGGAAGTGCCTATTTTGCAGGGCCTGATCGGAGCTGGTATGGGTAAAGGCCCTGCCCTGGCATTACTGCTGGCCGGTCCTGCGCTGAGCCTTCCGAATATGCTCGTGATTCGTTCAGTGATGGGAACGGAAAAAACTGTCGTATTTGTAATACTTGTTATTATAATAGCAACAATTTCAGGAGTTATTTTTGGAACGTTCTTTTAATTTAAAGGAGGTGATTGTATGAAGAAATCGCAGAGAACTGGAGATTCCTCAAGACCAGAAAACCAAGTAAAGTTAAATGAAAACCAAATCAGCATGATAAGCAATCTGGCAAAAGGTTATTTCAATGCCGGTTACAACTGTTCAGAATCGGTATTTATGGCTGTGACAGAAGTTTTAAGGCCTGAATATAAGGCTCAAACAAAACTTTTGACGGGCCTTGGCGGCGGAGTAGGAGGTCAGGGATACTGTTGCGGAGCTGTTTCCGGAGCTGTTATTGCGTCAGGTGTTTTCTTTGGCAGGAACAAGCCGACATCCGGAGAGAAAAAGAAATCCTATGAAATATCACAAAAAATACTTGAATTGTTCAAGGAAAAATATGGGGCAGTTAATTGCTCTGATTTAAAGCCGAAAATTTCAGAGCTTCATAAAAAAACCTGCTGTGATTATGTCGGTTACGCGGCTCAAATTACAGCTGAAATTATACATGCAGAAACTAATAAGGATTAAAAAATTATGACAGATAATATTAGAAATCAAAAACTCGAACTAAAACCTATCGGTGTTATCAAAACTCCGTTTAAGGAAGCTAAAGGGACGCCTATTCAGCCTGCCTTTGCAAAAGACACAGCTGGGACCGTAGAGGTATTCGATGATTATGCTGCGGGGTTAAGCGATCTTGATGGATTTGAAAGAATCTGGCTAATTTTCTGGCTCGACAGGGCAAAATCCTACAAGCTGAAGGTTACGCCATATATGGACACACAGGAACGAGGACTTTTTTCAACGAGGGCCCCTTCCAGGCCAAATCCTATAGGTATCTCATCAGTTGAATTAAAAAAGATCGAAGGAAATGTAATATATGTTATGGGTTTAGATATACTCGACAACACCCCTTTGCTTGACATTAAACCATACTCATTTAAGTTTGACTGCTTTAATACGACTCGTAACGGATGGCAGGATAATGTTAATACGGAAAAATTTATTGCGGATGAAAGATTTCACAAATAGAAAGAGAGCATAAAATGACAAAGATACAGATACTTGGAACAGGTTGTGAAAAATGTAAAAAACTTGCGGAAAATGCTGAAGCTGCTGTTAAAGAGGCCGGGATAGACTACGAACTGGAAAAAGTCACCCAAATCAATGACATCATGAAGATGGGTGTTATGGTTACGCCGGCTCTGGTAATTAACGGTGAAGTTAAAATTGCAGGTAAAGTTGCATCAGCTGATGAAATAAAAGCGATGCTTGTTTGATGTAAGTTTATTCTGAACAGAAAGGGATTTATTATGAGTACAAAAAGCGATTGCAACAGCGACAATGCTTTTCGGGTTGTCCTCCGGTAAGGCTTTAGCAACAGTGGTTGGCGTTCTTATTGAAGTGCCTGTAATGCTGATGCTC
>CAZAYB010000240.1:0-3765 GCA_964489215.1 uncultured Pirellulales bacterium
AGCAGGCCCTTAGCAAAATATACGGAACCTACGGACTGGCAGTTCTGTGCTCGGACTACCCGGATACTCTTATCGGTGCCAAAAAGGGAAGCCCGCTTATTCTCGGTGTCGGCGAAAATGAATACATACTCGCCTCGGACGCCTCAGCTATTGTCGAGCACACCACAAGTGCGATATACCTGTCAGACGGCGAAATGGTAACAATCACCCCCAAAGGCTTTAACACCACTACAATAGATGACGCAGCGGTTACCAAGGAAGTCAAGGAAATTGAGTTTTCTCTCGAACAGATTGAGCTTGCCGGGTTCGACCATTACATGCAAAAAGAGATTTTCGAACAGGCAGATTCACTTGCCACCTGTCTTAAGGGCAGAATCGACCTGCAAAACGGCAGAGTTGTCCTTGGCGGAATAACCAGCCATCTGCGTGAACTTACCCGTTCAAAGAGGATAATACTAAGTGCCTGCGGAACGGCCTGGCACGCTGGTCTGGTAGGCGAGTTTCTTATAGAGCAGCTTGCCCGCACTACCACCGAAGTTGAATACGCAAGCGAGTTTCGATACCGCAACCCTATTATAGAAGACGGAACAGTATTTTCGGCAATCAGTCAGTCCGGTGAGACCGCTGATACTCTGGCGGCTATCGAAATGGCAAAAGAGCGCGGTGCCCTTTGCCTTGGTATCGTAAACGTTGTAGGCTCAACAATAGCCAGGGTTACAGACGCTGGTGTTTACCTTCGTGTAGGTCCTGAGATAGGCGTAGCCAGCACAAAGGCGTTTACCGCTCAGGTTGCAGTTCTTGCACTGCTTGCGATTGAGCTGGGCAGGCGAAAACATCTTAGCAACCAGTCCGCTAAGGATATTCTTGACGAGTTGAACAGAGTTCCCGACAAGATCGGGCTTGTGCTTAAACAGTCGGACCATATCAAAACGATAGCCGCTGCAAATGCTGACAAGGAAAACTGGCTGTTTCTGGGGAGAGGATTCAATTACCCTGTAGCTCTTGAGGGAGCACTCAAACTTAAGGAAATAAGCTATATTCACGCAGAGGGTTTACCTGCCGCTGAGATGAAGCACGGCCCTATTGCGTTGATAACTGACCAGATGCCCGCGGTATTTATTGCTACAAAATGCTCTCAGTATGAAAAGATTGTGGGCAATATCGAAGAAGTCCGTGCCAGGAAAGGCAAGACCATAGTAGTAGCAACCGAAGGCGACAAAGATATAGAAAAATACGCTGATTATCTCATTACCGTTCCGGAGGTCAGAGAAGAGCTTCAGCCTTTAGTCAACGTTGTTCCGCTTCAGCTGCTCGCATATCACGCAGCGGTTATAAGAGGCCATGATGTTGACAAGCCCAGAAACCTTGCCAAGAGCGTAACGGTTGAATAGAGCATTTCTTGACATGCTATATATTCAGGGGAGCTCCAAAATTTTATTTTCGTCGTGCCGGTGATCTTTTTACGGGCTTTTTAGTTTTGCTTTTACCGATTTTGCCCCTGCTTAGAACTTTCATTGCCTTTTTTACATCCGCGACCTTTAATACGCCGGTTGTTCTGCCGCCCCTTGCCCCGGCTGTACAGTAGGCATAGGAAATGTTTATGTGGGCCTCGGACAGTTTCTGTGTAACATCAGCAAGTGCGCCGCTTTGATTGCTTAAGTTTATGCAAAGGACCTCTGTTTCACTGTACTGCATATTAAGTCTGTCCAGGGCTTTTTTAATTTTTGCCCTGTTTTTGCCGACAACCCTCATCACCCCATGCTCACTTGAGTCCATCATTGTAAGAGCTGTGATATTAATCTTATCCGAAGCAAACTCGTTAAGTACCTGAGAAAGCACGCCCGGCTTGTTTACCATGAAGATTGAGAATTGTGTTTCGATATACACTAAGAGCCTCCCTTTTGTTTTTGAAAATCTTTTTTCTGTAAAGCATTCACGGCCTGGTCAGATGTTTCATAAAAATCAAAGAGCCTGTCAAGGTTTGTAATTCTAAAGACCCTGCTTATCTTTGGGTCAATTCCTGAAAGCGCCATTTGTCCCTGATAGCTTCCGAGCCTTCTCCACATGTCGACCATCAGGCCGAGCATTTGTGAGGAAAGGAACCTTACGCCGTTAAAATCAATTACCAGTTTGGCAGGTTTATCGGTATCAACATGTTTGCGCAGTGCCCGGCTGATTTCTTCTATTCCCGAAACGGCACCTAAGCTGCTCGAGCCGAATGTTACTATTGAAAGATCGTCTTTCTTTTCTATTTCGACAAGGTTTTTATCTGTCATCAGACATATTCCGTAATTTATGGCATATTTTATCAAGGACATACTTAACATTAACCGTTTGTTATAATACCAGTAAATACGTGAAAGTTAAAGCATGATTTGAGATTTAACCTCTAAAAATAAATTTCTTTTAAGGAATACAAAATCTTCTGTCAGCTTTTCAAAATCAATTTTCAGCTGTTTCCTCAATTATTATATCGAACTTCAGTGTTTATTTGTTTTGTTCTTTGATTATTTTTGCCTTCCAGCATGCAGCGAGGTGTTCGGTATCGGCATCTTTTGGGGCAAGTTCCTGGACCTGATTTTTGCATTTTTCCTCTGCAAAGGGGCATCTTGGATGAAAATGACAGCCTGATGGCGGATTCGACGGGCTGGGCACTTCTCCCTGGAGAGGTATCCGCTGCTGGGCTCTTTTTGGCTGAGGCCTTGGTATAGCTGCCATCAGAGCCTTTGTATATGGGTGCAGCGGGTTTGCGTAAAGCTCGTCGGCATAGGTATATTCAACTATTTTTCCCAGGTACATTACCGCTACCAGGTCGCTTATATGTTCTATTACTGCCAGGTCATGAGCGATGAAAAGGTAGGTAAGTCCCATTTTTTCCTGCAAATCCTGCAGAAGATTTACAATCTGCGACTGTATTGAGACATCCAGTGCGCTTACCGGTTCATCACAGACGATAAATCGGGGCTGAGGCGCCAGTGCCCTTGCTATTCCGATTCTCTGCCTTTGTCCTCCTGAAAACTCATGGGGGTATCGGTTTACGTAAGCTGCGCTTAGCCCTACCTGTTCGAGTACTTTTCCGACCATATCTCTGCACTGGGAGCCTGAGAGTTTGGTGTGCACCCTGAGCGATTCACCGACAATTCCGCCTACGGTCATTCGGGGGTTTAACGAGCCGTAAGGGTCCTGAAAGACAATCTGCATTTTTTTTCTGAGCTTTTTCATCTGTGAATGATTCTGCTTAAAGACATTTTTATCATTGTAAAAGACATTTCCATCTGTTGGTTCTATGAGCCTTAGCATTGTTCTTCCAACGGTGGTTTTTCCGCATCCGCTTTCCCCGACCAGTCCGAGTGTTTTACCCCGAGGTATAGTAAAACTTACATTGTCGACGGCTTTTACATGTCCGCAGACCCTTCTTAAGACTCCCTTTTGTATTGGGAACCATGTTTTTAAGTTCTCAACTTTTACCAGTGTTTCGGAGTTGTCTTTGAGCATAAATTATTCCATATCCTTTGCCTGCTCGTATCCCTTTGCGAACCAGCAGGCCACAGCGCGGTTGTTTCCGAGGTCTCGAAGTTTTGGTTCATCAAGCCTGCATTTTTCTTTGTCTTTTCCAATCGGGCACCTCGGGTGAAATTTACATCCTGTGGGGAACTGGAGCGGGTTTGGCACAGTTCCGCCGATAACTTCGAGTCTTTGTTTTTTTTCACCGAGTCTTGGCAATGACTTCATCAGGCCCTGAGTGTACGGGTGAAGCGGATTTTC
>CAZAYB010000241.1:0-3740 GCA_964489215.1 uncultured Pirellulales bacterium
GCGTTTATCATGTGATATAGCTATAAATACATTAAGTGCTTTAAAGGAAATTGTTCTTACAGCAAGAAAGTCAATACCAACAATATACTTTGCATGATTTCTAAAAAATGTTAGCCAACGCTGTATTTTTTCAGGATCAGTTTTTGGCTTACGGTGCAAATATTCATCCGCGACTAAATTGTTGTCATTTATAGCATTACTTTTCAGAAATTCGGCCGAGATTTGATCCTTTCAGACAAAAGTATATCACGAAGTGACTCGAAATTCAACAAATCCATTAAAATATCATCACCTCTGGGCAGAGTCCCCCCTGCTGCTTCTCTTAACACTAACCCAATTTTCAAAACCTCAGGCAGCCAGTCTATGATAGGACTTCAGCAATCCTTCAAGACGTTCAATACATTGGATCTCAGCCTTGTCATCCAAATCGTACTTGAGTTCTATAATCCTGCCTAGCGATTGATGAATTCTCTCTTGATGATAATACAGTTCATACTGAGAAAGGGTGTATTCAAGTTGTTGAACCGATGACAAAATAAGATGATCCAAACATTCCGATTTTACGGATTTCACGAAGCGTTCCGCGTAGCAATTCAAATCCGGGCTTCGGGCTGGCAACTTCACAGGTTTAACACCTGAGCTTTTCAAGATGTCATGAAAACCTTTCGTGTTATACAATGGATCCAGATCATGAATCAAATAACGCTTGCCCTGAAGAAAACCATCATAATCTGTCAGTATCCGGGCGACTTGTTTCATGTATGGCCCATCTGGTTCAAGCTTGATCGGAACAAAGAACACCTTTCTCGTGGCCAGTTCAATGACAAAGAAAACCGTACAACGAACCAGTTTTCTGCCCACCAGAAGCTCAATCGTAAAGAAATCACAAGCCGCTAATACATCCCAATGACTGCAAATAAATTCATGCCATGTGGACCGCACAGTTAAGTCCGGTTCTGGATCGTAGCCGTTTTCGATGAGAATGTTTTTAACAGATGTTTTGCTAATCTTGAAACCAAGGCACTCAATTTGATCCGTTATTTTCTGATAACCCCAACGAGGGTTTTCTTCCTTGAAGCGAATCACAAGAGCGACAATTTCCTGACCGATTTGTGGACGCCCTACTTTACCTCGTTTGGAAGAACCATCGTACTTTTCTGCAATAAGTTTATTGTACCAGTGAATCACCGTGTCCGGCGTAAACAGCACGGTACATTGTTCCAGCATCTTTCTCGAGAGTCTTTTCGCCTTGGCAGCAATTCTTATTCGTTGGCGATCCGTCAATAGAATCCGCTTGTTCTGCTTTTCCCGCTCTTCGATCAAAACTTCTAACTGAACTTTTAAGTACTCAATCGCCTTATAGAGTTCCTTGTCGATAAAATAGGCAATATACATCGCCAGTGTGATCCATAGCTTCTGTTTCATAGTCTACTTTAATATAAATCTCGAGTCAGGAATTTACATCCGTTCCTTCATTCAACACATCAATGTATTTCAAATATTTATAAAGGCGGTTTCTTTTTCCACCGGTAATCTCTTTGATAATGCCAAGTTCCTCGAAATGCTTGATAACTGTTGTTACAGATGTTGTCCATAAACCGGTAATTTCACAAATCTTTGGAATTGATATAATCGGTCTCTGGAGGAAAGCCTCATGAACTCGTAATGCTGAACCTGAGGATCGGCCTATCTTTTGGATCTTCCTTTTGTCTTCTTCTGCCAGGTTAATTAATTCTGAAGCCGTAGTAATCGCTTTTTCAGCAGTTTCTTTAACGGCCGTTAAGAAAAACTCTATCCAACTTTCCCAATTACCTGTTACACGTATTTGCTGGAGAAGATCATAATAGGTCGTGCGATGAGTTTTAAAATATAAGCTCAAATAAAGCAATGGTTCTTTGAGGATCGATTCAGAGCAAAGTAGAATTGTTATCAACAGTCTTCCCACCCTGCCATTTCCATCAAGGAAGGGGTGAATTGTTTCAAACTGAGCATGTGTTAATGCCGCCTTTATCAAGGTCGGTGTTTTTTGGGGTACATTATTTATAAACTTTTCTAATTGCCCCATACATTCCAAGAGTTTATCTGGCGGCGGAGGAACATGGGTAGCATTGCCGGGCCTTGTGCCTCCGATCCAGTTTTGGCTTGTCCTGAATTCCCCAGGCATTTTATCGCTGCCTCTGCCTTTTGAAAGAAGAACCTGATGCATTTCCCTGAACAATCTTAAAGATATCGGCAATCCTTCTCTCATCAGTTTTAATCCATGATTTAATGCTGCAACGTAATTGGACACTTCCTGTACATCACCAATTGATACATCCGGTTTTCCACCGATCTCAAATAATAAAAGCTCAGAAAGGGAAGATTGCGTACCCTCAATTTGCGAAGAGAGAACTGCTTCTTTTCGAATATACATATAAAGAAATATGTCGGTTTCAGGCAAAAACAAGGTAGAACTGTCGAGTCTTCCAAGAGCAAGAAGTGTCTGGTCCAGTAACTCTCTCAAGTTTCCATCAATGACCAGTTCGGGTTTCGGCGGCAAAGGGGCCGGGATAAATGCCTGGCACTTTTCCCCAACGTTTGAGATAGTAACATAATGCCCGGTTTTTCTTTTCATAGTCCTTATTCCATTCATTGTAATAAGCAGTTTCGTTATTATATAATAACCATATATCTTGTAATAAGAAAGATTAATTTGTTTAAAAGACAAAAAATATCAGAGCAGGATTACAAGTTTGAAAAGTCGCTTTTTTTATGTTAAAAATGTGTATATTCGAGTTCAGATGAATAAGTTTACAGTACTAAAAGCCCTTACTGTAGGAATCTGCGGCAGGGATTATGTAACTGAAATTCAGAATAGATACTTGTTGTGTATGATAGGTGTTTTTAAGAGGAATCACGTGAGCCTTCTGCACCAAAAACTGCACCAAGTGCGCCTCTTTTGCTCTCGGTATGCTCTCGGTGTCATCTCGGCCTGCTTCATAAGTCTTTAATTTCAATTATATGTCTTTTATTCACAAGTACTGTAACGTCTCGATGAAGCACACTCCTGTAAAAAAATAGTTGCAGTGGGTAATTTTTCCGATCAGGCGACTTTTGAAGTCTGTTTGTCAGCAGCGGAATGGTCTTTGGCTGCGGTAATATCTGCCTTATCTGATTGCGGCGGCTGCCAGTTACACGGCAGCAGTTCATCAATCCTACTGGCCGGCCAGGTGGTGACCTTTTTCAATACATCATTAAAATATGCAAAAGGATCATGGCCGTTCAATTTGCAGCTGGCGACAAGGCTGTAAAAAATCGCGGCCCTTTCGGCACCGGCTTCACTGCCCGCAAAAAGGTAGTTCTTGCGCCCGAGCACAGCCATCCGCAGCATCCGTTCAGAGATATTGTTATCAATACTCAGCATCGGATCACTCGTGTACCGCACAAGCGCATCCCATTGATTGAAAGTGTAAGTTATCGCCTTGCCCATCGGGCTCTTAGGCAATACCTGGTCCTTGTATTCGTTGAGCGCAGACCATATCTCAGCAAAGATCGGCAAGGCTTCTGTTTGCCTGGCAGAGAGCAGCTGCTCATCGCTGTACTTTTCTTCTCTGGCACGTTTTTCTATCTCATATAATCTGCCCCACAGCACCAGCATACGCGATGCACGAACCGGGTCGCTGTCCAAGGCATATTCAAATTTCCTGCGGGCATGGGAATTACAGCCGACCTCTATCGCATCCGAAATTCTAAACAACTCA
>CAZAYB010000242.1:0-3548 GCA_964489215.1 uncultured Pirellulales bacterium
CCGAAAAGACGGATCTTATATAGGCGGGCCGAACGGTGATTCGGAAATTTTTGACGGTGATACACTGATTTTATACGGCAAGGCAGAGACTTTGAGTGATCTTGATAAAAGAAGGGACGATTCGCAAGGTCAGCGGTCACATGAAAAAGCAGTCGAGCGGCACAATGAGTCCCAGCGAAGCGAGCAAAAGAAGGATAAAGAATTAAGAGATAAGGAAAAACTGCAAAATAATTGATAAAAAAATTCAGGAATTACTTTCTGTTATTAAGGAAATTACTGATTTACAGAAGCAAATATAACCATAAAATTTATTTATGAATAAACTATAATGTTTTTGGAGGCAACTATGCTTCGAAGTTTGAACGAGATGACCGGTTATAAAATTCAGGCAATCGACGGCGGAATAGGCAAAGTGAAAGATTTTTTGTTCGATGATCGTCTTTGGATAATAAGGTACCTTGAAGCTGATACCGGGCCATGGCTTTTCGGCAGAAAGGTGCTTATATCTCCGGTTCATTTTGCATCAGGAGTTGCTCAAGCAGATAAATTTGTCGTTGATTTGACATGTGAGCAGGTTGATAACAGTCCGGAACTGGAAACTGATAAGCCTGTTTCAAGGCAATATGAATCAGTCTTTCATTCTTATTACAGCTTATCTCCTTACTGGACTGGTTATCCTTTTACATTTGGGGAGGCTCCAGTGCTGGATTATGAGCAGGAAATCGAGTCTGAGCGCAAAAACACTGACCAGAATTTACGAAGCTGCAAAGAGGTTACGGGTTATCATATAAAGGCAAAAAATCAGAGCATTGGCCATATTGATGATTTGATAACTGATGAAGAGGACTGGTCGATTCGTTATGCGGTAATTGCTACGAAGGATTTTTTGCCCGGAAGGAAAGTGCTCATAGCTCCACAGTGGATTGAGGCGATAAGCTGGCCTAAAAAGGAGGTGTATGTCGATCTTGATGCAGAGCAAATCAAAGAGAGTCCGGAATATAATCCTTCTGAACCGGTAAACAGAGAATATGAGGTAAATCTGTATGATTTTTACGGCAGGCCGGCGTACTGGACAAATAAGAAATCCTAAAGAATATGAATCCAAGAAAGATACATATAGGTACATCGGGGTGGAATTACCCGCATTGGAAAGGGGTTTTTTACTCAAAGAATGCGAAACCGGACGAGCTTCTTGATTTTTACAGAAGCAGATTCGATACAGTCGAACTTAACAACAGTTTTTATCAGCTTCCGGATAAGCAGAAGATTAAGCGTTGGATTAAACAGGCTGGGCAAGATTTTATTTTCAGTGTGAAGGCAAGTCGTTATATCACGCATATGAAGAAACTGAAGGATCCAGAAGAACCTTTGAACAATTTTTTAGAGAACATTGAAACTTTCGGCTCGACTCTGGGTCCGATTCTTTTTCAATTGCCCCCTAACTTTAAGTGCAATCCTGATCGTCTCAATGACTTTCTTGCAATTTTGCCTCCGACAATGCGGTATACTTTCGAGTTTCGTAATCCGACGTGGTTTTGCGATGATGTTTATGAAAAGCTCAGGCGTAAAAACCTGGCTTTTTGTATCTATGAACTGGATGATATGATCTCTCCAAAAGAAATTACTGCCGATTTTATTTATATCCGTTTGCATGGACCGGCCGGTGCTTATGAGGGCTGTTACAACAATCGCACACTTTCAGGCTGGGCGGGTGCGATATCTTCGTGGATATCAAAAGGACTTGACGTTTACTGTTATTTTGATAATGATCAGTCAGGTTATGCTGCGAAAAATGCAAAAACTCTTATTAAAATGCTGAGCAAGGAATAGAAAATGCCTGTTCATAATTCAGATATAGCTGAAATCTTCAATCAGACTGCTGATCTGCTGGAGATAAAAAATGAAAACCAGTTTCGTGTAAGAGCCTATCGTAACGCAGCCAGGACCATAAAAAGTCTGTCACAAAATGCATCTGAGATGATAAAAACCGGCCAGGACCTTTCTGATTTGCCCGGTCTGGGCAAGGACCTGGCGGGAAAGGCACGAAGTATTGTAAAAGATGGAAGTTTTAAACTTTACGATGATCTGAAAAAGGAAATCCCTGCTGAGCTGACTAAGCTTATGAAGATATCGAATCTCGGAGCAAAAAGAGTTTCCAGCCTTTATAATGAACTTGATATCAAATCACTAAAGGACCTTAAAAAGGCTGTTAAAGATGGCCAAATCAGAGAGCTAAAGGGATTTGGTAAGAAAATGGAAAAGCAGATTTCCCAGGCGGTCAGTCGTTTTGAAGCTCGCGGGCCCGAGCGTATGAAACTTGTCGGCGCCGAGGAGATTATAAAGCCTTTTTATGATTACCTAAACAAATCCGACGGCGTAAAGGACATAACTGTCGCAGGCAGCTACAGACGAAGAAAAGAAACTGTGGGAGATATAGACATATTGGCAACCTGCAAAAAGGGGTCAGAGCTGATGGACAGATTTGTCGATTATGAAGATGTAGAGCAAGTAGTGTCGAAAGGAAAATCGAAATCGACGGTGATCCTTAAATCAGGTTTGCAGGTAGATTTGCGTGTAATTGCCCAGGTCAGTTACGGTGCGGCATTGGTGTATTTTACCGGCTCAAAGGAACACAATATCGCAATTCGTAAAATTGCTGTTTCCAAAAATTATAAGATAAACGAATACGGTGTTTACAAAAACGAAGACAGGATGGCCGGCCGGACCGAAAAACAGGTGTATGATTCGATAGGCTTGAAATGGGTACCGCCGGAGTTGAGGGAAAACAGAGGAGAGGTCGAGAACGCCAAAGGCAAAAAGAATTTGCCTAAACTGCTGGAAAGGAAGGATATAAAGGGCGATCTGCACTGCCACAGCAAATATACAGATGGCAGAAATTCCATTGAAGAAATGGCTCAGGCGGCACAAAAAATGGGCTACGAATATATAGCCATAACCGATCATTCTCAGAAGGTTACTGTTGCAGGAGGGTTAAGCGAAAAGCAACTGCGTAAACAGCTTGAGGAGATAGATAAATTGAACGATAAGATTAAAGATTTTAAAATCCTCAAGGGCATAGAGGTTGACATTCTCGACGACGGCAAATTGGACCTGTCGAACGATGTGCTCAAAGAACTGGACCTGACGGTGTGCTCGGTACATTCCAGCTTTAATATGTCCAAAGATAACCAGACCAAACGTGTACTAAAGGCCATGGAGAATCCGCATTTTACGATTTTCGGGCATCCCACCGGCAGACTTATCAACGAACGGTCGCCTTACGATATCGATATCGAAAAGATAATTAAAGAGGCGGCTGACCGCGGGGTGTTTCTTGAGTTAAATTCACAGCCCGACCGACTTGACCTGAACGATATTCACTGCAAGGCTGCAAAGGAAGCGGGCGTGAAGGTGGTGATATCAACAGATTCTCATCTTACCAGCGGCCTTAGGAATATGAGATTCGGAGTTTACCAGGCAAGGAGAGGCTGGCTTGAAAAGAATGACATAATCAATACATACTCACTGAAAGAGTTGAAGAAAAAATT
>CAZAYB010000243.1:0-3407 GCA_964489215.1 uncultured Pirellulales bacterium
GTACAGTCCGTCCTTATCTTAAAAAATTACCATACAAAGTCAAAATTATTGAATTTTGTATGACAACTCCTTGACTCAAGTTATCATACATGTTATCTTTTAAGTGATGTTGTATGATAACTTACGGCTTTTAGAGTAGGTCAAAATGAAAATTATTAAAAACATGCTTGATGAAGAACTGGCAAACTCCCTCGAAATGAAAAAGAATTATGAACGGGAACTCGCCAAACTACCCAAAGGTTCTCTGATTAAGAAGAAAGTCAAGGGGCATGAGTATTATTACCTTGTCAAAAGAGAAGAAGGCAAAGTTAAATTCATCTATAAAGGTAAAAAAGTCAGCGAAGAAGAGATCAAAAAGTATAAGCAAGCAAAAGAATACAGAGCTAAATACCGAAAATTACTTTCTGAGGTTAAAAAACAGATTAAATTCCTAAAGGGTATTGCACGTGGAAAAAAGTCAGTATGAATTGTGTATTGAAGTCTTTCGTCGTCTGGACAAGGCCGGCATACTAAAAGACGTTATTCTCGTGGGCAGTTGGTGCACGCTTTTTTACAAGGACTTCTTTAAACATAAATCTTATCTAAGTACATTGACAACGCGTGATATGGATTTACTGGTACCTTTGCCGAAAACGATAAAAACAAAAGTCGACGTTGCTGACCTTCTGAAGGATTTGGGATTTATCGTTGGTTTTTCTGGCACCCAAGGATACATCCGACTGGAACATCCTGAACTGATTGTCGAATTTTTGGTTCCTGAAAGAGGCCGTGGTTTTAACAAGCCCTACCCCCTACCGCAGTTAGGTTTAAATGCCCAAGCCCTCAGATTCCTTGATTATCTCTCTGTCAACACCATTGAATCGAACATTGGTCCCGTCAAGTTTAGGTTGCCTCATCCAGCCAATTTCGCTTTGCATAAGCTCCTGGTCATGAGCCGAAGACCGAAAGCCGAAAAACAAGCCAAAGATAAGGAGTCGGCAATAAGAATCCTGAATGCATTGATTGAAACAGGACAAAGTAAAGTCTTGAAAAAAGCATTTTTTGAAATGCCGAAAAAATGGCAAAATAAAGTAATAAAACAGCTCTCAGAGATTACCGAAAGGCATATTCTT
This sequence comes from uncultured Pirellulales bacterium, assembly GCA_964489215.1. Lineage (GTDB taxonomy): Bacteria > Planctomycetota > Phycisphaerae > Sedimentisphaerales > Anaerohalosphaeraceae > CAZAYB01. The sequence goes on from CAZAYB010000243.1 coordinate 1,113, forward strand.
GATGTTTTGACGGATTAGAAGTTTTCATGGGCTTTGAGGCTCTTTGCCTTTTCATATTCTTGGGCAATTTTTTCTGTCGAGGGTCTAAGGTATATTGATGTAGTTTTCAGAGTTCTGTGCCCTACTTGTTTTTGTACGATGGGAAGCGGTAATTTGTGGTCAATTGTATAGTGCATAACATGACTGTGACGCAGGGAGTGAACAGTGAACATCTTGAGTTTTCTGCCGAGCCTGTCCTGGCCATAAGAATGCTGCAATCCTGCCTTTTGTGAATACCTTTGAAAGATTTGCCGAATCCGATTTTCTGTATATCGGGTATTCCAGCGTTTTCCAGGGTGAAATACGTAGGCATCGGGTTTTCTAATATTTTTGTGCCTTTTGCTGATCAGCTGTTTTTGCTTTAGCATACTCTGAAGTTCATTCATTAAACCCTTGGGCAAATAACTTGTCCTGGGATATTTTGTTTTTGTATTTTCGGCAGGAAAGAAAACCGTGCTCCTTGAAAAATTCAAATGCCTTACCTGGATCCTAACAAATTCACCTACTCTGCAGCCGAGTTCATAAATCACCTGGAACATCAGCTTGTGTTTATAATGGTCAATGCAATCGAAGAATTGTTTTAATTCATTTAATGTAAGATACCGTATAGTATCGCCGAAATTGAGAGCTTTTTTAAAATATTTCACATTTGTGGATTTGCCTCTTTTTTCAGACTTTTTCATGCGTAGCGCTTCTTCAATATACCTCATTTTCTTCACATTCCTGCCCTAATGTGAAATCAGAGACATATTTAAACCTTTCCAAAACACCCTGAAAAGTGAGAGTTATGATTATAAAATCTTGTTGCTTGATAGTATTATTCAGATTGAACAGGAGATAAAAAATGAAAGATGATATTGATCCTATAAGTAGAATAGCATTGGATTATGGGTGCAAGTCATGTGGAATTCAAACCGACAAATTTTACTTTATAGATTATTACATCCTACCTTCCAGGCTGGTCAGAAAACGACATCGTGATAAACATAGATGCGCGGTGTACTGTTGCACCTGTTACGAGGCACATGAAGAATTAGACATTGAGATTGATGGGAAGCCCAGAACTATCAGCAAATCAAGGAAAATTGACCTGAACGCTTTGCAGTGTTTTATGTGTGGCTCAGAAATGCAACATGGGGAACTTTATGGGGCATTGACGATGCTATATATGATGAGTGGCTCTGGTATTGAAAACAAGCCGTTGGCATGTTTCTGCGCTAAATGTACTGAAGAATGTACTATTGAATTGTAATCATTATTCCTTGCCACTTCATTGCAATGGCCAACCATATAAAGCCTTTATGATGAAAACAAAAACCAACTGGAAAACGATAAATTTATAAAGATCAAACTCGTATATAAATTGTGAGGTTCAAAAGAACTCATCACCCCAATATCAACAAAACATCTGAATATGCTTTGATATTTAAAATAAGCAATCCTTCAGACAAACAGATTCTTGGGAAGATTAGTTTATCACATCCTCAAATTTAGCCTTTTCCGGGCCCAAGATCACGTATTTCACTGAAATACCTTAGAACAGGAACACTTCCTTCTTAGCTTTTGCTTTACCACCTCAAGCCTCTCGGCTTATCAGCTCATTTCCAGTCACATCTTCAACTATCAGCTACCACTGCACTCGCCAGCTCGTCCCCCCGAACACCTACCATCGGTGTTTTACTGCTGATGTTATATACAATCCCCGGCCTCACTCCGGCATATTTGATTCAAAACGCTCCTTACGGGCGTTATTTCAAAAGCCGTCATTCGGCCTAAGTATATACTACATCAGCAAAAAGTTTAAATAATCTATCGACTTTACGATCGTACTGATTGGTAAATACCAATCGATAAGGAATAACCGGAAAATGTCAAAACCTGAAAAAACATTTAAGATAGGTGCTGTACGAGCGTCAATTTTCAGCAACACCTTTGAAAAGAACGGTCAGTCCATACCGCTTAAAAAAGTGGTTATAGAAGTCAGGTATAAGGACAAGACAGGTAACTGGCAGGGAACTAACAGCTTAAGTGTGAATGAAGTCCCTAAGGCCATACTGGCTCTGCAGAAGTCCTTTGAATACCTGATGGAGAAAAAAGATACTGACAATAGTCCGTTCCAGCAGTCCTCTGTTTATTCAAACAGCAGTAATTAGAATTTATTTTTCCAAGGCTTTATGTTTCGGCATAAAGCCGTTTTTTTCAAATCTAAAAATTATCAATATTTATAATTTCCTGTGTAGGAGATTAGTAAATGTT
>CAZAYB010000244.1:0-3333 GCA_964489215.1 uncultured Pirellulales bacterium
AGCATGCACAAGATACAAAACTGTATTTTTAGTTTCAAAAAATACATAATTGTAGTAAGTCGACATAAGTCTTTGTTGTTGGTTTTTTATGTAAAGGTTTTATTTTTAATGACTTATGTTGGTTTTTGTTTATGATGCTTTTTGGTATAAGTTTTGCAGTATTATAAAATAAATGTTTTGACATGTTAAGAGTGTGTTTTGATAATGAGTTCGGTCAGTCTTTGATTTTTTGTAGCAGATACTCAGTGTCAAGGTAAGTTATGAAACATATAACCTTAAATAGAGAAAGGAAGTAAAGATGACACCTAAAGAATTCTTTGAATTCGCGAAGAAGAAAAAGGCCAGGATGATGGACCTTAAGTTTGTGGATCTTCTGGGTACGTGGCAGCATTGTTCTTATCCGATTGATACTCTTGGTGAGAGTATATTTAAAGAGGGTCTTGGGTTTGACGGCTCGAGTATCAGAGGCTGGCAGGATATTCATCAGTCTGATATGCTGGCGATTCCTGATCCTGACACAGCTATAATCGATCCATTTTTCAAGGAGCCTACAGTCAGTGTTATAGCTGATATTATTGATCCTATGACAAAGGAAGATTATACACGAGATCCTCGTCATGTAGCCAGGAAAGGCGCCAACTATTTGAAGGAGACAGGTATTGCGGATACGTGTTTTATTGGTCCAGAGCCTGAGTTTTTCATTTTTGACGAGGTTCGTTACGAGCAGAATCAGCACACTGGTTTTTACAAGATCGATTCAGTTGAGGGCGCGTGGAACACAGCGAGATTTGAGGAGCCTAACCTTGGTCACAAGCCTGGTTTTAAGGGCGGTTATTTTCCTGTAAGTCCGACAGATACTTATCATGACCTTCGTGCAGAGATGTCATTTATGCTGGCAGAGATGGGTATTCGTGTTGAGGCGCATCATCACGAGGTTGCTACAGCCGGCCAGGCTGAGATAGATATGGAGTTTTCTGAGCTTACAAAGATGTGCGATCAGTTTATGTGGTACAAGTATATCATCAAGAACGTTGCTAAGATGCATGGTAAGAGTGTGACATTTATGCCTAAGCCTGTTTTTGGTGATAACGGTTCTGGTATGCACAGTCATTTTTCGCTTTGGAAAGATAATAAGCCTTTGTTTGCGGGTAACGGCTATGCGGGTCTAAGTGATCTTGGATTGTTTGCCTGCGGCGGAATTTTGAAGCATGCACCTGCGATACTGGCTTTTGCGGCACCGACGACTAATTCTTACAGAAGGCTTGTGCCTGGATATGAGCCACCGGTTAATCTTGTGATGTCAGCGAGGAACCGTTCAGCGGCGGTTCGTATTCCGATGTATTCTGACAGTCCCAAGTCCAAGCGTCTTGAGTTCCGTTGTCCAGATGCGACGGCTAACGGTTATCTTGCGTGGACTGCGATGCTTATGGCAGCACTTGACGGTATCAATAACAAGATAGATCCAGGTTCACCGCTTGATATGGATATATACGAGATGACCAAGGAAGACCTTGCCAAGTACAGGCATACTCCCGGGACTCTGGATGAGGCAATTGATGCTCTTAAGGAAGACCATGAATTCCTGCTTGCAGGGGATGTATTTACACAGGATCTTGTAGATATGTGGATTAACTGGAAGACAGAGATGGAGCTGGACGAGATGAGTCTTCGTCCTCATCCACATGAGTTTGCACTTTATTACGACTGCTAAAAGGTATTCTGTATATTTGCAGACAGTTTGACAGACGTCAACACCCTGTCGTGGGAAGGGACATGGCAGGGTGTTTTTTTGGCGCCTGCGGCTTGCTACAAAAATGTAGTTTTTATGACTTAGTGATATTTTTTCGAGTTATAAGTGTTTTTATTTAAAGAGCTTAGCTTTGTGTTGCAGGATATAGTGCAGAGTTACTTAAAATAGTATTGACTTTTTGCTATGGAAAGATTACATTTATGTAGGTTGATAATTTTATTTCGGTGAACTATCAGGTGTATTTATAAGTACAGGGAGAGATATGTTTAAGAGATCTGGCTATAATCAAGATAACGGTCTTTATGACAGCAGGTTTGAGCATGATGCCTGCGGTATAGGTGCAGTTGTTAATATTAAGGGTTTACGCAGCCATTCTATCCTGGAGTATGCCAAGCAGATTATCATGAATCTTCATCATCGCGGAGCGGCAGGAGCTGATGAGGTTACCGGTGACGGGGGCGGGATACTGTTTCAGATACCGCATGAATTTTTTTTAGATGAGTGCAAGGGTCTTAATATAAGTTTGCCAGTTATGGGCAAATATGGTGTTGCAGTTGTTTTTGGTTCTCAGGACAGTTCTCTGAGGCAGAAATGTGACGATATTCTGGTCAAGAGTGTTGCTTATCATGGTATGAAGGTTCTTGGATGGCGAGAAGTTCCGAGCAGGAACGATTGTCTTGGTGAGTTGGCTTTGGCAGCTGAGCCGAGTATAAGGCAGCTTTTCATTGACGGTTCCAAGTACGATAGGCTCGAGCTTGAGCGTCGTTTGTATATGGCACGTAAGCGTGCGGAGAATATTGTCCGCAATCAGTTTGGCCAGGATGGCGAGGATTTTTATATTACAAGCATGTCCTGCAGGACTATCTGTTATAAGGGTATGTTTATGGCGTGGCAGCTTTTTGCTTATTATCCTGATCTTTCCGATGAGCGTATGAGCAGTGCTCTTGCTCTTGTTCATCAGCGTTACAGTACTAATACACTTCCGAACTGGAGGTTGGCCCAGCCTTTCCGGTATGTTGCACATAACGGTGAGATAAACACTCTTTCTGGTAATGATAACTGCATGTCGATTCGTGAGACGACGGTTGAGAGCCCTGTTTTCGGTGACAATGTAAAGGATATTCTTCCTGTTCTTACTCCTGGTGCCAGTGATTCAGCTTGTTTTGATAATATGCTTGAGTTTCTTGCCCTTAACGGCAGGAGTATACCTCATTCGATGATGATGATGATTCCAGAGGCTTTTGGTTCGATGTATCATATAAGTACAGATAAGCGTGCTTTTTATGAGTATCATGCATCGATAATGGAGCCCTGGGACGGTCCAGCTGCGATGGTATTTACCGATGGTACGGTGATAGGGGGTACTCTTGACCGTAACGGTTTGCGTCCTTGCCGATATCTTGTTACAACCGATGGCATTGCGATAATGGGCAGTGAGTCAGGTGTTGTTGAGTTTGCTCCTGAGCGGATACGACAGAAGGGCAGGCTACGTCCCGGGAGGATGTTCCTTGTTGACACTGAAGAGGGTAGGATAATAAGTGATAATGAAATCAAGAGTAAGGTGTCCCGCAGTAAGCCTTACC
>CAZAYB010000245.1:0-3307 GCA_964489215.1 uncultured Pirellulales bacterium
GGAATCCCGGTACGAGTGCAAAAGCCCCTATAATAACGGCAGCAAGTCCGATGGGCTGGGTTGTTCTTAAGAGCTGTCTTGTGATGTCGAAACTTACGGTATTTTCCGATCTGATTTTACTTACGAGGAAACCTGCGCTTATTGCGATAATAATCGAGGGTATCTGGGTTACGAGTCCATCACCGATTGACAGTATTGAAAAGTGTTTCATTGCCTCGAGTATAGTCATTCCTCTTAAGTAGCCGAGTGTAATTCCTCCTATCAGGTTTACGGCGGTTATAATCATACCTGCTTTTACGTCACCAGCGATGAATTTTCCTGCACCGTCCATGGCACCATAGAATTCACTTTCCTTTACGATTGCTTCTCTTCGTTCTTTTGCTTCCTGTTCAGTTATGTGTCCGGCGTTGAGGTCAGCGTCGATAGCCATTTGTTTACCGGGCATTGCATCAAGTACGAATCTTGCGTTTACTTCTCCGATACGCTGTGAACCTTTTACGATTACTACAATTTGTACGACGGTCAGGATTATGAACATTACGATACCGACAATGAGGCTTCCTCCGGCTACGAAATGCCCGAATGTATTGATTATGTTTCCTGCCTGTCCCTGTGTCAGGATTAATCTTGTTGATGCGACGTTAAGGCTTAATCTAAACAGTGTTGTGAACAGCAGAAGTGATGGGAATGTCGACAGTTCGAGGGGCTGATTTGTTGAGAGTACAATTATGAGTATAGAAACAGCGAATGATACGCTGCATGTTATTCCTAAGTCGAGCAGGAAGGTCGGCAGGGGAATGAGCAATGTTGCAAGTATTGCGACCAGTCCAAAGGCGAATATAAGGTTACTGTTCTTTGCCAGTTTTACGGTAAGTTCTGACAGTCCAATTGTGTCGTTTGATTGTGTCATAATGAAATTAAGTCAGCTTTATTTTTATTCGTTGTTTTCTATCTGTTCGTCAATGCTTTGTTTTATCATGTCTGCGGAAATATCGTCTGGCTCCATTCCCATAATCTCTTTAATTCTTACAGCGAAGCATCCATCGACGACGACGATGTCTCCAGTTGCGAATTTGATTTCCTGTACGTAAAGGTCGGCCGGCTGACCTATTGGTTTGTCAAGCGGCAATACGGCACCGGGTCCGAGCTGAACGAGTTCTCTGAATTTGATTTCAGTTTTTCCGATGACAACATCGATGGGCATGTTAATGTCCAGCAGTACATCAAGGCTTGGTTCTTCAACGGCTTGTTGGTTTTCGTCAAGCTCTTCAAGCTGTGCCTCTTTTGCCTGTACCTGTTCAGTCTGTTCCTGTGTTTGTTCCTGAGTCTGCGCCATGATATATTTTTCCTTTATTTACCTTTGTCCATTTCCTTTATCAGTACGGCATATCTTCCTGAAGCAGCAGCAGGGTATGCGTACATGCATTGCTGATTGTTGAGCAAAATTTCAATTGGCTCAACAGCTCTTTTGTTTAGTACGAGCAGGTCGCCTTTCTGGAGGTCGAGCAGGTCCTGCAATTTAATGTTTTGCGAAATTATTCTTGCGGTAATCTCCATCGGAGCTTTGTGCAGCGATTTCATAATGAGGTCGAGAATCTGCTTTTGTGTTGGTCTTTTGGGCATTTTTGTGCTTATTCCGACTACAGGGTCCAGGATGTCAGATAGTATTGCAAAGTAGAAATTCACCGACTGCCCCTGATCGCTGCTTACTTCGAAATCGAAAAGAGCGACGTCTTCGAGTCCGTGGAAACTAACAGGCCAGGTTGCTTTTTTGAAAGCAGAGCCTGGGACAAGTTTTGATTCGTTTTCTTCGAAGACACAGGATAATGCGTCTACTAATGAGGCGGCGACGTCCATCAGTATTGTTTCCTCGAGCTCTGAGAGGAATTTTCTTTCCTGTTTTTCAATTTCCCTTAACATCATGTCAACGATTGTTGACGCAGACTCGGGGGAAACTCCGATAAAGCCGGCGTCTGTTTCGTCAGGTCCCTGGAAAGGGAGGAAGTAATAATTCTGATGGTCAGTATTTACTATTTCGATGAGTGTTGAGGCGAATTTCTGGTCCATTTCAGTCATTTCGCTGAGGAATTCTCCATGTCCGAGGTTCCCGAAAGCTTTTACAATTTCACGGTTGACTTTTTTTGTGAAGTTTTCAATGGTAGCCAATTCATCCTGGTTAAAGTGGTGGGGTTCATGCCATTCATATTCCTCATATTCATACTGCTTAGGTTTTGCGTCGACGTATGAGCGCGCGGTCTCTATCATCTTTTTGAGTTTTGCCTTTGTAAGTGACTTGTCCTTGAAAGGGTTTGTCATTGTACGGCGAACTCCTTGAATAGGACCTTTTCGATGTAGGGTTCAGTGTTTGGGAAAATGAGATCGTTAAAATGCTCTCTTATTTCTCTTTTGATTCTGGTCTGATTGTTTGTTCCTCTTACTCTTTCGAGGCTTAGTCCGGCAAGGTATGTATTGAGCCAGTCAATCATAAGCAGATTTTTCGTTTCAAGGTATGTTTCGGCTTTTGCCTGGTCGAGTTTTGCACTTAGCACGAGAATTACTGTTGCTCTTACATATCTTGTGACCCCTGGTTCATCGAGGTTTGCGACGACAGGGTCCAAAGGGTACTGCCAACTTTTCCCTGTTATTTCGCCTGCATCATATATGTCCTCAAAACTTTTTCCGTGTTCCGGCATCTGGTCTTCCGGCTGGAGCTGCTGCTCTGGGGAAGAAGCGAGCAGTTGAGCCAGAGCGAAGCCTCCTGCAGATGCGGCGATAACGGTAACTGCGATTACAGAGTATATTATGAGTGAGAATTTTGATGATTTTTGGGTTTGTTGATCCTTTGCATCATCAGTTTTTTTAGCATCATCCTTTTTTTTATCTTCTTTTGCCATTCAGCTTGCTCCTTTATTACTTATTACTTTGCTTATGCAATGTCTATTAACTGTGTATTTTCAGAGTCAGGATTTTTGTATTTTTTTATTTTATCCCTTAAAGTTCTGTCACTTATACCGAGTTGTTTTGCCGTTTTTGTTCTGTTTCCGCAGTTTTGTTTCAAAGTTGCCAAGATGGCCTGCTGTTCGAGCTGCTGGAGATTTATCCCGGCCAGAGTCATAATATTATCATCGTCAGAGCTTTGCGTCGACTGAAGCTGTTTATCTTTTGATATATTGCAGTCGAGTGAGAGGACGGGGCTGTTTCCGAGTATTATTGCTTTTCTTACAATATTCCTTAGCTGCCTTATGTTGCCTGGCCAATGATAGTTTCTGAACTGGTCGATCATTGCGGGGTCGAGGGAGGTTATGAT
>CAZAYB010000246.1:0-3073 GCA_964489215.1 uncultured Pirellulales bacterium
TTCATAGCTGAGCAGGGCGGCCATGAAATGTACGGGGTAATAAGCTTTTAGAAAAGCGGTCTGATAAGCGATGAATGAATATCTGGTCGCGAGGCTTTTATTGAAGCCGTAGCCTGCAAAACGTTCGATAAGTTCGAAGATATGCTCAGCCTGTTCCTTTTGGAGGTTCTTTTTAACGCAGCCCTGGATGAAACGTTTCTTTTCTCTTTTAATTATATCGTGCTTTTTCTTACCGATAGCTTTAATAAGCGTATAAGCTTCACGCAGTGGTATATCCCCGAGGCGGTTGCATATTCTCATAACCTGTTCCTGGTAGACCATGATACCGAAAGTTTCCTCGAGTACTGATTTCATTATCTCATGAGGGACAGACCATTTTCCGCCGTGCTTTCGGTCAATATAATCGGGTATAAGTGCCATTGGTCCGGGCCTGTAAAGAGCGTTAGCGGCAATGAGGTCCTCAAGGCGGTCAGGTTTTAACTTCATGAGCATATCCTGCATTCCCCCGGACTCAAACTGGAAGACGCCTTTGGTTCTTCCGCTTGCGAATATTTCGCTGTAAACCTTTTGATCGGTGATATCTACTTTTTCAATTTCCACTTTTTTATCGAATGTCTGCTCCACCAATTGCACAGCCCTGTTAATAATGCTAAGGGTCTTAAGTCCGAGGAAGTCCATCTTTAACAGCCCTACTTTTTCGACAGTGGGTCCTTCAAACTGAGTTACGAGGTCGTCGGAATTTTTTACAGTGCAAAGCGGCAGATAATTTGTCAGCTGTTCATCGGCAATAACGACACCGCAGGCATGTACACTTGCATGTCGTGCCAGTCCCTCAAGTTTTTTTCCAATGTCGATGACCTGTCTTGTAACATCATCGGAATCGTAAGCCTGCCTGAGCTCCGGTTCCGCTTCAAGAGCCTTATCCAGAGTCATTTTCAAATCTGTGGGTACAAGTTTCGCCAGCCGATCCGCCTCTGCCAGCGGTACATCAAGCACCCTGCAGACATCCCTTATAACCGCTCTTGCCTTCATAGTTCCAAATGTTATTATCTGGGCTATCTGACCATATTTTTTTCTTACGTATTCGAGTATTCTGGGCCTGTTGTCCTGACATATATCAATATCGATATCAGGCATTTCGTTTCTCTGAGGGTCCATGAACCGTTCAAAAAGCAGGTCATACCTGACAGGGTCGATATCGCATATACCCAAACAATATCCTACTACTGTTCCGACGGCACTTCCTCTTGCTCCTACTGGTATTTTGTTTTCCCTGGCGTAATTACAAAAGTCCCAGACGATCAGAAAATAACTGCTGAAGCCTTTGCCCTCTATCACTTCCAGTTCACGGTCAATTCGCTCCTTTATCTGGTCGGTAATTTTTCCGTATCGTTCCTTTGCTCCCTCGTAAACCAGTTTTGTAAGGTAATCTTCGGCGGACATTTTCGATGGCGGATGGAAAACCGGAGCGTGGGTTGCGGTAAGGTCCAGCTCAATATCACAACGGTTTGCTATTTCAACGGTATTGTCACAAGCCTCAGGAGCCTGGGGGAACAGGGCACGCATCTGGTCGGAACTTTTGAGGAATACATCCTCCGGATAGTGCATTCTCTGCTCATCGTTAAATTTTTTACCGGTGCTTATGCAGCACAGCACATCATGAGCGACATGGTCCCCTTCATTTAGGAAATGGACATCATTTGTTGCCACAAGTCCTACTCCCATTTTTTTTGCAAGGTCTATAATCGCCGGTGTTACATCCGGCATATCGCTGTCGTGGTGGTGCTGTATTTCGAGGTAATATCTTTCGGGTCCGAAGATATTCAAAAACCCGGCAGCTGCCTGCTCTGCGGCTTTGGTGTTGTCACCGGCGAGCAATGAGGCAATCTGGCCGCTTATGCAGGCACTGGTGCATATCAGACCTTCGTTTAGCTGCTCCAGAAGCTCCATATCTATTCTGGGTCGGTAGTAAAAACCCTCGGTGTAGCCTGCACTTGTGAGCTTCAACAGGTTTCTGTAACCTGTAATGTTCTGAGCAAGCAGTATGAGATGATAGCTTGAATCCTTTATTTTTCCTTTTTGCTTATCAAATCTGGATTCCGGAGCGATGTAGGCCTCAATTCCAATTATCGGTTTTATACCTGCTTTTTTAGCCTGGGTATAGAAATCGATAGCCCCGAACATATTTCCGTGGTCTGTTATGGCGACCTGGTCCATATTAAGCTCTTTGCATCTTTCAAACAGCTTAGCGGGCTGGACGGCACCGTCTAAAAGTGAATATTGCGTATGTAAATGAAGATGTGCAAAACCTTTATCGCTCATGGAATTCCTGTCATCAATTGAATTAATATAATCAAGGTATTTATGATAAAAGTTTGGGAATCATTAGTCAACACCGGCGCATAAGAAAGGCCCGATTAACACGTGAAGGTATGTTTTATCGTTGTCAGCAATTAACTTATAAGAAAAAAAGTTTTACGTTTCCATTATAATAAAGCGGGGATTTTAATTTTGTCTTTCATTTTTTTGTGAGATATCAGCTTGCTGTTTAAGTCTTCGCTGTATGCGTTCCTTAATCTCGTTACGTCTTTCCTCGAGTTTGCCGACTTCATCATTCATAACCGCTGAGCGTTCATTGATGATGTCGTTTAGCATACTGACTGTTTTGGAAGCGCCTTCTTTACGAGCAGTTTCCATGGCGTCACGCAGTTTGTTTATGAGTCCCATATGTTCGTTTCTCTTTTGCTGAATCTGCTTTTCGAGATTCTGGAGTATTTTTGCCTGTGCCTGAGAATGTCCGGTAAAGCGGTTTCTTGCGTCCTGACGCCGCTGGTTTTTAATCTGCTGAACCTTGTTATATTGATCAGGTGCGCCGGGTTTGGCGCTTTTATCATCTCGGCCGATTGCAGGTACAACGATAGATATAAGAACAGTGATAAGTGCCAGGGTCATAATTTTCTTCATTTTTTTCTCCAATTTGAGATTTTTAAGATTTACAGCATCAAATAGCCGCTGATAGCGATTATCAGAGCAAAAGTATTTATACTTATTTCAGCTGATTTATGTTCTTTTT
>CAZAYB010000247.1:0-2902 GCA_964489215.1 uncultured Pirellulales bacterium
ACCATATTCCGCACCGACCGGTAAGACCAGTCCGAACGGCATATTAACAAGGTAAATAGCCTCTGCGCCGATGAAATTGTAGAACAAGGTTCCAAGAAATAAAAACTAAATCGCATACATCGTAAAGGGTTTAACAGCCCAATTGACAAACAATGTAAGTCCAACAGGTTTGAAGCTTTTACCAGCTTTAATAACCTCGGTAAAATCAATTTTAACCATGATTGGGTACATCATAAAAAACAGACATATCGCAATCGGAATAGAAACCACCGGAGCGTTATTGATATATATTGCCATTCCGTCAAGACTTTCAGCCAGGCCTGGCGCAAATTTGCCAAGTGCAATACCGGCCACAATGCACAATCCGACCCAGATTGTCAAATACCTCTCAAAAATATTCATGCTTTTGGTGTTAAGTTTTTCTGTATTCTCAGACATATAGTTACCTTTCATTATTTATGGAAAAATTCAGGTAGTTTTTGCACGAATTCTTTTATCTGATCTCTTACTTTGCGATAACAATTCAAAGCTTCCTGTTCTGTTTTAGTTTTTAAGGCAAGTTTAGGCGGATCGTCAAAACCCGCATGTATAATCTTTGTTTTTCGAGGAAAAACCGGACAGTTTTCATTGGCATGGCCGCATACCGTTACAACATAATCAAAATCAACATCCTTGAGCTCATCCAGATGTTTGGAACGGTGACCGGAGATATCCACACCAGCCTCAGCCATTACCTTTACAGCTTTGGGATTAAGACCGTGAGTCTCAATGCCCGCAGAGTACGGCTCAATTTCATTGCCCTTAAGATGCCTTGCCCAGCCTTGTGCCATCTGACTTCGTCAGGTATTTCCAGTGCATAAAAAAAGATCCTTAAGTTTGTCGCTCATTATATTTAACTCCTGTAACATTGTGAAATTTGCTCAGTATTCATCTTCTTGATCTTTTTAAGTCTTTTTTTGTCTTTAATTATGATAGAATCTTTTCTTAAGTGCTTGTCCAGCCACTGATTTATCTCAAAAGCAGCAGACTTATTAGAATCCGCAAGTCTGTAGTAAATCCAGCGTCCCTCTTTGCGTGTTTCGACTAATCCGCTATGTTTGAGAATTGACATGTGCTTGGAAACGGTTGACGGAGCCAGTCCCATCATCTCAATAATCTGACAAACACAAAGTTCACCATCAGTGAGCATCATCAGGGCACGGATTCGATTTTCATCTGACAGAGCTTTTGTTATATTCACTATTTCAAACATTTGAACATCTCCTATACTTCGCCATCTATCGAAGTATTGTAGAAAATAAAAAAAGCTTTGTCAATATTTTTTTACAATATTATAAAATCGTAATCAATTTAATACTACCAAGCCTCAGGGAGCGGTATATATAAGCCATAAGCCGCCCAGAAGGGCCAGTACACCGCATATTTTTTTTAGAATTACGGAACCTTTGGATTTTTCATTCCAATTCATATACCGCTGAACAACCTCTGTAAATGTCCCGGCAAAAACTATTACAGAGCAATGGCCTATGCCATAAACCAGCAGTAATAATGCTCCGTATAAAGCATAACCTTCTGAAGCCTTCTTGAGAGTGAAGCCAATTATCGGAGCCATATACGCAAATGTACAAGGGCCTAAAGCAACTCCAAATACAAGGCCAAGTATCAGAGCGGCAAGCATGCCCCTGCGTTTCATTCCTACCTGTCCGGGCCCGGACCACGGCATCGGGATTACGCCCAATAAATGCAAGCCCACGACAAAAAATATCAATGCTACAAAGTAATTGCCATATCTGCCGATATCGCCCATAATTCTACCTGCTGCGGCGGTAACAGCTCCAATCGCTCCGATAGTAATCAAAATTCCTGCCGCAAATAGAGTGGATATCCAGAAAGCCCGCTTGGTTGAGATACGGCCCTGTTCATCAATAAAACCGATAATTAAAGGTATACTTGCCAGATGACAGGGGCTAAGTAAAATACTCAGCACACCCCAGACAAAGGAAGCACTTACAGCTATGTACCAGGTTCCTTCTACGGCCTTTGATAATTGTATGAATAATTCCTGCATAGATGGATGCCTTTATTTCTGAAGATATATTCCAAGCTCCTTGTATTTTTCAAGGATGTCTTTTTTGGAATAAAATCCTTCATGTCGAAACAGCTCTTTGCCGGAGGCATCATAGAATATCTGAGTGGGGATTATATTGATGTTGTATTTTTTTGCTTCATCAGGGTTCTTCCAGACATCAATAAAAACCACCTCCAACCGGCCTTTACATTCTTCTTTGATTTCTTTCAGTATAGGAGCCATCATCTTACAGGGAACACATTTATCTGCTCCCAGATCGATCAGCTTAGGCAAGTCCTGCTTAATTTCAGTTTTGGTCTCAGCAGACATTAAAGCTGTATCTGATAGCGACTTGTTTTCAATCTCTGTCGAAGTTTCCGGTACGGTTTGTTCGTTCTTTTCTTTTAGCCAAATGACAGCAGATACGAGGACAATTAAGACGGTAACGATTAATATTTTTACTGTTTTATTCATACAGCTCCTCAGGAATTATTCGACAAGAGTTCCCTGCCTTTGTTAACCACTGTTTCTATATTTTCTTGTGTGACAGGACTGGTGCCTTTTTTTAGCCCCAGATCAGCAAGCTGCAGGTGTTTAAACTCTTTAAAGCCCGCCAGTTCAAGTGAGTTTTTCACACAGTTAAGAGGGCAGCCGTCAACAGCAAGGATTTTATTTGCAGACTCCGTTGTCTTCATAATTGCATCGACACGTCCGCCAAGGCCTGCCGCACAAAACATCTTGCCTATACCTTCTTCAGTCATTTTCCGGGCTGCATGGTCTGCAATAGCTCCAACATCAGCTTTCGCAAAGGGAACAACACATCCCACCGCAACA
>CAZAYB010000248.1:0-2750 GCA_964489215.1 uncultured Pirellulales bacterium
TTGCCATCTTCCAAGACGGTCGACAGCGTGCCGATAATATTTATTGGCCCATTCTATGCCTAAAAAGTCGATTTCAGGGTGTTTCCCAGCCTGTGCGACCAGAAAAGTACCTTTACCGGAGCCAATTTCGACATGAACAGGCGAACAACGTCCGAATATATTCGTAAAACTTACCGGACGAGACAAGGTCTTTATATCAATTGAAATATCGGGGTAGTTTTTCAGTTTTCCAGGCATACTTGCAAAACCCTTGTAAAAGTTTGGGATTTAATAAAATTACTATTTTTGCATGTGATTGCGGTTAAGTCAAGTTCGATTACTGACGATTCAATGATAAGCCGGTTAATGTTTACATCTGCGCATTTCATATTTGACAAACAGTTCTGGAAAAATCGGCCTGTTAAGATGTTATAAACGAGGGAATGTAATATGATAAGACCAGTTATAACACTCAAAAGGAGAAGGATACTGGTTGATATTAATACCCAAAAGGATTTTCTGACCGAGCAGGGCAGTTGCTGTGTCCGAAATCATCGCAGGGTTTTGGCTAATATTCGCCGAATAATGGCCTGGACCAGGTTAAAAAATATCAAGGTCATTTCAACTTCAATGATTGTTGACCGTGCCAACGGTAGAAGTTGCTGTATAGCCGGTACTCCCGGTCAGCAAAAGGTCAGCTACACCGTAAGGCACAACAGCATGAGCTTTCCTGCCGACGGCAGCACCGATCTTTCCCGTAATGTCTTAAAACAGTACGACCAGATCATTTTACATACCAGGTGTTCAAATCCTTTCGAAGAACCCAGAGCAGACAGGGTACTGAGCGAAATCAAAGCTGATGAATTCGTGATTATCGGCACTCTTACTGAAGAAGCCGTAAAGCATACCGCACTTGGTTTGCTTGCAAGGAGAAAAAACGTTACTTTCGTTAATGACGCTGTCGGATATATAGACAAGAATACCTCGGAAATAGCAGAGCGTCAGATCGAGGCCAAGGGGGCCAAGGTGATTGACGTAAGGAGCCTTCTCGGTTCCGGCCATGTCAATCTTGTTCATGCCTGCGGATGTGAAAGGTGCATGGGCAAATACCAAAAGGATACGGTAGGTTTGGCAAATTAGCAGTTAGCTGTACCTGCCCGAAGTTAGAATTTTGTTCAATTTCTGTATATCAGTAATATGTTTTACTGGTATATTCATACATTCTGTTATTAATTGATGTTTTTAAGGTTTTAAGGTTGACATCACCTGTTTGTTTGCGTATATTCACAAACGATTTGCGCGCTTGAAGAAGATTTGTAATAAATATGATAGATTAAAGGAGTTTACAGTATGGCCAAAAAAACGGCAAAAAAGAGAGTTTACTTTTTCGGTAACGGTAAAGCCGATGGAAGTGCTAAGATGAAAGAACTGCTCGGCGGTAAGGGCGCTAACCTTGCAGAAATGACAAGCCTTGGCGTTCCGGTTCCTCCCGGATTCACCATTGCGACAAGTGTTTGCGACGAGTATGAAAGGCTAAAAGGCAAATGGCCTGCCGGTCTTGAAAAAGAGATCCAGGACAATCTTGTCAAGCTCGAAAAGGCAATGGGTATGAAGCTTGGCGACCATGACAAGCCATTGCTTGTCAGCGTAAGAAGCGGTGCTGCCGTTTCTATGCCAGGTATGATGGATACGGTACTTAACCTTGGTCTCAATGATGACGTTGTAGACGGCATTATCGAAAAGACCGGCAATGCACGTTTCGCATGGGACATTTACCGAAGATTTATTGATATGTTCGGTGATGTTGTTATGGGATGTCATCATGAGCATTTCGAGGAGGTTATCGACAAGGCAAAGAAAAAAGCTAAGGTTAAAAATGATAATGAGCTAAGTGCCGACCAGCTCAAAAAGGTTGTTGATGGCTACAAAGCGGTTTACCGTAAAAAAGTTGGTAAGATGTTCCCGCAGGACGGCTTTGAACAGCTTAAGCTGGCAGTCAACGCGGTTTTCGGTTCATGGAGTAATCCAAGAGCTGCAAAGTACAGGGCACTTAATGACATTAAAGGGCTTTTGGGTACAGCTGTAAACGTCCAGGCAATGGTATTTGGTAACATGGGTGAAGATTGCGGAACTGGTGTATGCTTTACGCGTAACCCAAGTACCGGCAAGAAGGAATTCTATGGTGAGTTCCTGATGAACGCTCAGGGCGAAGATGTTGTTGCAGGTATCAGAACCCCGATCGAGCTTAAAAAGCTTAACAAGATAATGCCGAAGGCTTACAAAGAGCTGACTGCTTTAATGACAAGGCTCGAAAAGCACTATAAAGATATGCAGGACATGGAGTTTACCATTCAGGAGAAGAAGCTTTACATTCTT
Organism: uncultured Pirellulales bacterium; assembly: GCA_964489215.1. Taxonomy (GTDB): domain Bacteria; phylum Planctomycetota; class Phycisphaerae; order Sedimentisphaerales; family Anaerohalosphaeraceae; genus CAZAYB01. The sequence goes on from CAZAYB010000248.1 coordinate 2,356, forward strand.
CAGACCCGTACCGGTAAACGTACCGCCGCTGCTGCGGTTAAGATTGCCGTTGATATGGTAAAGGAAAAGCTCATCCCGGCCAAAACCGCAGTTACCCGTGTAGAGCCCGCTCAGCTTGACAGGCTTTTGCATCCTCACTTTGACAGCAAGGCTAAACGAACTGTTATTACTTCTGGTCTGCCCGCTTCACCTGGTGCCGCCGTTGGACAGGCTGTCTTTACAGCTGATACTGCAGAGCAGTGGAGAGATAAAGGCAAGAAGGTTATTCTCGTCAGGATAGAGACAAGTCCCGAAGATATCGGCGGTATGGATGCAGCAGAAGGTATTTTGACCGCTCGAGGCGGAATGACAAGTCACGCTGCTGTTGTTGCCCGCGGTATGGGTAAGTGCTGTGT
>CAZAYB010000249.1:0-2665 GCA_964489215.1 uncultured Pirellulales bacterium
GCCAGATATATAAACCTTTTGTAAAACAAATTTATATCCTTTCTAAAAATTACATTCACAAAAAACAGATAAGAAGCCGTAAACTAAATAGTCTTTGGAAAAGTGATCGGAACACGCATACGAAAACGAACCGGCTTGCCGCTGCGCTTGCCAGGCTCAAACTTCCACTTCATAACCGCACGCAAAGCGGATTTCTCAAATACAGGATCGCTCGACTTTTGAACCTTAGGCTTAACAACCCTCCCGTCTTTGTCAACTATAAAAACAATATACACCTTACCTGGTGCCTTCTCCCGAATCTCTCTGGAAAGTGTCGGACCAGGCTGATAAATAACTCGAGGCTTCTGGTCAAGCTCCGCAAGAGAAAACAATGCGTCAACATCCTTGTTCTTCGAAACAACTGTATTAAGATTCACCGCGAAATCTCCCCCAAGCATACCGTCGCTGAAACCAGGATTCAATGCAAGCTCAAGCTGACTTAAATCAAGCGGAGCTGGGGCCTCAGTAAGCTCAGGTGGCTACTCCTCAGGCTCAGGCTCTTCCTCAGGCTCAGGCTCCGCTGGAGGCTCAGGAGCATCAAGCAAAGCCGTATCAACACTCGAAACTATAAGATCGTTCGCCGGGGGCTTGGTCAATGTCTGCATCAATGGCAGTACAAGAAAAAAAACAAGAGTCAGACAAACAGCTCCGACAAGAGCAAAAAACCTGCGAAAAAAAGAGCCTGCTATAAAAAGTATATTACGTTTCTTTTCCAAAGCAAATCAACCTAACTGCTGGACTTACGAGTCGCAACACTAACCTTCTGTGCACCGGCTAACTTAGCCTCGTCAATAACACGAACAAGCAAACCAGACTGAACCGCTGTATCCGCCTGGATAATAACTGGAACATCCTCCTTCTGAAGCATACGCTTTACCAAAGGACGTACGCCGCTCAAACCTATCTCCCTGCCCCCGTAAACAACCTCGCCTTTCTGAGTAAGTGCTATCAAAATACTCGTCTTCTCAAGCTGAACAGCACTGGCTGCCTGGGGCTTATCAACCTCAACTCCCGTCTCCTCGACAAAAGTTGTCGTTACAATAAAGAATATCAAAAGAATAAAAACGCAGTCCATCAAAGGAGATATATCAATCCCGCCTTCACCGCCTTCATCCGAACCGCTCTGTCTGAAACGTCCCATCTTTTACCTTTCGTCTCTAATACAATCCGCAAAAGTTACTTCTCTTAAAAAACTAAGCCGCAAAAGAACCGCCCTTAAACTCTCCCGCAAGCTGCTTCTTATAAACCGCCTGAGTGCAAACTGTCTGAAGCCTCGCAAGAAAAGCCTTATAACTTTCATACTTGCGAACAAGCAGATACTGAAAAAACAGGCCCGGCAAAGCTATAACAAGACCGGTCATCGTAGTCACAAGTGCCTCCGAAATACCCTCTGCAACAAGACCCATTGTCTTATCCCCCCCCGAACCTGATGCAAGAGCCGCAAATGTCGCCAGCATACCGGTAACCGTACCAAGCAAACCAAGCAAAGGAGCCGCACTTACGCATATCTTCATTATCTTAAGTTCACGGGAAAAAGGAGCAAGCTCAACCTTCGTAAGCTCATCGAAAAGATCCGTAACCTCTTTCATCGTCTTACCGCTCATAACAAATTCGATAATCCTGCCGATATTGCCCTTACGCTCCTGGGGATTGTCTATCCAACGCCGCCACTTCTTCTCACGAATGCCGAATCCCTTACCCGCAAGACGAAGATAAACATCCATCCCCAGACTGAACATCACCAAAGCAACAACTGCTATAGCGATCATAGCCCAGCCGCCCGAAAGCCATATTGCAAGAGCCTGGTCCCAAAGCTCCCTCATCTGAACCAGAACTTCACTCATTTAATCTCTCCGCCAATCTTAACCTTGCCCGACTTACCGTCACCATTGCCGCCCCTGCTCTTAACATCACCGTTGCCGCCCCTGCTGACACTGCCCACAAGCTGACCTTTATGATCAACAACCGGAATATTTACCATGTCATATTTTTTGAACATGTCTTCAACTTCCCTGCGGTTTGTGTCAACCCGAACAAAATGGGGATTAGCCTCTGCAAGACTGTCTATATAAGCCTGCTCAGGAACAGTTAAAAGCCTCCGAACAGGAACATTACCAGCATATTTACCGCTGTCATCAACTACGAAAATATTATCTATCTCTCTGCCCAGATTGCCCGATCTTATCTTCCCGATTGCCTCCCCGACTGTAGCCTTTTTACCAATACTGACAACCTTATCATCCATCACAGACCCTGCCGTATCGCTCGAATATCTGTCCTGCGAAACTACACCGCCTAAACCGCCAACTTCTTCTATACGCATACCCCCCTTGATACTCCGAAGAATCTCCTCATACTGCTCTGCGCTTAACCCATCACCGCTCTGCTTACCGTTCTTGCGCCAAGGGGTCTTTGTAACCTGGTTCACAAATGCTACTGCAGCCTTTTCCATACGGTTTATTATTCCCTTGGCCTTACGAGACAAAAACGCATGAAGAAGAAGCGCAGGTATCGCAACAATAAGCCCGAACTTCGTCGTTATAAGTGCCTCCGAAATACCTCCCGAAAGCATCTTTACATCTCCGCTTCCAAAAACAGTTATCAGCTTAAATGTATTGATAATACC
>CAZAYB010000250.1:0-2426 GCA_964489215.1 uncultured Pirellulales bacterium
GTTATTACCCTCGGCTCATTCGCATCGGTCTTTTCAAACAGCCTTTCAATAGCAAAAAAAAGGGACTTAGATGACTACGATTTGTTGATACCGCGAGTAAAATACCAAACACCTCCCCCTGATGAATGGAACATTTTTCCCGAAGGTGAACAGAATCTGCTGAAAGAATTTTCCCGTATTTTCCAGTGCAAAGTCAAACTGCAAAAAGCGTATCGGCGATGGGGTAAGCCCGAGGAGTTCAACGCCATAGTGGATTTCGAAAATTTTCCCACAAGTTATACTTATCCTTTTGTCTTCATAACAGGCAGCAGGCATTATAAGCTGTCACAACAGGATAAGGGGAACCTGAAAAGATATATCGAAAAAGGCGGATTTGTTCTGCTCGATGACTGTGTTTTAAGGCATAAGGAAGATTTTTTCTTCCAAAGCTCTCATGAGCTGCTAACCGAGCTTTTCGGAACTGACTTCAGAGAAATTAAAAATGAACACACAGTCTTTCATAACGTGTTCGATTTGGATGAAGGACTTCCCTATATTCAGGGAGTAAATCATCCCGCTTTCGGCGTATTTATCAAAGGCAGACTTTGCGCATTTCTGAGCAGTACTGACATTCATTGCGGCTGGATCGGGCGGTTCTTCAATGTAAAAGAAAAACACGAAAAAGCAGTAAAAATGGGCATAAATGTGCTTTTTTATGCCCTTACAAACTGATTTTACTTGAATTTAAGAAAAAAAACAAAAAATATGTAACATCCATTTCTTTTAAACGTCCTTAAAAATAGACTTTATAGGAGAATAAAATGGATGCAATAGACTTAAAATTAATTGAAACAGCCGCTAAGGGCGGTAAACAGGAAATGGATAAGCTGGCAGAGATGGTCACACCTTCGATTAAGGCCTTTTTGTTTCGTGTTACCTTGAATCGAGACCTTGCCGAGGATTTGACTCAGGAGACCCTGATACAAATGGTGTCTTCCTTGTGTGATTTGAGAGATCACAATTGTTTCAGGCCCTGGATATATCGAATAGCTACCAACAAAGTCAATCAGCACTACAGAAAAGAAAAGAAGAAAAAAAGCGATGTTTCATTTGAACAGTTAACTGAAAATCTGGGTGTCGAAATAGGAGCAGTAAGCCAAATTTCCTCGCAGGAACTGGACCGGAAAGAAACTGCCAGAATTATATCCGAGTGCATTGCCGGCCTTACCAAAAAGTACCGTGCAGTTATATCGATGAGATGCTTCGAGGATATGCCTTATAAACATATTTCTGAGAGTATAGGATGCAGTGAACTTAACAGCAGAGTTCTTTTCGTAAGAGCCAAACACTCACTGAAAAAAAAGCTGATAAGACGCGGCATAAAAACCGTGCCCATTATTGCCGTCATAACTTTATTTGGAAAAGCTACTGTACAGGAATCATCTGCTGCTGCTGATGTTACCGTGGCATCCTCATCTCTCGAAAGCTCTTTCGCAGCTGAAGGAATAGCAGCCTTGACAAGCAAGAAAGCTGCTGCTGTTGCCGCAGCCGGTATCGTAATCGCAGCGGCCGCGACCATGGTCAAAATGCCTGAAGATTCTGTTCTGCTGCGGGAGGGGGTAAACAGTGTTCACTATGTTATACAGGCACGTAACGAAGAGCAAAAATGGGGAAGTCTTACTAAAGGTGCATACGAAAAATGGTGTTATTTCCCCAAGGGTGTTGATGGGCCGATGTTGCTGAGAATGCAGAGATGGGATACGAAAATGAAAACAAGACTTTGCAGTTGGCTTCAAAATGAAAACGCCAATTTTTACTACAATCCCGGCAACCACACCGTATATGTTCTGAATGAAAGGTTAGGCGGTTTCCTCGAAATGCCGACCGATGCCCCGGCAATGGCAGCGTTCATAGCAGATCATCAGCCCGAGCTTACTGAAATGGAAAACGAAAGATGCGAACAAAGCGGCTTATTGCTGACAAAAAATGACCACCGTTTTGAGGATACGCCAGATTTTGAAACTATATATGAATATAACAATACCGACCCATGTCATTTCAAAGCTTTCTGGCCTGAAGACAGCAAAATTCATGACCTGCGGACTCCTATGCACAAACGCGGGTGGACATACTTCACAGTTACAGGCAAATATAAAGGCAAACCCGTTAAAGGTAAAGGCTGTCTACCTTTCGTTTTAAGCGCATCCGAAAAGCATCCCGCCTGGATAAGAATTGAACTGGCTGATGAATTTATCATAGCAGATACTGATAAAAAAGCCTGGATCACAAATAAAAAAGGAAATTTTGCTGCCGGGTATAAACCGGGTACTTTTTTAAAGGGACTTGCCCGCCCATGGCTCGGTTACAACTCTATAGATACCGTAAGAAGAGATGCAGCCAAACAGAAAATACCCAAATGCGACAACGGCCTTTTGGTTCGGCGTTGT
>CAZAYB010000251.1:0-2334 GCA_964489215.1 uncultured Pirellulales bacterium
CTTTATGTATTTCATCCAGAATAACTAAAGGATTCCTGGATGTATGAGTAATTATGGATTGAGGAGACTTTGTCCAGACTCTGCGAAATTCTATGTCATCCCAATTATAATATTCACTGACCTTGCGTTCATGGGCTAACATTTGCCCAAGTGTCGTTTTACCACATTGACGAGGCCCCGACACAAAAGCCATTTTTTGGTCGGCAAAAGCAAACTTCTTGACTATTTCATGTAAGTACCTTTTTAGCATTCTGACAATTTTAACACCAACACCCAAAAAGTCAAGAAGTTTGGGAGTAAAAAATGCAAACAAAGTCTTATTTTACATAAACAACTCTATAATATAGGGTTAAATTAATGACTCAGGATTTATATTATCAAATTTTTAACACTTTTGACCACTCGATCTGTTTGCTTCGAAACATCCTGAACATATCTCGATGCCATTTTGAGGTCGGCATGGCCAAGAAGTCTTTGTACCGCAAACGGGTCACCAGACCGGGCCGCCAACGTCGCAGCGGTTCTGCGCAAAGTATAGAAACCTGTTCCTTTGGGAACTTTCAGGCCCGCTTTTTTGACTAATCTTGAAAACATGGTGGAAACCGTATTTATCGCAATATACCTTTCATTGCCGTCCGTGGTGATGAGCATTTAAAAGAGAGCCAGTTGAGCATCGAATTTTGAGCCACCTTTGTTAATAAAATAACGTCATTTCTGACGTTGTCAACATGAATTTCTTTCGATTACTATAACGCTTCTATTGTTCTGATCTTTTTTTACTCTTCAAGCTCGAATTAAGCCGGAAGCTTTTAGCTATTATTTCTACTACGTGGACATGATGGGTTAACCGATCCAGCAAGGCACCGGCTAATCTCTCATCATCTCCAAATACCTGTGGCCATTCAGCGAACGGTAAATTGGTCGTCACGATCAAACTCGTCTGCTCATAACACTGGCTGAAAAAACCGAACAAATGTTCTGCTCCAATACGGTCAAACGGCACATATCCAAGTTCATCAACTATGATCAGGTCGCATTTCTTGATATGGCCTTCAAGTCTGAGAACGGTTCTTTCCTGTCTGGCTTCGATGTAGGTATTAACAAGTTCGGCAGCAGTAAAGAATCTCACCTTATACCCACGCCTGCAAGCTTCTCTGCCGACGGCTATTGTCAGATGACTTTTGCCAACGCCCGGAGGGCCCGTAAAAACTACATTGCTGCGTTTGTCAATAAACCCGCACATCGAAATATCTATGATCTGCTTCTTATTGATCTGCGGGACGGATTTAAAATCGAATTCGCTAAGTTCTTTGATCATAGGGAAGTTTGCCTGCTTGAGTCTTCTGGCGATTGCCTGACTTTGCCTGTGCTGAACTTCGATCTCGGCTAACCTTTGCAGATAAGTTTCGTACGGCTCATTACCCTTAGCTGAAGCCCTTGCTATAGCCTGATACTCCCTGGTAATGGTCGGCAACTTCAATGTTTTAAGATAGCTCTTCAGCAATACTCTTTCATCTTTCATACAAAACACCCCTGCCTGCTTAAGCTGTCATAAACACTGAGATTGCATTTACCGTCCCCCTTGTTGACAAGGACCGTATTGCTGCTAAGATCCAGATGACAGTCATTCCGCAAAAAACTTGACACAGCCTCATCACTGAAAGCCCTGCACTTTACACAGATACTTACTGCTTCCTTGACCTGGCTTTCAGGATACTCTGAAAACAGCAGTAGTATATTTATATATTTGCCTGTTCCTTCGCTGCCGTAACGATATTCCAACTCTCGTCGCATAAACTCAAAATCATCGCCCCAAGGCTGACCCTTAAATGCTCTTGCATTATCAAGACTGCCGGGTTTTCGCTCTAAAAGCTTGATATAATGCATAGGATCGAGGATATACTGCTCTTTCAGGTAACATTTCCTGTGCGATGCGATGAGCTCATCTGCGAAGTAAATGTCTACTTTGTCTACGAATACTTTAATCTGACAAGACCTGAAAGCGTATTCAGTGGGAATAGAATATCTGTTCGTATCAACTCTGACCAGAAGATGTTTGTCGGGGAATGTAGATATCCTTCTGCAAGCTTCGAACTTCTCTGGTGGGAGTTCATAAAGATCATGTCTTTCTTGCTCGAATAGATCGCCCATGGTTTTGCCCGTATGCGGAGCAGGTGCTTTTCTGTCAAGCTCTTTGCCACAATCAACAAGAAGTTTCTCATTTAGTTCTTCAATGCTGGATATATGCGGAATAGGAGAGAAAAACTGCCTTTCACTTCGCTTTGCGAGATTCTCAACATCTCCCTTCTCATTGCCCCTGGCAACATTGCAGAA
>CAZAYB010000252.1:0-1946 GCA_964489215.1 uncultured Pirellulales bacterium
CGGCCGATGAGCTTGATAAGCTTGAGGAAGTTTTGAAGAGTATGCTAAAGGATCAGTAAAAGCAGTTATAGATAATTAATGAAAGGAGTTTATTGTGCAGTTACCATTGCAGTTATCCTTTAAAGATATAGAGAAAGATCCAATGGTTGAGGGTCAGATTCATGATAGAATTGAGAGTCTTGAAAGATTTTGTGACCATATAAACAGCTGCAGGGTTGTTGTTGAAAGGCCTCAGCGGCACCAAAGTTCGGGTAATCCGTTTCGGGTGCGTGTGGATATTACTATAGCTGGCGGCCATGAAGTAGTCGCTAAGCAGGAAGCGGGAAAAGGGGATATGCATGACCCGCTCCAGGTGGTCGTTAAAAAAGTGTTTGATTCAGCAGAGAAACAGGTTAAAAAAGTTACCGACAAGCAGCATGGTCACGTAAAGCTTCATCCTCAGCAGCAGGCAATGGCAACGGTTTCGAAGAAGTTTGATGAGGATGGTTACGGGTTTCTTCGTACTGTTGATACGGGAGATGAAATATATTTTCACAAAAACAGTGTGGTAAACGGAGATTTTGACAGAGTCAAAGTCGGTACCGGTGTTCGATTTGTTTTTGAGCAGGGGGATAAAGGACCTCAGGCGAGCACTGTAGAGGTGATGGAAACTAAAGGCAAAACAATTTAGTAAGGGGTGTAAAGATGGAATACAGGCTGCTTGGCAGAACGGGAGTAAAGGTTAGTTCCCTGTGCCTTGGGTGTATGAATTTCGGCATGAAAACAGAAGAAGATGAATCTGTTCGGATTATGAACAGGGCATTTGATGAAGGTGTCAATTTTTTTGATACAGCGAATGTTTACAGCAGAGGGGTTAGTGAAACTTATGTTGGAAAGGCGATTAAGGGTAAGCGGGACAGGATTGTTCTTGCGACGAAGGTTTTCGGCACAATGGATGACGATGACCCCAATGCCGGAGGGGCGAGCAGACGTCATATAATGCAGCAGTGCGAGGCATCTTTGAAGCGGCTTGGTACCGATCATATCGATCTTTACCAGATTCACAGGCCGAGTATTGCTGATATGCCCCAGGACGAGACTCTCAAGGCTTTTGATGATCTGATCAGGGCAGGTAAGGTTCGTTATATCGGCACCAGTACTTTTGCGGCATGGGAACTTATTGAGTCTATCTGGATATCCAAGGAGATGGGTTTGAACCGTTATATCTGTGAACAGCCTCCTTATCATATTATGGATCGGCGTATAGAGCGTGAGCTTGTTCCGATGGCTATCAGCTACGGTACGGCTCTTATTCCGTGGTCCCCTCTTGCGGGAGGTTTTCTTACCGGTAAGTATAAACGTGACAAGACTCTGGAAAAGAAGGTACGTTATGAAAATCGAGATGAGCCGCAGAGAGGTTTGTTTACCGAAGCTGGATTTGACGCTCTGGAGAAAATTGAGAAGATTGCAGCGGATAAGGGATGTACGGTCAGCCAGTTTTCACTTGCATGGTGTATGACCAGGCCCGGCATTACGAGCCCAATTATTGGTCCAAGAACGATGGAACAGCTTGAAGATAATCTTGGTGCCGCAGATGTTGCGATTACCGATGAGGATGTTGAGAAAGTTGATGATGCAGTTGCTCCCGGCCGAGCGGTTTCGTGGTATTATGAGGCGGATTTCGGTCCTGCAGGTTACAGCTGGTGCGGTTAAAAATTGGCTCTTCGGGATAATTTGTGGGTTAAAAAAGGTAAAATCTTTGCCTCCGCTCTGGAGCAGATTGGGGCAGTCGCCCCTTTTGCCCCTTACGCATCGTCGCCAACCCCGCTTTTGGGTGAGGGTCGACGCCGACGCGACGGAGCAAAAGGGGCTTAGGGGCCCAAAAGTATTTTGATGGTGAAATAATCTGACCAAAAACGAAAGCTAACATGTATAATATCCTATACTTATGGAAATTTGGGTGCATT
>CAZAYB010000253.1:0-1736 GCA_964489215.1 uncultured Pirellulales bacterium
GCCCCTTCAACCGCCTGGCAGGGATCGCTAAGCTGCCTTACACTGCCCTGGCGTATGCCGTTTGCCCTGTCGATACTCTCCTCGTCGAGCTTATAACCTTCCGGGCTGGCAATATCAAGATGCATCTCAAACTTCGCGCATGAATAAGCCAGAGATCTGGCAACGTTATTACCGTCACCAACATAGGCTATCTTAAGCCCCTCAAGCTTGCCTAAATGCTCTTTTATCGTCATTATATCCGCCATAGCCTGACAGGGATGCGAAAAATCGCTCAAAGCGTTTATCACCGGAACACTGGCATACTTACCAAGCTCAAGTATAGTCTCATGAGAATAAGTCCTGGCCATAATACCGTCAACGTATCTGCTGAATACCCTCGCCATATCCTTCGCTGGCTCACGCTTGCCGATTATTCCTATATCCTCGGGCTTAAGATAAATTGCAGTACCTCCAAGGTCTGTCATGGCCGTCTGAAAACTTATACGTGTCCTCAGAGATGCCTTCTCAAAAACCATCGCTAAAACCTTGCCCGGCAAGCAAAGATCCCTCCCCCCGGACTTGTAAACCTTCTTAAGACTGATGCTCAATTCAATCAGCTCAGTAAGCTCACTGGATGAACACCCGTCGATTGAGAAAAAATGTTTCATCATTACCCCGCTTCACTTAAAACTTCGTCAAATATTTCAACCGCCTTGTCAATCTCATCAGCTGTAACCGTCATCGAAGGCATAAAACGAATAACTGTAGACTGAGTGCAGTTGATCCGAAGATTCTTTTCAAGACATTTGTTTACAATATCACCGCCAGGGCCGTTCAGAGCGATTCCTATCATAAGACCCAAACCCCTTACATGGTCTATTATAGAATGCCTGTTCTTAAGCTCCTCGAGCTTGCCCCTGGCATATTCTCCCATCTTTTGAGCATTCTCCAGAAGATTACCTTCCTCTATCGCCTCTATAACACCAATACCTGCCGAACATACCAATGGATTACCGCCGTAAGTGGACGCATGAGTACCAGGCTTCATGGAATCTGCCACACCCGGCTTAGCCATAATAGCACCAATCGGAACCCCGCCGCCAAGAGATTTAGCAAGTGTAATTATATCTGGCTCAATGTCATAATGCTGATACCCGAACCACTTGCCCGTCCTGCCCATACCGGTCTGAACCTCATCAAGTATCATAACTGCACCATTGGCATCACAAAGCTCCCGAACCGTCATAATATACTCTTCGCTGGCCTGGTTGACTCCCCCCTCACCCTGAATCGGCTCTAACATCACTGCCGCAACTTCATCACTGAACGTCTTTTTAAGCGCATCAGAATCATTAAAAGGAACATATTCAAAACCCGGCACCAAAGGAAGAAAACCGTCATGCTTGCCGGCCTGCGCCGTAGCTGTAACAGCCCCGAAAGTCCTGCCGTGAAAACTGCCTTCTGCCGTAATTATTTTATACTTGTCCTTGCTCGTGTGAAGCCTGGCAACTTTCAAAGCCGCCTCGACTGCCTCAGCTCCGCTGTTGCAGAAAAAGCACTTCCCGCCGAAACCGCGCTCGCTTAACATCTCGGAAAGAATACCCTGAGCAGGAATATAGAAAGTATTGTCTATATGCAAAAGCTCCTTAGCCTGCCTGCATATCGCCTCGGTAACCTTCGGATGGCAGTGTCCAATTCCGCTCACCGCCCAGCCCGGAAACATATCAAGTATCTGATTACCTTCAATGTCATATATA